>JAILZQ010000021.1 GCA_023512415.1 Geminicoccaceae bacterium | reverse complement strand
GGTCGACGCCGTTCGTGGGCTCGTCGAGGATCAAGAGGTCCGGGTCGTGGACGAGGGCGCAGGCGAGTGCCAGTTTCTGCTTCATCCCGCCCGAGAGCTTGCCCGCCGGCCGCTCGAGGAACGGCGACAGGCCCGTGGCGAGCGCGAGGCTCGCGATCCGCCGCCGGGCATCGGCCGGGGCGAGGCCGTAGAGCCGGGCGAAGAAGCCGAGATTGGCGGCCACCGAGAGGGTGGGATAGAGGTTCCGCCCGAGCCCCTGGGGCATGTAGGCGACCCGGGTAGCGAGCCGGCGCCGCTCGGCCCGGCGCGACGGGTCGAGCCCGAGCACCCGGAGTTCGCCTTCCTGTAAGCGCCGGGCGCCGGCGAGGAGGGCCAGCAGCGTCGACTTGCCCACCCCGTCCGGGCCCACGAAGCCCACGAGGGCACCTTCGGGGATCTCGAGGGTCACGGAATCGAGCGCGCGGGTTCGCCCGTAATCGTGGACGAGGCCCCGGCAGCGGACCGCGGGCTCAGCCGCGCGGGACATCGGGGAGCCGCACCGCGAGCCGCTCGGGCCAAACCACACCCGGGTCGACCGCGAGGTGGACCGTGCCCGGTATCCCGGTCTTCACGACGTCGGCATGGGCGCGCAGGAGCTCGGGCGGGATCCGCACCTGGACCCGGAACATGAGCTTCTCGCGTTCGGCTTCGGTCTCGACGTAGCGCGGGGTGAACTGGGCCTCGGAGGCGACGAAGCTCACGCTCGCCGGGATCACCCATTGCGGGGCGGCGTCGAACACGATCCGCGCCTCCGCCCCCCAGCGCAGTCGGCCGGCCACCGCGGTCGGCACGAAGACGACCATGAAGACGTCCTCGAGATCGAGCAGGGAGACGACCCGGGCCCCCGGTGCGAGCACCTCGCCGGGCTCCGCCAGGCGGTACTGGACCCGGCCGGCTCTGGGGGCGCGCAGGGTGTATTCGGCGAGGTCGCTTCCGATCCGCGCCACGGTCGCGCGGGCCGCGGCGATCGCTGCCTCGGCCCGATGCACGCCGGCCCGGGCAGCGGCGAGTGCGGCCTCGGCAGTGGCCTTCTGGGTGCGGCGCAAGTCGACGATCTGGCCCGGGGTGAAGCCGCGCTCGCCGAGGCTCTGGGCGCGCTCGAGCTCGTGGATCGCGAAGGCGAGCTCGCTCTCGCGCTGGCGCTCGAGCGCCCGGGCCTCCGCGAGCGCCTGCTCGGCCTGGTGCAGCGCCGCCTCGGCCTCGCGCAGCCGGGCTTCGACCTCGCTCGCCTCGATCCGCGCCACGACCTGGCCGGCCTCGACCCGATCGCCCTCGCGCACGAGGACCTCGACGAGCCGGCCGGCGAAGCGGGTGGCGACGTCGATCCGCCGGGCCTCGCTGCGGCCGTGGGTGCGCCAGATGCCCGCGGGCAGCGGCGGCTCGCGGCCGAACCTCCACCAGGCGGCCCCGGAGCCGAGGCCGAGGAGCGCGAGCACGAGGAGGAAGAGGAGCGATCGTCTCGGCAAGGCGGATCGGAGCTCCGTTCCGACGCGTGCGGTCGTGCCGGACCGCCATTCGCGGAGCCTACACGAGCGGGACGACGGGCGCATGTGCGGCAAAGGCGGGGCCGATCGTCGCGCCCGCAGCGGGACGAACCGAACACCAGCCGTTAGCTTGCCCGCCGCGCTTCGGCGGGTCGATGGGGATGGAACGGCGGGCGAGCGAGCGGCTGCGCAGCGCGTCGATCGGCCTCGGGCGCGCTCTGCTGTTGGCCCTTTGGGCGAGCGAGCTCGTGGCCCTGCTCACCGGCTCGGCCACGCCGGCGGCCCTCGCTCGGCCGCTGCTCCTGGCCTACGGCGCCGTCGCACTCCTCCAGGTCGGCCCGGCGAGTCGGCGGCTCACCCTCGGCCTGGCACTCCCGGCGGTCGTCCTCGCGCTCGTCGAAGGACGGCCGGCGCTCCTGCTCGAAGGGCTGGATCAGGCCCTGCTCTACCCCGCCTTTCTCGGCACGATCGCTCTCGTGCGGGCACTCGCCGCGGCGCACCCGGCGGTCGATCGGGCCCGCCAGCGGGCGCAGGCTCTCCCGAGGGAGGCCCGGGCACTCGGCTTTTTCCTGGGCGGACACGCGTTCGGCGCGGTCTTGACCGCCGGCAGCTTCGCCGTCCTGGCCCCGCTCGCCGATGCGCGGGCGAGCGGAGCCGAGCGGGCCCGGCTCGCCGCCATGGCGTTGCGTGGCTCCTGCCTCGCCGTCCTCTGGTCGCCCTTCTTCGTGGGCATGGCCTTGGTCACCCGACACCTGCCCGAGTTGGCCATCTGGCGGGTCACCCTCCTGGGCCTAGCGCTTTCCCTGCTCGCCCTGCTCCTCACGCTGGCGACCGATGCGCGCGGAGCCGCCCGGTTCCTCGCGCCGGCCCTCGCCGCATTGGCACCGCTCCTGCCGCCCGTGGGCGGGGCGGCGGCGGCGATCGTGCTCGTCGCGAGCCTCTCGGGGCTGCCGAGCCTCGCCGCCGTCCTCCTCGTGACGCCACCCGCAGCCGCTCTCTGGCTCGTGACCCGGCCGCGCGGGACGGCGCGTGCGGTGGCTTCGCGGACCTTCGAGCTCGCGGGAAGGCTCGCCGAAGAGATGCTGCTCGTGGGCGTGGTGACCGTGCTCGGCCGGGTCCTCGCGGTCTCGAGCCTGACGAAGCTCCTCGGGGGGCCCCTTCTGGCGGGGCACGTCCCCGGCTGGCTGCTCCTGGGCGGCCTGCTCGCTTCGATCGTGCTCCTCGCGATCCTGGGCCTCCACCCGCTCGCGACCGTGGCGATCACCATGGCCCTCTTGACCGAGGGCGCACCACCCGTGACACCCCTCGCACTCGCCGGCCTCGGGCTCATGGGCTGGGCGCTCGGGACCATGCTGGGCTCGACCTCGTTGAGCCTGCTCGTTGCCCGCAGCGCCTTCGAGCTGCCCGCGCGGGCGCTCTCGCCCGGGCCCAACGGCCGGTTCGTGCTGCTGTTCGGGGGGCTCTCGGTCGCACTCCTGGCGCTGCTCGACGGGCTCGGCCGACCGGGGGCCCCGACGATCGTGTGAGGAAGGGGGGACCTGCGATGGCCTCGGAGATCCGGATCGAGCGGCTCGTGGGCGAGGGGATCCGCCGGCACCTGCCGGCGATCGCCCGGCTCAGGATCGTCGTCTTCCGCGAATGGCCCTATCTCTACGACGGCGAAGAGGATTACGAGCGCCGCTACCTGCAACGCTACATCGAAGAACCGCGGGCGGTTGTCGTGGGCGCCTTCGACGGTGCCGAGCTCGTCGGCGCCTCGACCGCCCTGCCGCTCGCGGCCGAGCCGCCGGAGCTCACGGAACCGGTGGCGAAGGCCGGGTTGCCGGTCGCCCGGACCTTCTATTTCGGGGAATCGGTGCTGCTGCGGGAATATCGCGGCCGCGGCCTGGGCGTGCGGTTCTTCGAGGAACGCGAGGACCATGCGCGGAGCTTCGGCGACTACGACTATGCCTGCTTCTGCGGGGTGATCCGCGACCCGAACGATCCCAGGAAGCCCGCGGATTACGTGCCGCTCGACGCGTTCTGGAGCAAGCGCGGCTACCGCAAGCTCGAGGGGGCGATCGGCACGATCGCTTGGAAGGAGATCGGCGAGGCCGAGGAAACGCCGAAGCGCCTCCAGTTCTGGTACAAGAAGCTCTGAGGGCCGGAGCTCAGCGTGCGGGGGCGGTCGTCGCGGCGCGCTGCTTGGCCCGAGCGAAGGCGGGGCCGATCAGGAGGAGGGCGGCGGCGGCGAGGAGGAAGCCGCCGCGATAGCCCGAGAGCGGCAGGGCGAGGCCGAAGAGCGCCGCCCCCACCGCTTGGCCCACGAACAGGCCGAAGGCGAAGAGCGCGATCGCGGCCGAGCGGTCGAACGGCGCCATCTGGGTGGCGTTGGTCTGCAGCGTGTTGTGCAGCATGTAATAGCCGAGGCCGCAGAGGGCGGTCGCCGGCGCCGCGAGCCAGGGGGCGGGTGCCACTGCGAGCAGGACGAAGGCGAGGGCCATGACGCCGCCCCCGGCGGCGGCGAGGCCGACCTCGCCGAGTGTCGCGAGCAGCCGGCGCACCGAGAGCGCGTAGACGAGGCCACCGAGGCCGAAGGCCGCGAGCACGAGGCCGATCAGTGCGTAGGGGAGCGCGAAGCTCTCCCGCAGGAACGCGCCCACGTACGCGACCGCGCCGAAGCAGAAGAGCCCCTCGAGGGTGACCGTGAGGAGGACGGTCCGCGCCCAGGGCAGCCGCAACACCCGCGCATATTGGAGGAGCGGAGTCGTCGTGACCTCGCTCGGCCGACCGGGCGCCGCGCCGCGGGCGAGCTCGCCGAAGAGAAGGAGAGCCACGAGGCCGAACCCGGCACCCAGGACGAGGAAGACGGTCCGCCAACTCACGAGCTCGGCCAACAGGCCGGCTGCCGCCTGGCCGGCCACGAGGCCGGCGATGTGGCCGGTGAGGAAGCGGGCGAGGACCGGCTGGCGCCGCTCGTAGGCCACCGTGTCGCCGATGAAGGCCATCGACATCGGGATGATCGCGGCACAGGTGAGGCCGGAAGCGAGCCGGGCGAGCGCGAGCCAGAAGAGCGTCGGCGCGAGTGCGGCGAGGGCGGTGGTGAAGGCGGTAAGCGCGGTCGAGAGCGCGACCGTGCGGAACGGGCCGATCCGCGCGCCGACCGGTCCGTAGAGGAGTTGGAACAGGCCGTAGGCGAAGGTGAAGGCGGTGATCGCGACCGCGGCCTGCGGGATCGGAACGTCGAAGGTGGCGGCGATGTCGGGCAGCAGCGCGTCGGTCACCCGGGTGGTGCCGGCGGCGAAGAAGCCGGCCGCGGCCAAGAGCAGGATCGTGCGGTTCACCGCTCCGGCTCGCGTGCCGGCCGCACGACCTCGAGGGCGACGTGGCGGGTGTCCAAAACGACCTTGCCGCGATGCTCGAAATTCACCGTCACCCGCGGGCCGACGACCGACTGGACCTGGCCGGTACCCCAGTCGGGGCATTGCGGGTGGCGGACGAAAGCGCCGGGGACGAGGCCGAGGTCCAAGGCTACGATCCCTTCCGCCCGTTCCGATCGACGGCCGTTGCTAGGCGCACCGCACGGCAGCCGCAACCGACACGGCCCAAAGCCGCGTCGCGCGCGGCACGGGCTTGCCCCGCACCGACGCGGCCGTCATCATCGCCGCTGCGGAGTGCGGGGAGGAAGGATGGCGACCGTCACGCTGGTGCCACCGGGCGTTCGTTCGCGACGCGGTCGCGGCCGCCCCTTCCCCAAGGGCCGGCAGGTCGATCCCCGGGTCCGGGCCGAGGTGCGGGCGCTTCTGGGCGACCGGCCGCGCGACCCGACGCTCCTGATCGAGCACCTCCACCTCCTGCAGGACCGCTTCGGCCATCTTTCGACGGCCCATCTCGCGGCCCTGGCCGAGGAGATGCGCCTCGCCCAGGCCGAGGTCTTCGAGGTCGCGACCTTCTACGCCCATTTCGACGTGATCCGCGAAGGCGAAGCCCCGCCGGCGGCGCTCACCCTTCGGGTCTGCGACAGCGTCGCCTGCATGCTCGCCGGCGCCGAAGCCCTCCATGCCGAGCTCCAGCGCGGGCTCGACCCGGAGGCCGTGCGAGTGGTGCACGCCCCCTGCATGGGCGCGTGCGATCGGGCACCCGCGGCGATGCTCGGCCAGCGGCTCTTGGCGCCGGTATCGCTCGAAGTGGCGCAGAGGGCGATGGCCGACCGGGCCGTCGAACCCGAACTTCCGCCGGCTCAGGGCCTGCGTGCCTATCTCGCGGAGGGCGGCTACCGGCACCTCCGGGCGCTGCGGACCGCCGCCGACCGCGAGGCGGCGATCGAGCGGGTGCTCGAAGAGATCGAGCGGGCCGGCTTGCGCGGCCTGGGTGGGGCCGGGTTCCCGACCGCACGCAAATGGCGGATCGTCCGCTCCTTCCCGGGACCGCGCGAGCTCTGCGTCAATGCCGACGAGGGCGAGCCCGGGACCTTCAAGGACGGCTGGCACCTGGCGCGCCACCCGCACCGCTTCCTCGAGGGCATGCTGATCGCCGCAGAGGTGGTCGCAGCCGAGCGGATGTGGATCTATCTGCGCGACGAGTACCCGCACGTCCGGCTGCTGCTGGAGCGGGCGATCGGCGAGCTCGAGGCGGAGGGGCTGGTCGAGCCCGGCCGGATCGTGCTGCGGCGCGGTGCCGGGGCCTACATCTGCGGCGAGGAATCGGCGCTCATCGAGAGCCTCGAGGGCAAGCGCGGCCTACCCCGCCACCGCCCGCCCTACGTCGCGGAGCGCGGCCTGTTCGGCCGACCGACGCTCGTCAACAATGTCGAGACGCTCGCCTGGGTGCCGACGATCCTGGAGCGCGGCGCGGAGTGGTTCGCCGCGCAGGGCCGGCGGGGCGCCAAGGGCCTGCGCTCCTTCTCGGTCTCCGGGCGGGTGCGAGAGCCCGGCGTCAAGATCGCCCCGGCCGGGATCACGCTGCGGGAGCTCGTCGACGAGTTCTGCGGCGGCATGGCGCCGGGCCACCAGCTCGCAGCGTACCTGCCGGGTGGCGCCTCGGGCGGCATCCTGCCGGCGCGGCTCGCCGATTTGCCGCTCGATTTCGGCACCCTCGAGCGGGAGGGCTGCTTCGTCGGCAGCCACGCGGTCGTGGTCCTTTCGCAGAAGGACGATCTGCGCGCCGTGGCCCGCAACCTCATGGCCTTCTTCGCCGACGAGTCCTGCGGCCAGTGCACGCCTTGCCGGGTCGGCACCGAGAAGGCGCTCGTGCTCATGGAACGGCCGCGCTGGGACGGTGCGTTGCTGGCCGAACTCGCGCTGGCGATGCGCGACGCCTCGATCTGCGGCCTGGGGCAAGCGGCCCCGAACCCGCTCGACAGCCTGTTCCGGCACTTCCCCGAACTGTTCACCGCGGCGGAGCTGCCGCGGCGTGCGGAGGCCTGAGCCCGTGAGCGAGCCCCTGCTCTTCACCTTGGACGGCCGGCAGGTCCAGGCTCGGCCAGGCGAGACCATTTGGCAGGTCGCCGAGCGCCACGGGATCGCCATCCCGCATCTCTGCTGGCTGCCCGAACCCGGCTACCGGGCCGACGGCAATTGCCGCGCCTGCATGGTCGAGATCGAGGGTGAGCGCACGCTCGCGGCCTCCTGCATCCGCAAGCCCACCCCGGGCATGGTCGTGCGGACCGCGTCGAGCCGCGCGGTGCAGGCGCGCCGGATGGTGATGGAGCTCCTGCTCGCCGATCAGCCGCCGCGCGCGGACGCCCACGACCGCACCAGCCGGCTCTGGTCCTGGGCCGAGCGGATCGGCGTCCGCGAAAGCCGCTTCCCGGCCCGCGCCGAGAAGCCCGAGGCCGACTGGTCGCACCCGGCGATGGCCGTCCAGCTCGACGCCTGCATCCAGTGCAATCTCTGCGTGCGCGCCTGTCGCGAGGTCCAGGTCAACGACGTGATCGGCATGGCCTATCGCGGCGCGGGCAGCAAGATCGTCTTCGACCAGGACGATCCGATGGGGGCCTCGACCTGCGTGGCTTGCGGCGAATGCGTCCAAGCCTGCCCAACCGGGGCCTTGATGCCCGCCACGATCGTCGATCGGGCGACCGGCCGGGGGGCTTACGGAGCCGATCGTTCGGTCGAAAGCGTCTGCCCCTATTGCGGCGTGGGGTGCCGGGTCACCTTTCACGTCCGCGACGACCGGATCGCCTGGGTCACGGGCGCGAACGGCCCGGCCAACGAAAAACGGCTCTGCGTCAAGGGCCGCTTCGGCTTCGATTACGTCCGCAGCCCGGAACGGCTCACCGTGCCGCTGATCCGCCGGCCCGACGCACCCAAGACGGTCGACCCGCCGATCGACCCCGCCGACCCCTGGACGCACTTCCGCGAGGCGAGCTGGGAGGAGGCGCTCGACGTCGCGGCAGGCGGGCTGCGGCGGATCAAGGAACGGTTCGGCGCCGGCGCCCTCGCCGGCTTCGGCTCGGCCAAGGGCTCGAACGAGGAGGCCTATCTCTTCCAGAAGCTCGTCCGCACCGCGTTCGGAACGAACAATGTCGACCACTGCACGCGGCTTTGCCACGCTTCCTCGGTCGCCGCGCTCATGGAGGGCATCGGCACGGGTGCCGTGACCGCACCCTTCACCGAGGCGCTCAACGCCGATCTGATCGTGGTGATCGGCGCCAACCCGACCGAGAACCATCCGGTGGCCGCCACCTACATCAAGCAGGCGGTGGCCCGAGGTGCCAAGCTCGTCGTGATGGACCCGCGCGGCCAAGCCCTCGCTCGCCACGCGACCTGGATGCTCCGGTTCACCCCGGGCAGCGACGTCGCGCTCTTGACCGCGCTCTTGAACGTCGTCGTGAGCGAAGAGCTCTACGATCGGCAATATGTCGCCGCCCACGTCCAGGGCTTCGAAGACCTGGCGGCGCACGTCCGCGCCTTCCCGCCCGAGGCGATGGCGCCGCTCTGCGGGATCGCGGCCGACACGCTGCGCGAGGTCGCGCGCGCTTTCGCCCGGGCCCGGGCGGCGATCGTCTTCTGGGGCATGGGCGTCTCCCAGCACACGCACGGCACCGACAATTGCCGCGCGCTCATCGCGCTCACCTTGATCTGCGGTCACGTCGGGCGCCCGGGCACCGGGCTGCACCCTCTGCGCGGCCAGAACAACGTCCAAGGTGCTTCCGATGCCGGCCTGATCCCGATGGTCTTTCCCGACTACCACAAGGTCGGCGACGCCGCCTGGCGGGCCAAGCTCGAGGCGCTCTGGGGCCACCCGCTCGACCCGGCCCCGGGGCTCACGGTGGTCGAGATCGTCGAGGCCGCCGCCGCAGGGGCGATCCGCGGCCTCTACGTCATGGGCGAGAACCCGGCCATGTCCGATCCGGACAGCCACCACGCCCGGATCGCGCTCGCCCGCCTCGAGCATCTCGTCGTACAGGACATCTTCTTGACCGAGACGGCGATGTACGCGGACGTCGTCCTGCCGGCCTCGGCTTGGCCCGAGAAGACCGGCACCGTCACCAACACCAACCGCCAGGTCCAGCTCGGCCGCCCGGCGCTCGACCCGCCCGGCGCGGCGCGCCAGGATTGGTGGATCCTTCAGGAGATGGCGCGTCGGCTCGGCCTCGACTGGAACTACCGGGGCCCGGCCGACGTCTTCGCCGAGATGAAGCAGGTGATGCCGTCGCTCGACAACATCACCTGGGAGCGGCTCGAGCGCGAGGGCTCGGTCGCCTATCCCTGCCCCGCCCCCGACCACCCGGGCGAGGGCGTGATCTTCGCCGACCGCTTCCCGACGGCCGACGGCCGCGCCCGACTCGTTCCGGTCTCGCCCGTGCCGCCCTCCGAGCAGCCCGACGAGGAGTACCCCTTCGTGTTGATCACCGGGCGCACGCTCGAGCATTGGCACACGGGCGCGATGACCCGGCGGGCCACGGTGCTGGACGCGCTCGAGCCCGAGCCGTTCTGCGCCATGGCGCGGGCCGATCTCGAGCGGCTCGGCCTTTCGCCGGGCGATCGGCTGCGGCTTTCCACCCGCCGCGGGACGATCGAGCTCATGGCACGCGAGGACCCGGCGATCGCGCCGGGCACGGTCTTCGTGCCGTTCTGCTACGTCGAGGCGGCGGCCAACCTCCTGACCCGGCCCGAACTCGACCCCTGGGGCAAGATCCCCGAGTTCAAATATTCGGCGGCCCGCGTCGAGCCCTTCCGATCGGCGGTTCCCGCCTGAGCCGAGCCCCTGCGCCCACGGCACCTCAGGTCGCCGGCCGGCAGCCGCGCTCCTCGGCGAGCAGCGAGCGGGCGAGCTCCTCCATGTCGGCGGCGGCCGGCGCGGTCGGGTGCCGGGCGAGCAAGGGTCGCTGTCGGGCGATCGCATCGGGCACGCGCGGATCGCGACGGACGATGCCGAGCACCGGCAGCTCGCGATCGAGGAAGCGGCGCGCGGTGGTCGCGAGCGTGCGCGCCGCGCTCGCACCGTCCGCCCGGTCCTCGGCCATGTTCACGACCAGGCCGAGCCCGGGATGGTCCTTGAGGCCGACTTTGAGGAGGGCATAGGCGTCGGTCAGCGCGGTAGGCTCGGGCGTGGCCACCAAAAGGACGCGGCGGGCGAGCCGGGCGAGGCGCAGTGTGCGCGAACCGATGCCGGCCGGTAGGTCGAGCAGCGTCGCGTCGTACCCCCGGCTCAACGCCTCGATCTCGCCGGCCAAGCGTTCGAGGGCTTCGCCTTCGAGCTGGGCGAGGCTCCTCCAGCCGGAAGGCCCGAGCAGGAGGGCGAGGCCGGTCGCCTCGTCCCGCACGACCATCTCGGCGAGCGGGCGGCGTTCGGCGAGCGCTCGACCGAGATGGCGGTCCTCGACGAGCCCGAGCTGGACGTCGACATTGGCGAGGCCGAGATCGGCATCGATCAGGAGCACCCGCGCGCCGGCGCGGGCGAGGGCGTGGCCGAGGCTCACGGCGAGGACGGTCTTGCCCACACCGCCCTTGCCCGAGGCGAGAGCGAGCGTGCCGATCATGGGCCGTCTCCCGGTCGGTCACCGGCGCGGGCGAGGAGCAGCCGGGCGAGACCGGCGGCACTCCAGGGCAAAAGCGGCTTGCCGATGAGCGGGCTCGTGGCGGCCATGGCGAGCTCCAGTCCGAGCTCGGCCGCGGCGAGGATGCCGCCCAGGCGGCGAGCGGCGTCGAGCCGCGTCGTGATCATCCGACGGACCCCCATGACTTGGAAGTTGGCGGCGAGCTCGGCACAATCCTCGGGATCCAGCCCGGCCGGGAGAACGAGCACCGGCTCGCATCCCGAGCGGCGGACCAGGGCCGAAAGGGCGACCATCTCGTCACGCCGGAACGGGTTGACACCCGGGCCGTCGACCAGGACCGGGCGGCGGGTGCCGACCGGTGGGGTCTCGCCGAGCGGCCGGGGTTCGAGGCCGAGTGGCGTCAACAGCCCGCGCAATTGATCGAGGCCACCCACGCGTTCGAGATCGGCGCTCAGCACCTCCGGCGTCTCGCCGGCGAGCCGCGCCGCAGCGGCGAGACGGGCGACCACGGCGGTCTTGCTGGCGCCGGGCGGTCCGATCAGAAGGAGTGCGCCGGCGGGGGGCGGGCCGTCCGGCGGGAAGCGGTAGCGCCGCGCCAGCGCCTCGGCGAGCAGCACCGACGGGTCGAGCGCACCCACGTTCGGCGCGGCAGCGAGGAGCGCGGCGCAGCGCGTCTCGTCGAGGCCGTGCCGGTGCAGGGCCGCTCGCACCACCTCGCGCGCCGGGCTCGACGCCGGCCGGGCGAGGAGCTGGTCGAGATCGGGCTCCAGGGTGTCGGCCGCGGCGGTGAGCCGGATCCCACCCGCGTCCTCGCGGGTGGCGACGATCACCGCCTCGGGCCCGAGGGCCGCGCGCATCCGCGCGAGGGCCTCCTGCATGGTCGGGGCCTCGAAGATCCGCAGTCGCATGGCTCACACCTGACCGAGCGCCTTGAGGCGCGCCTTGGGATGGATCTCGTTGTGCGAGAGGACGATGGTCGCGGGTCGGAAGCGCTCGACGATCGACCGGACATAGGGCCGGATCGGCGGACTCGTGACCAGGACCGGGAGCTCACCGCGCAACGCCTGGGCCTCGAAGGCCTCGCGCACCGCGCGGATGAAATCCTGCAGGCGGGCCGGCGACATGGCCAACTGCCGCTCGTCGCCCTGGCCCACGAGGGCCTCGGCGAAGGCCTGCTCCCACTCCGCCGAGAGCGTCAGGATCGGCACGTAGCCACCCGGACCGGTCGCCGCGGTGCTGATCTGGCGGGCGAGCCGGGCGCGCACGTGCTCGATGATCACCATCACGTTCTGGGTGTGGCCGACCGCCTCGGCGATCGCCTCGAGGATCAGCTTGAGGTCGCGGATCGAGACCCGCTCGGCCAAGAGGCCCTGCAACACGCGCTGGATCCCCGCCGTGGTGATCCGCGCCGGGACGAGGTCGGCGAGGAGCTTCTGATAGTCGTCGCCGAGCTCCTTCATGAGTTTTTGGGTTTCGGAGAAGGACAAGAGGTCGGCCAGATGCTCCTTGATGACCTCGGTCAGATGGGTGGTCACCACGGTCGCCGGATCGACCACGGTGAGGCCGCGCAAGCTCGCTTCCTCGCGCAAGGCGGGTACGATCCAGCTCGCTTGCAGACCGAAGGTGGGCTCGGTGGTCGGCTCGCCCGGAAGATCGATCGGCCGGCCGAGCGGGTCCATCACGAGTAGCATGGCCGGCCGGACCTCCCCGCGGCCGGCTTCGAGCTCCTTGATCCGCACGACGTAGGTCGTGGAGGGGAGCTGGATGTTGTCCTGGATCCGCACCGAGGGCAGCACGAAGCCCAGCTCCTGGGCCAGTTGACGGCGCAGCGCGCGGATCTGCTCGGCGAGCCGACCGCCTTGCGCCTCGTCGATCAGGGGCAGGAGCCCGTAGCCGAGCTCGAGCCGGATCGGGTCCATGGCGAGGGCGGCGGCCACCGTCTCGTCGCTCGCCGCCTGCGGGCGGGTCCGACTCGCGGCCTCGGCGGCCGGGAGCGGCTCGGCGGCCGGCTTCGGGCGGGCCCGCCAGGCGAGCCAGCCGGCGCCCGCGCCGAGGGCCAAGAACGGTAGGGCCGGGAGACCCGGGAGAAGGGCGAGCGCCACGGCGAGCGCGCCGGTGACGCCGAACGCCCGCGGGAAGGCGCCGAGCTGGGAGAACAGCGCCTGGTCGGCGCGGCCGCTCACGCCGGCCTTGGTCACCAGGAGACCGGCGGCCATCGAGACGAACAGCGCCGGGATCTGCGAAACGAGGCCGTCGCCGACGGTCAAGAGCGCGTAGGTCCGCGCGGCCTCGGCGAGGCTCAGGCCCATCTGGGCGACGCCGATCAACAGCCCGCCCAGGAGGTTGATCGCCGTGATCAATAGCCCGGCGATGGCGTCGCCGCGGACGAACTTGGCGGCACCGTCCATGGCACCGAAGAAGGCGCTCTCTTCCTCGAGCGTGCGACGGCGCGCCCGGGCGGTCGCCTCGTCGATCAGGCCGGCCGAAAGATCGGCATCGATCGCCATCTGTTTGCCGGGCATGGCATCGAGCGAGAAGCGCGCGGCCACTTCGGCGATCCGGCCCGAGCCTTTGGTGATGACGACGAAGTTCACGATCACCAGGATCGCGAAGACGATCAGCCCGATGACGAAGCTCCCCTGCATGATGAACCCGCCGAAGGCGGCGATCACCTGCCCGGCGGCCTCCGTGCCTTCGTGACCGCGGGCCAGGATGAGACGTGTCGAGGCGAGGTTGAGCGCCAACCGCAGCATCGTGGCGATCAGGAGGACCGTCGGAAAGGCGTTGAATTCGAGCGGCTTTTCGATGAACAGAGCCGTCAGGAGGATCAGAACCGAGAAGGTGATCGAGACCGCGAGCAAAAGATCGAGCAGGAGCGGCGGCAAGGGGAGGATGAGGACGACCAGGATCGCGACGACCCCGAGGCCGAGCAGCACCTCACCTTGCCCGAGGGCGCGGGCGAGGTCGGGCCAGCCGGTGGCGAGCCCACTCTGCACCCGGCTCAGCACGGCTCACCTTCCCCGACCCGAGCGCCGCCCTCGCCGCCGGGCGGTGGCACGGGAAGCCCCTCCTCCACGAACTGCTTGAGCTTGTTGCGCAGGGTGCGGATCGAGATCCCGAGGAGGGCGGCGGCGTGGGTTCGGTTGCCGAGGGTGTGGCGCAGCGTATCGAGGATCAGCGCCCGCTCGACCTCGGCGATGGTCCGGCCGACCAGCGGCCCGCCCGCGGCGACGGCCGGTGCGGCCGAGGCCGACGGCCCACCGGGCGAGACCAGGATCGCGTCCTCCTCGATCACCGGCCCACGGGCGAGCAGCACCGCGCGGTGCAGGCAGTTCTCGAGCTCGCGCACGTTGCCGCGCCAGGGATGGCGGAGGAGCTTGTCGATCGCTCGCTGGGAAAGGTCGCGCTCCGGCAACCCGTTGAGTTTGGCGAACCGCCGGGCGAAATGGCGGGCGAGCGCCACGATGTCGCGCGGCCGCTCGCGCAGGGGCGGCAAGTGCAGGCCCAGAACGTTGAGGCGGAAGTACAGGTCCTCGCGAAAGGTGCCCTTGGCGACCTCCTGCTGCAGGTCCCGGTTGCTCGTGGCGATCAGCCGGATGTCGACCTTGACCGGCCGGGAGCCGCCCACCCGGTCGATCTCCCGCTCCTGGATCGCACGCAGCAGCTTGGCTTGGAGTCGCGGCTCCATCTCGCTGATCTCGTCGAGCAGGAGCGTCCCGCCGTTCGCCTCTTCGAATTTGCCGAGCCGTCGGGCGACCGCACCGGTGAAGGCGCCGCGCTCGTGGCCGAACAGCTCGCTCTCGAGCAAATTCTCCGGGATCGCCGCACAGTTGACGGAGACGAAGGGGCGGTCGGCACGCCGGCTGTGCCGGTGCACGAAGCGCGCCATGACCTCCTTGCCGGTCCCGCTCTCCCCGGTGATCAGCACGCTCGCCTCCGCCGGGGCGTATTGCCGGGCGAGGTCGAGCACGGCACGCATCGCCGGGTCCTCGCTGATCGGGTCGCGCGCGTCGCCCGCCAGGCTCGTGATCAGCGCCGCGATCAGCTCGGGATCCGGCGGCATCGGAATGAAGTCCTTGGCGCCGGCCCGCACGGCAGCGGCCGCCGCCCGCGGCTCGGCGTCGATCCCGTAGGCCACGACCGGCAGCCAGATCCGCTCGCGCGCGAGGTCGGCGACCAAGGCCGCGACATCGCGGCGGACGTCGACCAGCAGAAGGTCGGCACCGCGCCCCTCGCGCAACTCGACCATCGCTTCCTCGAGGTTCGATCGATGGCGCACCTCGACGCCACGGCCGGCGGCGATGGCACAGGCCTCGGCCACCTCCCGACCCCGTTCGCCTACGACCAGAAGACGCATGCTCCGCTCCCCGCGCCCCACCTCGCCGAGCTCGCCGGGACGCCTCGTCGCGCCGCCGAGCCCGACCGCCGGCCGCCGCCGTGCCGTCCGTCCGGTGGTCGGCGAGGAGGTGGCACTCGCCTCGCCTCCGCCGGCGACGCCGATCGCGCGACGCGATCCTCGCCGCGGAGGCGAGCTTCCGGATCGCGACCGACGACGCGGGCTCGTCCCCGTACACCGGCCTCGGGCCCGGGGATCGTCGGCTCGACTCGGCTTTCGAGGCACCTCATGGCGCGCTCTTGACGATTTCGGTCAAGGTGACACCGAGCCGGTCCTCGAGGACCAGAATCTCGCCGCGCGCCACCAGCCGATCGTTGACGTAGACCTCGACCGGATCGCCGACCTTGCGGTCGAGCTCGACGACCGCACCGCGGCCGAGCCGCAGCAGCTGACTCACCGGCATGGTGGTCCGGCCGAGCACCGCCGACAGCTGCAACGGCACGTCGTAGACCGCGCTCAAGCGTTGCGCTTCGTTTTGCGCCGCGGTCTCGGCCCGTGCGTGGACCGCCGGCCCTCGGCCTTGCACCGGCTGCAGCTCAGTCTGCTCGTCGTTCATCGCTTTCCTCCTCGGTCGTCGAGGCTCCGATCGGGAGCCTCGCGACCGTCGCTCGAACCCGCTCGCCGACCGTCGCGGCCCAAACCGCCGCGTCGAGCTCGCTCCAGAACTCCCCACAGACCAGACGGACCACCTCACCCTCGGCCGAGGGTCGGACCTCGAAGCCGCCCTCGAGCCCGGCCTCCGCCAGGAGAGCCGGCAGCCGGGGCGCCAGGGTCGGCAAGTCCCGCTCCGGAAGCTCGAGGATCAGCGGGGGAAGAGGTCGCGGCTCCGCGGCCACGGTGGCCACCACCCGCTCGAGCGCCGCCGAGAGACGAGCCTCCCGTAGCGACGGCACGAGACTCTCGAGGGCAGCCGTGACGAGGGCGGCGACCAGGGCCCGCACCGCTTCCTCTCGCCGGCGCAAATCGGCCCGGAGCGCGCCCACGGCGACGAGCAGCCGCTCGCGCAAGGCGGCGTCGGACGCGGCGAGCCTGACCGCGACGGTATTTTCCGTGGCGCGCGCGGCGGCGGCTGCGGCGCCGGCGCAAGCCCGCGCGAGATCGGCCTCGTCGAAGCGGAGCGCGGGCTCGCGTGGAGCCGGCGCACGCGGCGGGGTTGCGGGCGACGCGACGGGCTCGTGGGCCCGCTCGGTCAGCTCGGCGAGCTCGAGCCGCCGGACCGGCAGTGGCGCCGGTTCCGGCCCGGCGGCTCCCCCGAGATCGGAGCGGCGCCCGACGGTTCCGGGTTCGAACGACGACGCGATCGACGGCACGGCTCAATAGACCATCTGGTCTTCCTTGCCGTCGGCAAGGAAGATCTCGCCAGCCGCCGCCAGCTCCTTGGCCATGTTGACCAAAAACTGCTGCGCCTCCTCGACGTCGCGCAGGCGGATCGGTCCCAGCGCCTCCATCTCCTCGCGCAGGATCTTGGCGGCACGCTCCGACATGTTGGAGAAGAACAGGTTCTTGATCTGCTCGCTCGCTCCCTTGAGAGCCACGGCGATGCGCGCGTTGCCGGCGTTGCGCAGCAAGAGCTGGATCCCCGCCCCGTCCAACCGGCTCAGATCCTCGAACGTGAACATCAATCTCCTGATCCGCTCGGCCGCCTCCTTGTCCCGCTCCTCGAGGGCAGCCATCAGACGAGTCTCGGTCGCTCGGTCGAAGTTGTTGAAGATCTCGGCCAACGCCTCGTGGCCGTCGCGCCGCCCGGTGCGGCCGAGATCGGCCAAGAACTCGGTGCGCAACGTCCGTTCGACATCGGCCAGCACGTCGGGCTGGACCGCCTCGATGCGCAGCATGCGGGTGATGGTGTCGACCGCCAGCTCGTCGGGCAGTCTGGCGAGAACACGAGCGACCTGGGCCGGCTGCAGGCGCGAGAGCACGACGGCCACGGTCTGCGGATGCTCGCTGCGCAGATAGTGGGCCAGGGCCGCATCGTCGACCTTGCCGAGACCGTCCCACACGGTCCGCTCGGCAGGCCCCCGGATCTCCTCCAGGATCGCCTCGACGCGCTCTTTCTCGAGGATCCGGGCGAGCAACTTCTCGGTCGTCTCGAGCCCGCCCGTGACCTCGCTCGGCCCGGCCAACCGTTCGCCGAACTCCGCGAGGACGCGTTCGACCAGACCGGCCTCGATGCGGCCGAGCCGGGCGATGGTCCGCGAGAGCTCCTTGATCTCGCGGGGCTCCAACGCGGCGAGCAGCTTGCTGCTCTCCGCTTCGGCCAGGGCCAAGACCAGCACGGCCGCCTTCTCGGGACCGGAGAGAACCCGCTCGCTCGTGACCTCGGGCATCCGCCGTCCTCCCTCAGCGCTCGTTCAGCCAGCCCCGGATCACCCGAACGGCGTCCTCGGGCCGGCTGGCCACGATCTCCGTGACCTGCCGCAGGAGTGCGTCGCGCGCCGACCCTTCGGCCTCGAGGGCGGGGACACCGTCGCCCGGCGACCCGACCGCCGCCTCCCCCGCGGGCGCCGGCAATTGCGCCACGCTCGGCGCCGGCAGCGCGCCGGCCTCGGCTCGGCCCGCGGCTGCCGCCTCGCCGTGCTGCGCGGCCGGGCGCAAGCTCCGGACCAGCGGGCGCACGCCGAACAGCAAGACCAGCGCGGCGAGGAGCACCAGGCCGCCGAGCTCGACGAGCCGAGCCAGCTCCTCCCGGCCCAGGTCGAGCAGACCCGGCTCCACGGGCGGCTCGGTCTCGGGCTCGAGGAACGGCCGGGAGACCACCTCGACGACGTCGCCACGCTCCTCGTCGACACCGGCCGCGCTGCGTACGAGCGCGGCGATCTGCGCCAACTCCTCGGGCGGACGCGGCTCGTACCGGCGAGCTCCGTCCGCTCCGACCTTCCAGATTCCGTCGACCTGCACGGCGATCGACAGGCGCCGCAGATGCCCCGGCTTGCGGGTTTGGTTCCGGACGGTCCGGGAAATTTCGTAATTGACCGTCTCCTCGCTGCGGGCGGTGCGCTCCGTGCTGGCGCCGCCGGCCGCCTGTCCCGGCCGCTCGGTCGGTAGGTTGTTGGCAACGGTGAGCCCGCCGCCTTCGGCATCGCGCCGATCGCCGCTCTCCTCGATCGTCTGCGTGCTGCGTGCGACTTGGCCGTTCGGGTCGTACTGCTCGGCGGTGGTGACGATCTCGTCGAAATCGATGTCGGCGGTCACCTCGGCCTCGACCCGACCCGGACCGATCGTCCGCTCGAGGAGCTGGAGGATCTTGCCGCGCAACCTCTGCTCGAGGGCGACCCGCTGCTCCTCGAGGTCGGAGATCGCGACGCCGGCGCTCGGCCCGTCGCCGCCGCGAGCGAGGAGGTTGCCTCGGTCGTCGACGATCGTGACCCGACCGACCTCAAGGCCGGGGACGGCGGCCGCCACCAGGTTTCGGATAGCTTGTACCTGGCGCCGGTCGAGCCCACCCGGGCCATCGAGGCTCACCACCACGGAAGCCGAGGCGGGATGGCGCTCGCGTTCGAACAGTTCGCGGCGCGGCAGGACCAGGTGGACCCGGGCCGCCCGAACGGGGCGGATCGCGGCGATGGTGCGCGCCAGCTCCCCCTCGAGGGCGCGGCGGAGGTTGACGTTGGCGAGGAAGTCGGAGGTGCCGAGCGGGCCGCTCTTGTCGAACAACTCGTAGCCGACCGAGCCGCCCGAGGGCAGACCCTGCTCGGCCAGGTCCATGCGCAGCCGCAACGCCCGATCGGCGGGCACGAAGACCGCGTCGCCCGTCGGACCGAGCCGATGGGGCACGCCCGCCGCCTCCAGCCGCTCGACGATCCGCCGCGCGTCCTCCGGCGCCAGTCCCCCGAACAGGAGCGTGTAAGGCGGCTCGAGCGTCCGCGCGACGATCAGGACGAAGAAAGCCACGAGCGCCAGCGCGACCGCGCCGAGTGCCAGGATCCGCCCGGTCCCAAGCGAACCGAGCTGGTGGAGCAGGGCGCCGGGGCCACCGGCCCCCGGCGGCCGGGTACCTTCGCCTCGGGAATCGAACGTCTGGACCTCGGTCGCCATGACCTCGTGCCGTCGTCGCGTTCTCGCGCGACGGCACGCTAGGCCAGGTCGGTAAAGGTCCGGTTAACAGCGTCGCGCCGTCGTCGGCTCACCGGAATTCCTTGAGCCGCGTGATCCGCAGGCCGACGAGCCCGTGCCGATCGATCAGCCGCTCCCAGGACGCGAACTCTTCGGCGGACAGGTTGTAGCGCCGGCAGGCCTCCTCGAGCGTCAGGAGGCCACCGCGCACCGCCGCCACGACCGCCGCCTTGCGTCGGGCGACCCAGCGCCGGGTCGACGGCGCCGGCAGGTCTTCGAGGTGCAACTGCACCCCGTTGGGGCCGACCGCGAGCGTGGCCCGCTCCGTCTCCTGGTCCGACATCGACATCTCCGTCCCGAACTCCGACGATCCTTCTTCGCGGGTGCTCGCCCAGTCCTAGCTGCGTGCACTTAATGGCCGGCTAAGACGCCGGGCAAAGCCGAACCGTATGCATCGAAGTACAGCACCGCCAATGCCATCGCGTCGATCAGCGACGCAGACGGATCAGCTCGTCGAGCATCTCGTCCGTGGTCGAGATGACGCGGGCGTTCGCCGAGTACGCGCGCTGGGTGATGATCATCTTGGTGAACTCGTCGGCGATATCGACGTTCGAAGCTTCGATCGATGAGGGAGCCAGGCGCCCGGCTCCGCCCTCGCCCGGCGCCAGCATTACGTACTCTCCGGATTCGACGGAGGCCGCGTAGACATTGCCGGTCCGTGGATCGAGCCCGGCCGGGTTGGGAAAGGTAGCGAGAGCCAAACGGTAGAGCCGGCGTTGCTGGCCGTTGGTGAACGAAGCGACGACGAAACCGTCCTCGTCGACCGCCAAAGAGTTGAGGGTGCCGACCCCGGAACCGTTCTCCGACACGAAGGCGACACGCGTCGGGCTCGCGAACTGGGCGAGGCCGTCGGTGGTCCCCGGCTCGCCGAGGTCGATCACCAGGTCGCTCGGATCGGCCCCGCCGGCAGCGAGCCAGGTGATCGCGGCGCCCTGCGCGCCCGCCACGACCGGCGTGAGCCCGTTGGTGGCGAGGGTACCGTCGCCGTTGAAAGTGATCTGGCCGGAAGCGATCAGCCCGTCGGGATGGGCGCCGGTGTCGACGTCCGCGGGGTCGGCCACCACCTCGACGTTCCACACGTTGGCGGCCGGATCCTTGAGGAAGGCGAAGGTCAGCTCGTGCGCGCGACCGAGGCTGTCGTAGATCTGCACCACCCGGCTGAAATGGGGCGCGACGCCGCCGCCACCTGCGAGGTTCGCCGCCATGTCGCCCGCGGCGTAGGCGCCGGTGAACGCCGGTTGGTCGGCGTCGAGGTTGGCGCCGATCGCGACCCGCGTCGAGGCGAGCGCCATACCGTTGACGATGTTGACGTTGACGGTCTCGAGCTGGTTGACGTCGACCGGTGCGCCGCTCTGGTCGAGCCGCCAGCCCTGTAAATAGAAGCCGGACGGCGTCCGCAGATTGCCCAGAGAATCGGTAGCGAAATCCCCGGCTCGGGCGAAGAGCCGTTGTCCCGTGGCGTCGGCCGCAGAATTCACGACGAAGAAGCCGCGGCCGACGATGGCCGCGTGGATCGGCGAGCTGCTCGACTGCACCAGGCCCTGGCTGCCGATCGTGTAGAAAGCCTGCGCCGACACACCGCCCGGGCGGTAAGTCCTCGAGCCCGACTCGCGCGCGATCAGGCTCGTGAATTGCGCTTCGGCCAGCTTGTAGGCCGTGGTGTTCACGTTGGCCACGTTGTCGGAAATCATACTCATCGACCGGCTCTGGGCGGTGAGCCCGGTGACGCCGGTGAACAGCGAGCCGAACAAGCTCATGCGGGCGTTCTCCTCGAAGTCGCCGCTCGGTGGCGGCGCTCAGCTCGTTGCGGAAGGAAGGAGACGGACCGCCTCGGCGGCCAGCGGGACCCCGTCGGCCATGAGGACGAGCCCGCTCTCGCGGGTCTCGAGCGATTCGATCGTGGTCGTCCGCTCGAGGGTCGCCTCGATCGGCCGGCGCTGGCCGTCGAGGGCGGTGACGGTGATCCGGTAGAGGCCGGTCGGCGCCCGACTGCCGTCGAGCAGCTTGCCGTCCCAGACGAAGCGGTTGGCACCGGCTGCGGTGCCGCCCGCCGCGCTGTGGACCAGACGCCCGTCCGCGTCGAAGATCCGAACCGTGACGCTGGCCGCGGGCTGCGGCAGCTCGTAGATCGTGACGCCACCGCGGCCGTCGACCAGCATGCGGCTGCCGTCGACACGAACCTCACGGCCGACCATCGCCAGAGCCGCGCTCGCGGCACTCGTGCGGGTGAGGTTCACGAGCTCCTCGAGCCGGCGGTTGGTCTTGAGCGCCTGCTCGACGGACGAAAACTGCACGAGCTGGCTGGTGAAGCGCTCGGTGTCCATCGGCGAGAGCGGATCCTGGTTCTTGAGCTGGGTGGTGAGCAGCTGGAGAAAGGTCTCGAAGTTGCTCGCGAGACCGGTCTCCTCGGGCGCGCGGGGCCGAAGCACGGTTTGGCTCGCTGTAGAGACGGGGCTCGTCGACATCGAAGGCTCCGTTGGGGTCAAACGAGGAGGTCGAGCAAACGCAGCTCGAGGAGCCGCGCCGGGGCAGCCGACGCGAGCGAACGGCCTGGCTCGCCCACCGGTGTCCCTCCGGTCGTCGGCGCGAACGGTCCCTCCCGGTGGTTTCCGTCGCGGCGCAATCCGAGTTCGAGCCCGCCGGCCTCGAGCTCGAGGCCGCTCACGATTAAAATCCGCTCGAGCGTCCTCTGCTCGCGCTGCAGCAGCTCGAGCGTTTCCGGCCGGTCGACCTGGACTAGGGCACGGGTCCTGCCGCGGCGCTCGCTCGCGAGCGTGACCTCGACGCTACCGAGCTCCGCCGGCTCCAGGGCGACCCGCAACCTGTCGATCGGTGCCCCGTCTCGTTGGAGGACGGCGGAGGCGATCCGAACGCTCGGCGACTGAAGCGTCGGAGCGGCTGTCGTGCGCGGCAACATGGCCGGATCCGCGCCCGGCCGGCCGGATGCCGAATCGGCACTCGCGGGCGGATCGGGGAGGGCTGCGGCGTGGGCCGGCGGAGCGACGGGCGAGCCTGTCGGATCGAGCGTCTCCCCCGTCCGGCCGGTTGCATGGTCGGCGACACCGCCCACGGCCACGGACCGATCGACCGGTCCATGTCGTGACGGACGTCCGACCACGGGCGGCGCCCCCTGGACGGTCGGCTGCGGGGCGGATGCGACCTCGGCTCGGGCGGGCCCGACGGCTGGTGCGACGGGGTCCGAGGTCGAAACGGTCTCTTCGACGGGGCCGGCAGCTGGGGTTCGAGCGTCGTCGGCGAGGGTCCCGGGTGCGGCTTGGTCCGCCTCTTCCCCGTGGGCTGGCAGGCGAGCCGGTCCGCCGAGTTGCCGATGGCCCAATCGCTCGGGCGGAGGCGCCGACCGGAACGCCGTGCTCGAATTGTCGGTCGGGGCCCCGGCCGGGTCGGAAGCGGCATCGCGGGTGCCCGAAAGGTCGGCGCCGAAGGCCGGGCTGCCGGTGCCGATTTCCGCAGCGGTCGAGCCGCCGAGCCCGGCGGGGCCCTCGGGGACGACGCCGGATGGATCGACGACGGAGCCGGAGGGGACGTTCGGGCGGGGGACATCGGACGGTCGGGGCTCGACCCTGTTCGGACCGACTCTCGGCGCGGGCTCGGTCCCATCGACGAGAGAGGCCGGAGCGGCGACGGTCGGAAGCGACGGGGACGGCGCGGCAGTCGGATCGGCTAGCCCGGCGGCGACCGCGCCGGCGCCGAACCCGGGGTTGGCCGCGATCCCGGCAGCCGTGCCGATCGGCGGGGCCGCCGCGCCCGGCTGCGCGCGTGGGGTCGGCTCCGCGGCCGAACCCGCGGGCGGTGCCAGGGCGAGCAGCGCCAGAAGGAAGGCGAAACCGTCGGCGCCGACGTCGGGCTCGGAGGCGCGAGACCCGGCGGTGGCCGGGCCCGTTGCGGGCAGCGATAGGCTGGTCGGATCGAGCATGGCACCGATCCGGTCGCAACCGCCGTGCCAACGAGGCCGGACCCATCATTCTCCGGGCGGACCGGTCCCGATCGGCCGGCTTCACCCGGAAGCTTCTGCCGGGCCGGAAAAAACCGCCGAGCCACCGGATCCCGGACGGTTCAGAGCAGGCTCGGCAGGACCCGGTCCGGTGGCCGGTGACCGTCGACGAAGGTCTTGATGTTGATGATGACCTTCTCACCCATGTCGAGCCTGCCCTCGATCGTCGACGAGCCCATGTGCGGGAGGAGGACCACATTGTCGAGCTGGCGCAGCTTCGGGTTGATCGCCGGCTCGTGCTCGAACACGTCGAGACCCGCGCCGGCGATCTCCTTGTCGCGCAGCATCCGGGTGAGCGCGGCCTCGTCGATCACCTCGCCTCGGCTGGTGTTCACGATGATGGTGTGCTTCTGCAGGAGCTTGAGTCGCCGCGCCGAAAGCAGGTGGTAGGTCGCCGGCGTGTGCGGGCAGTTGACGCTCACGATGTCGACGCGGGCGAGCATCTGGTCGAGGCTCTCCCAATAGGTAGCCTCGAGCTCGGCTTCCAGCGATTCGTGGACGCGGCGGCGATTGTGGTAATGGATCGAGAGGCCGAAGCCACGCGCCCGTCGGGCGACCGCGCTGCCGATCCGGCCCATGCCGACGATGCCGAGCCTCTTGCCCCAGATCCGATGGCCGAGCATGGCGGTCGGCGCCCAGCCTTGCCACTCACCGGAGCGCGCGAGGCGCTCGCCCTCGACCAGCCGCCGGGCGACCGCGAGGATCAACGCCATGGTCATGTCGGCGGTGTCCTCGGTCAGCACGCCGGGTGTGTTCGTGACGGTGATGCCACGCTTGTAGGCGGCATCGACGTCGATGTTGTCGACGCCGGTCCCGTAATTGGCGATCAGCCGCAGCCGCTCGCCCGCCTGCGCCAGGATCGCCGCGTCGATCTTGTCGGTCACCGTCGGTACCAGCACGTCGCAGCTCTGGACCGCCTCGACCAGCTGGGCCCGGGTGAACGGACGGTCGGTGGCGTTCAAGCGGGTGTCGAACAGCTCCATCATCCGGGCCTCGATCGGCTCGGGGAGCTTGCGGGTGACGATCACGACGGGACGGGGACGCGGCATCGCGGGCTCCGGCGGACGGCTTCGAACCGGCACCTTGTGGGCTAGCAGAAATGGCGGGCCGGCTCAAATCGCCGTGCCCCCTGGACGGCTGCCGGCGGCAGCTTGTACGAGGCGGCGATGCTTCGAGCTTCGGACCTGCCCGCTGGTCGCCGCAGGTGGCGGTGGCATGCCGCCCTGCTCGCCCTCGCCCTGCTCGCGCCGGCAGGTCCGGCCGAACCGCAAACCGTGGGCCCGAGCGGCCTGCCGCTGCCGCGCTTCGTCTCGCTCGCCGGCGAGTCGATCAACGTCCGCAGCGGGCCGGGCAAAACCTACCCGATCCGCTGGGTCTATACGCGCCTCGGCCTGCCGGTGAAGATCGTCGAGGAGTTCGACGCCTGGCGGAAGATCGTCGACCACGAGGGCGACGAGGGCTGGATCCACGGCAGCCTCCTCTCCCGGCGGCGGACCGTGATCGTCACGGCCGAGCTCCTCGAGCTGCGCCGTACGCCCGATCGCGAGGCCCGCATCCTGCTCAGGGCCGAGCGGGGCGTGATCGGCCGGCTGCTCGACTGCGACGCGCGCTGGTGCTTCCTCGATATCGCCGGCACGCGCGGCTGGGCCGAGCGCACCGCGATCTGGGGTGTGCTCGAGGACGAGATGCGCGATTGAACGGGGCCGCCGGCCGCCCCGGCTCTCAATAGCCCGTCAAGATGCGCTGCACGAGCTGCCGGACGGTCGGCACGAAGCCGTTGGCGTAGAACGGATCCTCGCGGAACTTGTAGGCGTTGTGGCCGGAGAACATGAGCTGCTCGTCGATCGGGTTGCCGCGGCCGTGGGCGATCTCCTGCAACGTCTTCTGGATGCAGAAGGAGCGCGGGTCCGGCAGCTTGCCCGTGGTATAGTCGTCGCGGTCCTTCCAGTTCGAGAAGTTGCAATGGCTCAAGCAGCCCATGCAGTCCGACTGGTCGCGACGGATCTCCCGGTGTTCCTCCGGGGTCACGAACACCAAGGTCCGATCGGGCGTCCGCATCGGGTGGCTGTACCCCTCGGCGATCCAGCCCTCCGCTCGCGCGAGATCGGCCTCGCGCACGTACACGCTCTTGCGGCCGTAAGCGAGCGGCCGGGTGAACCCTTCCCCGGGATCGGGCTCCTCGCGGAACTCGATCTGCCGGGCCGAGCGGGCGAACAATCGGTCGAGGAAGCGGTTCTTCACGGCCGAGCTGTAGAAACCCGTCGGGCTGAAGCGGTGCAGCACGACGTCGCCCGGCACGAGCTCGAGGAGCCGTTTCTTCCAACTCTCCGGGATCGGGCTCTCCTTGGTCAAGAGCGGCCGGGTGCCGAATTGGAAGGCGATCGGACCGAGCTCGCGCGAGCCGATCCAATCCTTCCAGTCCTTGAGGTGCCACACCCCGCCGGCCATGACGATCGGCTTGTCGCCGAGGCCGAAGCTGCGCATGAGCTTGCGGAGTTCGAGCACGCGCGGGAAGGGAGGTTCCGGCTTGCGGGGATCCTCGCTGTTCGAAAGTCCGTTGTGGCCGCCGGCGAGCCAGGGATCCTCGTAGACGACGGCCCCCAGCCATTCCTGGAACTTGTGGTAGGCGCGCTTCCAGAGGGCGTTGAAGGCCCGGGCCGAGGAGACGATCGGGTAGTAATAGACCTGGTAGCGGGCGCAGATCTCGGCCAGCCGGTAGGGCATGCCGGCGCCGCAGGTGACCCCGTGGATGAGGCCTTTGGCCCCCTCGAGGACGCCCTGCAACACACGCTCGCAGGCGGCCATCTCCCAAAGGACGTTCATGTGGATACGCCCCTCGCCCTTGCGGGTCTCGTGGGCGATCCGCGCCTGGCTGATGCCGGCTTTGATCGAGTAGTCGATCAGCTCCTCGTGGCGGGCCTTGCGGTCGCGACCCTTGAAGACGAGCGGCACGTACTCGCCATTGTCGTCGATCAGATCGGGGTTGACGCCCGAGAAGGTGCCCACGCCGCCGGCCGCGGCCCAGGCCCCGCTCGAGCGGCCATTGCTCACGGCCACCCCCTTGCCTCCCTCGATCAAGGGCCAGACCTCGGCCCCGGAGATGACCATCGGCTGAACTGCGGCACTCATGACCCAGGCTCCGCGTGCGGGGTTGCGATCGGCCCCGCTCTCCTCGTGGCAGGCCGCGCGGTCGCGAGCCCCCGGCCGCTCGCCCGGCCGGTGCCCGCGTGCGGGTCCGCTCGTTCTCGTCGATCTCTCGGCAACGGGGTGGTTCTACGGTTCAGAGCGGCGCCCGCTGGCGGCGGCGCCCCTCGCCCCGATCGCGGTCCTGCGGCTCGCGGGGCGGCTCGCCCTCGGTCCGCGCCGACCGCGGCTGGACGGGCAGCTCGGCTCCGGTCGTCTGGTCGACCGCCCGCATCGAGAGCTTGATCTTGCCGCGGTCGTCGATGGCCAGGACCTTCACTTTGACCTGATCACCCTCCTTGACGACATCGGTAACCTTGTTGACGCGCTCGTTGGACAACTCGGAGATGTGGCAGAGCCCGTCTTGGTTGCCGAGGAAATTGACGAACGCGCCGAAATCGACCACCCGCACGACCTTGCCGGTGTAGATCGCGCCCACCTCGGGGGTCGCGGTCAGGCCGCGGATCCAGTCGATCGCCCGCTGCGTCGCCGCCGCGTCGGTGGAGGCGATCTTGACCTTGCCGTCGTCCTCGATGTCGATCTTGGTCCCGGTCGTCTCGGTGATCTCGCGGATCACCTTGCCACCCGGACCGATCACCGCGCCGATCTTGTCGGTCGGGATCTGGATGGTCACGACCCGCGGCACGGTCTCGCGCAGCTCCTCGCGCGCCCGGCCGATCGCCTTGGCCATCTCGGCCAGGATGTGCAGGCGACCGACCCGGGCTTGCTCGAGCGCGACCCGCATGATCTCCTCGGTGATCCCGGCGATCTTGATGTCCATCTGCAGCGAGGTGACGCCCCGTTCGGTGCCGGCCACCTTGAAGTCCATGTCGCCCAGATGGTCCTCGTCGCCCAGGATGTCGGAGAGCACGGCGAAGCGCTCACCCTCCTTGATGAGCCCCATGGCGATGCCCGCGACCGGCCGGGCGAGCGGTATGCCCGCGTCCATCATCGCGAGCGAGGCGCCGCAGACCGTGGCCATCGACGAGCTGCCGTTGCTCTCGGTGATTTCCGAGACCACCCGAATCGTGTAAGGAAATTTCTCCTTGGGCGGCAGGAGCGGATGGGTCGCCCGCCAAGCGAGCTTGCCGTGGCCGATCTCGCGGCGACCCGGCGAGCCGATCCGTCCGGTCTCGCCCACCGAATAGGGCGGGAAGTTGTAATGGAGCATGTAATGCTCGCGGGCATCGCCCTCGAGCGCGTCGATGATCTGCTCGTCCTGGCCGGTGCCGAGGGTCGCGACCACGAGCGCTTGGGTCTCCCCGCGGGTGAAGAGTGCCGAGCCGTGGACCCGCGGCAGGACGCCCACCGCGGCTTGGATCGGCCGGATGCTCTTGGTGTCGCGGCCGTCGATCCGCCGGCCCTCCTCGAGGATGCGCGAGCGGACCACCTTGGCCTCGAGCTCCTTGAAACGCTCGGCCACGACGAGCGCCTTGGCCGGATCGTCGGTGGCGAGCTCGGCCAGGACTTTGGCCTTGATCGCGCCGACCTTCTCGTGCCGAGCCTGCTTGACCGGCTCGAGATACGCTTCGGCGAGTTCCGCCCGAGCGAGCCGCTCGATCTCGGCATCGAGCGCCGAATGGTCGGGTGGGACGAATTCCCAAGGATCCTTGGCCGCCTCCTCGGCGAGCCGGAGGATCAGGTCGATGGCGGGCTGGAAGCCCCGATGGCCGAACATCACGGCCTCGAGCATTTGCTGCTCCGAGAGCTCGTGCGCCTCCGATTCGACCATCATCACCGCATCGCGGGTCCCCGCCACGACGAGCTCGAGCTTGCTCCGCTTGATCTGCTCGATCGTCGGGTTGAGCACGAACGCATCGTCGATCAGGCCGACTTTGGCCGCCCCGATCGGGCCGAAGAACGGGATGCCCGAGATCGTGAGCGCCGCCGAGGCGCCGATCATCGCGACGATGTCCGGATCGGTCTCGCCGTCGTGCGCCAGGACGGTACAGATGATCTGGGTTTCGTTCTTGAAACCGTCCGGGAACAGCGGCCGGATCGGGCGGTCGATCAGCCGGGAGACCAAGATCTCCTTCTCGGAGGGACGGCCCTCGCGGCGAAAGAAGCCCCCGGGGATCTTTCCCGCAGCGAACGCTTTCTCTTGATAATTGACGGTCAGCGGGAAGAAGTCCTGCCCCGGTTTGACCGAGCGGGCGGCGACGGCGGTGCAGAGCACCACCGTTTCGCCGAGCGAGGCGAGCACCGCGCCGTCGGCCTGGCGGGCGAGCCGGCCGGTCTCGAGCGCGAGCCGCTTGCCGGCCCACTGGGTTTCTTTGCGCGTGATCGTGAACATCGTGACTTTCGCCTTTCACCGCGCCCCGAGGGCGCGCATGTCCGCTGCAACCGGCGGCGGGAGCGCCTCAGCGGCGCAAGCCGAGCCGGTCGATCAGCTTCTGGTAGCGACCCTGGTCGCGCCGCTTGAGATAGTCGAGCAACCTGCGCCGCTGGCCGACCATCATCAACAGGCCGCGGCGCGAGGCGTAGTCCTTCTGGTGGGTCTTGAGGTGCTCCGTGAGGTTGGCGATCCGCTCCGAGAGCAGGGCCACCTGCACCTCGGGCGAGCCGGTGTCGCCGGCTCCGATCGCGTATTCCTTGATGAGCGCCTGTTTGCGTTCGGCGGTGATCGACATCGGCCTTACTCCCGGGCCCGGGCGGCGATGCCGCCCTCGAGGTTGAACACCCGCAGCGGGCTGAGCTCGGCGCCCTCGAGCCGGGCGAGCGCTACGAGCTCGCCCCCTCGGGTCACCTTGATCGTGGCCCCTTCGACCGCGGCCTCGCCCAAAAGGCGCGGGACGATGCGGATCGCCTGGCCACTCCGGAGCCGCAGCGCCTGCGGCTCGGTGACGGCGAGCTCCGGGATGCCGGCCAACGCCCTCGCCACCGAGATCAGCGCCTGGGGCAGCGAGTCTTCTTCGACCAGCCGCGCCAAGGCGTCCAAGGAGATCGCGCGGTCCAGGCCGAACGGCCCGACCGCCGTGCGACGCAGCTCCGCCACGTGGGCGAAGCAGCCGAGCGCCTCGCCGAGATCGCGGGCGAGCGCGCGAACGTAGGCGCCCTTGCCGCAGGTCATCACGAAGCGGGCGTGATCGGGGTCCGGCCGCGCCACGAGCCGCAGCTCGTCGATCCGCACCGGCCGAGGCTCCAGGACCACGGTCTCACCCCGCCGGGCGCGATCGTAGGCTCGCTCGCCCTGCACCTTGACCGCGGCGAAGGTCGGCGGTCGCTGCAGGATCTCGCCGCGGAAAGCCTCGAGCGCCGCCTCGATCTCGGCGTCGGAGGGACGGCGCCGGCTGGTTGCCACGACCCGGCCCTCGGCATCGTCGGTATCGCGCGCCTCGCCGAAGCGCAGCGTGAAGACGTAGCTCTTGGGCGCGTCCATCACGTACGGGACGGTCTTGGTGGCCTCGCCGAGTGCCACCGGCAGGACCCCGGTGGCGAGCGGATCCAAGGTTCCGCCGTGGCCGACCTTCTGCGCTTGGGTCAGCCGCTTGACCTGGTTGACGACCTCGGTCGAGGTCATCCCCGGCCCCTTGTCGATGGCCAGCCAGCCGTGGATCGACCGTCCCTTACGTACGCGGCTCATCGTCCTTTCCCGCCGGCGCAGGGTGCAGCCGCAGCCGCTCCTCGGCCAAAAGCCGCTCGATCCGGGCCGCCTCGTCGAACAGCGCATCGGCGACGAAGTGCAGCCGCGGCGCGTATTTGAGGTGCATCTGCCGGGCGAGCCATCCGGCCAACGCCGGTGCCGCCCGCTCGAGCGCGGCCCGCGCCGCGGGCGAGAGCGGGCGACCGAGCTCGGTCGCGAACACGGTGGCGTGCTTGAGGTCACGGCTCACCCGGACCTCGGCGACGGTGATGCTCAAGCCTTCGAGCCGCGGATCGTGGATCTCGCCGCGCATCAAGCTTTCGGCCAAAAGATGCCGGATGCGCTCCGCCACCCGCAGCTGACGCTGCGAGGGGTCGCCGCCGCCGACCCGGCCCGGTCCGTCC
>JAILZQ010000235.1 GCA_023512415.1 Geminicoccaceae bacterium | reverse complement strand
AAGGTGTTCAGCCCCGAAAGCTTGCAGGCGAGGTTGGGCTCGGCCGAAAGCCGCGCGAGCGCCGCCCGCCAGCGCGCGAAGCCCGCCTCGCTCGCATCCTCGAGCATGCCCGCGTGGACCAGGACGAAGCCGGTTCCCGGGCAGGCGCGCAAAAGCGTGAGGGCGCTTTCGACCTGGCCCGCGAAGATCTGGAGTTCGAAGACGAGGCCGAGCTCGCCGAGCCGCCGGCAGCTCTCGATCAGCCGCGGGTCGCAGGGGAGGTCGGGCCGGGCGGCGAAGCGGTATTGGGCGATCTCGTGCCAATGGAGCTGCTGGCGGATGCCCCTGACCGCCGGATGCCGGGCGAGCTCCTCGAGCCGGCGGGGCGCGTCTTCGGCCAAGAGATCGGCGAAGGCCACGATCGCGACCGGAAAGCCCGCCCGCTCGGCCTCGCCCGCGACCCAGGCGACCTCGTCCAGGGCCCGCTCGGGCGCCCAGTTGGCCTGCACGTAGACCGCGCGTTCGACCCCCGTCCCGGCGATGTCGGCCAGGTACTCGGCGAGCGGGTAGTCGCGCCGCAAGGGCTCGTAAGCGCCGAAGATCCGCGGCTGCATCGGGCCTTGGAGCCACGGCAGATCGGCCCGCCGCCAGAAGTGGAAATGGGCGTCGACGAGGCCCCTCATGCGGCACGCCTCCGTTCCCCGCGGTCGCGGGCGAGCGCCAGGACCTCGCGGCAGAGCGTCGCGACCGAGCCGGCCGGCAGAAGCGCGTCGAGATGCGGTAGGACCGCGCGCATCGCCTGCGTCTCCGGCCGCCAGCCCGGCCCGGAGGCGAGCGGGTTCGCCCAGACGAGCCGGTGGGCGAGCCGCGAGAGCCGCTCGACCGAACGGACCATGAGCTCGGGATCGCCCCGTTCGAGCCCGTCGGAGAGGACGATGACGACCGCCCCGCGGGCGAAGCCGACGAGTCGCGGCACGCGCAGGAACGCGGCCAAGGCCTCGCCGATCCGCGTCCCGCCGTCCCAGTCGCGCACCGTGCGCGCCGCCCGCTCGAGCGCCCGGTCCACCGAGCGGAGCCGGAGTGCCGGCGTGACGCGGGTGAGCCGGGTCCCGAAGGTCAGGACCTCGAGCCGCTCGGCGGCCCGGGCGAGGGCGTGAGCGAAGCGCAGATTGGTCTCGCTCTGCTCCTTCATCGAGCCCGAGACGTCGATCAACAGCACGAGTCGGCGCTGGCGGACCCGCCGCCTGCGGAAGGCGAGCTCGACGAGCTCGCCCTCCCGCGCCGCCGCCCGGCGCAGCGAGCGGGCGAGGTCGACCACGGGCCCGCGCTTGGCCCGCACGAGCCCCGCCCCGCGCCGGCGCGGCAGTCGCCGGGGTGCTTCGCGGCGGAAGCGCTCGAGCGGGCGGGCCGCCGGACGGCTGGCGAAGCGGCGCAGGCCCAGGGCTTCGGCCGGGCTCGCGGCCTCGCCCTTGGTCTCGCCCACGACCTCGAGGCGGAGCTCCTCCTCGCCCCCCGCCTCCTCCTGGACGCGCAGGGGCTCGGCCTCGCCCCCGCCCGCCTCGGCCGGTGCCGTCCGCCCCTCCCCCAAGAAGTGCGCGGCGAAGAGGGCGAGGAACTCGTCGATCCGCTCGCGCGGCGGGGCGAGCGTCGCGATCGCCGCGCGGCGGATGTCGGTCACGTGCCGCGGGCCCAAAAGTTCGACGGCCTCGAGGAAGGCCACGACCTGTTCGGGGGCGACCGCGAAGCCGTGGGCGCGCAAGAGCGCGGCGAAGCCGAGGAACGGCCGGGCGGCCCCGGGCAAGGGCGGCGGCCAGCTCACGGCCGGGCCTCGGCGAGAAGGGAATCGAGCCGCTCTTTCACGTAGGGCAGGTCCTCCTCGTCCTTGATCACCACCCCGAGCGAGCGGCGGAAGGCTTCGGGCCAAGGCGTGCCGCCGGCGATCAACAGATCGACCGCCTGCGCCCACTCGACCGCCTCGGCGATGCCGGGCGGCTTGACGAGCGGCTCCTGGCGCAGCCGGGCGACCGCGCGGGCCACCGCCTTGGCGGTCCGCTCGGCCACGCCCGCGGCGCGCAGCATGACGATCCGCGCCTCCTGCTCGGGGCTCGGATAGTCGATCCAGTGGTAGACGCAGCGGCGGCGCAAGGCCTCGTGCAGCTCGCGGGTGCGGTTCGAGGTCAAGACCACGACCGGCCGCTCGGCCGCCACGAGCGTGCCGCGTTCCGGGATCGAGATCGAGAAGTCCGAGAGGAACTCGAGCAGGAACGCCTCGAACTCCTGGTCCGCGCGGTCGATCTCGTCGATCAGCAGGACCACCTCGCGGGGATGCCGCAAGGCGGTGAGCAAGGGCCGCTCGATCAAGAACGTGTCGGCCCAGAGGTCGACCGGCCGATCCCCCGCCCGGCGCAGCTCGAGCAGCTGGCGGGGATGGTTCCACTCGTAGAGCGCGTGCGCGGCGTCGATCCCCTCGTAGCATTGGAGCCGCACGAGCCGCCGGCCGAGGATGCCGGCGAGTGCCTTGGCCGCCTCGGTCTTGCCGACCCCGGGTGCACCCTCGAGGAGGAGCGGCTTGCCCAGCGCGAGCGCGAGCCAGGCTGCCGTCGCGAGCTCCGGATCGGCCAGGTAGAAGGCGTCCTCGAGCGCCTTCGCGAGCGCCTCGGGACCGCTCAGCCCGTAGACGGTGCGCGCCGCCGCCACGCCTCAGCGCCCGGCCTTGGCGTCGAGCGCCCGGAGGATCTTTTCGGGCGTGAAGGGCATCTCCGTGATCCGCACGCCCACCGCGTCGAAGATCGCGTTGGCGATCGCCGGGATCGGCGGGGTCGCGCACATCTCGCCGATGCCCTTGGCGCCGTAGGGGCCGTCGAGGGCCGGCCGCTCGAGCAGCTCGATCTCGACCGGGCACATGTCGCCCGGCCCGGGCATCAAGTAGGTGTTGAAGTCGGTGGGTCCGTGCGCCCGGTCGGGGTACCAGGGCTCGGGCGTCTCGTAGAGGGCATGGGAGATCCCCATCCACGCCCCGCCCACGAGCTGCTGCTCGACCAGCTTGACGTTCAACGCCCGGCCGATCTCGTAGGCCGCCTTCAAGGAAAGCACGGTCACTTCGCCGGTCTCGTCGTCGACTTCGACCTCGGCCACCATGCAGGCGTGCGCGTACGTGGTGACCGGGTTCATCTCGCCGGTCTCGGGATCGACGTCGGAGGGCGGGACGAGGAACATGCCGCGCCCGGAGATCGACTTGCCGCGCTTGAAATGCGCCCGTTGCGCCACCTCCCGCACGCTGATCGCCCGCGAGGGCACACCCTTGACGTGCACGTTGCCGCGCCCGTCGAGCTCGAGGTCCCTGGGGTCCACCTCGAGCTCTTCGGCCGCCACCTCGAGCAGCACCTCCTTGGCCTCCTTGGCCGCGGCGATCACCGCGTTGCCGGCCCGGTGCGTGCCGCGCGAGGCGAAGCTCCCCATGCAGTGCGGTCCCGTGTCGGAATCGGCCGTGTCGACGAACACGTCCTCGATCGGCACGCCCAGGGTCTCGGCAGCGAGCTGGCGGGTGACGGACTTCATCCCCTGACCCAGGTCGATCGAGGAGAGCGCCACGACGAACTTGCCGGTCGGCGTGGCGTGGACCAGCGCCTGGCTCGGATCGCCGCCCCCTTTCAGCCCCGCCGGGTGCGTATTGCAGGATATCCCAACACCTCGCTTTTTCATACTAATCACCTCCTCCGCGAGCTCATCTCTCGAAGACGATCTGGGAGCTCGATCCCCGCCAGCTCAGCCGCCCTTTGCATCGCCTCGATAAGACCGGCAGCCTCCACCGGAAACTGGGTCGCACCTAGGTCGCCTTCGCGCCAAGCGTTGATGAAGCGGACTTCCCATGGATCCTTGCCGATGGCTTCGGCGACGCGGTCCATCTGCAGCTGATCCGCAGAGGTCCCATTGATGATCCCAAAACCACGCATCGAGCTCGCGACCGGTTTGTTGGTGAACACACACATCCCATCGATCGCGATAGCGGGGATTGCAAACGGGCCGGCCACTAGTATGGAATTTTTATCCACCACGTATGGGCCCATTCCACAGTAGGCCCCGGTGTCGTGGATAGTCCTAACCTGGCGCGCGACTATCCTGCCATCCTTCTTTACACCGTCCTTGAACTCGAATATCCAAGGTCCACGTTTGGTGGTATATAGCATCTCCTCATGCCTTGTGTGGCGGTACTTGACGGGCTTGCGGATCTTGAGCGCCATTACCCCCGCAACATGATCGCAGTGAATGTCATTTTTGGCACCAAAACCACCGCCTACGGTACCCCCAATGTATCGGATCTTGTTCATCGGCAGGTTGAAGACGTTGACCAGCATCCCCAGGTGGAAGTAGAGGTCTTGAC
>JAILZQ010000234.1 GCA_023512415.1 Geminicoccaceae bacterium | reverse complement strand
CGGGCGAGCTGCCCGAGCCGCGGCCGGGCCTGCGCTCGGGCCACATCCCGGGCAGCGTCAACCTGCCCTACGGCGAGCTGCTCACCGCCGACGGCCGGCTCAAGCCGCCGAGCGAGCTGCGGCCCCTCTTCGTCCGCGCCGGGGTCGATCTCCATCGACCGATCACCTGCAGCTGCGGCTCGGGCGTCTCGGCGGCGGTCGCGGCTTTGGCCCTCTTCGAGCTCGGCCGGCCGGACGTGGCGGTCTACGACGGCTCGTGGAGCGAGTGGGGGGCGCAGCCGGACACGCCGGTCGAGCGCTGAGCCGGCGGACCGCCTCTTCGGGCGGCCTGCTCAGGGTTCGATCAGCGGCACGCGAGGTGCTGCCGTACGCGGCAGCACACCCGAAAGGCGCGGGTCGTCGAAGACCTCGATCGCGAGCTTGTAGGGCCGAAAGCCAGAGCGGAGGTAGAAGCCGAGCGCCTCGGGATGGTCGAGGTGGCAGGTGTGCACCCAGACCCGACCGATCCCCGGTCGCCAGGCCCGCTCGAGGGCGCGGGCCATGAGCCAGCGGCCGGCGCCCGTGCCGACCGCCTCGGGGACGAGGCCGAAGAAGGCGAGCTCACACTCCCCCGCGGTCCGGAAATCGAGCTCGAGGATCCCGATCGGCTCGCCCGCTCGCTCCGGCAGCCAAACCTCGAGCCCCGCACGGTGGAGGATCGCGGTGAGCGCCGCGTCCGTGAGCAGAAGGCGCGAGAACCAGAGCCAGGGCTCGCCCACCCGCCGATACAGCGCCCGGTAGGCCTCGGGCTCGGGCCGCTCCCAGCGGCGGAGCGCGAGATCCGGCCGCTCGGGGACCGGCCGCGCGGGCGGCGGCTCGCGCATCTCGAGGTAGGTCACGAGCGTGGCGAGCCGGCCGGGCGGCAGGTCCAGATAGCCCGTCGCGTCGAGCAGTCGGCTCACGTCGGCACCTCCAGGACCAGGCCGTCGTGGGCCGGCAGCACGCCCGCGGGCAGCCGCTCGCACCAGTCGGCATAGGAGAGTTCGTGGTTCATGTGGGTGAGGAAGGCGCGCTTCGGCCCGACCCGCTCGATCCAGGAGAGCGTCATGGCGAGGTGGGCGTGGCTCGGATGCGGCCGCTCGCGCAGGCAATCGACGAGCCAACATTCGATCCCGCGCAGCGCGTCGAACGCCGCCTCGCCGAGCCCGTCGGTGTCGGTCGAGTAGGCGAAACGGCCGATCCGGAAGCCCCAGCTCTCCCCACGCCCGTGGCGCTGGAAGAACGGCACGACCTCGACTCCGCCGACCGTGAAGGGCCCGGTGAAGGCGTGCGGGGCGAGCTCGGGCCGCCAGAAGCCGAACTCGCTGCGGCCGCCTTCGAACACGTAGGGGAAACGGGCGCGGATCCGCTCGAACACGGTCGCGTGCGCGAAGGTCGGGATCGGTGCCATGATGATGTTGTTGATCGCCCGCAGATCGTCGATCCCGTGCAGATGATCGGCGTGCGCGTGGGTGTAGAGCAGCGCGTCGATCGCCGAGATGCCGGCATCGAGGCACTGCTGGCGCAGATCCGGTCCGGTATCGACCAGGATCTTCACACCATCCACGTCGAGGTAGATCGCACAGCGCCGGCGCTTGTCGCGCGGGTCGGCCGAGCGGCAGACCCGACAATCGCAGCCGATCTGCGGTACCCCCGAGGAGGTCCCGCAGCCCAGCACCGTGACCCTCATGCCGCCCGGGCCAAGGGCCGGGCCTTGGCGAAGAGCGCGAAGAAGGCGGCCGTGGTCACCCGCTCGACCTCGGCCAAGGGAACGCCCTTGACTTCGGCCAAGGCCTTGGCGGTGTGGACGGTGAAGGCGGGCTCGTTGGTCTTGCCGCGGTGCGGGACGGGCGCGAGGTAGGGCGCGTCGGTCTCGAGAAGGCAGCGCTCGAGGGGCACGTCCTCGACGATCGCCCGCAGCTCCTCCGAGCGCTTGAAGGTCACGATGCCGCCGATCCCGAGATGCAGGCCCGCCGCGAGCGCCCGCTCGGCGAGCCGCCGCGACGAGCTGAAGCAATGGATCACGCCGCGGAACGGGCCCTTCGCCATCTCCTCCTCGAGCACGGCGATCGTCGCCTCGTCGGCGTCGCGGGTGTGGACGACGAGCGGCAGACCGGTGATCCGGCAGGCCTCGATGTGGGTGCGGAAGCTCCGCTCCTGGGCGTCGCGCGGGGCGCGGTCGTAGTAGAAATCGAGCCCGGTCTCGCCGATCGCCACGACCTCGGGATGGCGTGCCGCCTCGACGAGTGGCGCCGGATCCTCGAGCCCCTCCTCGCCTGCATGGTGCGGGTGGATGCCGACCGCGGCCCAGACCTCCGGCCAACGCTCGGCGATCGCGATCGTCCGGGCCCAGCCTTCCCGGGTGGTGCCGATCGTGAGCATACCCACGATCCCGGCCGCGCGAGCGTTGGCGACGACCTCCGCCTCGCGCTCGGCGAGGCCCGGATAGTCGAGGTGGCAATGGCTGTCGACGATCACGCCGCCGCCTCCTGCAGGCGCGGGAACACCCCTTCGGGGCGCGGCAGGGGCGTGCCCGGCACGAGATGCGCCCCGTCGGGACCGAGGCTAGCGAACCGCCGGGCCGGCTCGCTCACCGCGAGCTGGTCGAGGATCTTCGCGGACGCGGTCGGCATGAAGGGGAGGGTGAGGGTGGCGACGTGGCGGATCGTCTCGCAGGCGGTCCAGAGCACCGCCCGCAGCCGCACAGGGTCGCGCTTGGCGAGCGCCCAGGGGGCTTGCGCGTCGACGTAGCGGTTCGCTCGGCCGACCACGTCGAAGATCGCCTCGAGCGCCTTGTGCGGGGCGACCTCGTCCATGGCCCCACGGACCGAGGGGACGAGGCCGTGCGCCGCGGCCAAAAGCTCGTCGTCCTCGGCCGCGAGTGTGCCGGGATCGGGCACGCGCCCCTCGCAGCTGCGCTGGACCAGGCTCAAGACGCGCTGGACGAGGTTGCCGTAATCGTTGGCGAGGTCGTGGTTGGCCCGCTTGAGCATCGCGGCGCGCGAGAAATCGCCGTCCTGGCCGAACGGCACTTCGCGCATCAGGAAGTAGCGGACCTGGTCGAGCCCGTAGCGGGCGACGAGCTCGAACGGGTCGATCACGTTGCCGAGCGACTTCGAGATTTTCTGGCCTTCGTTGGTCCACCAGCCGTGGGCGAAGACCCGGCGCGGCGGCGCGAGCCCGGCGCTCATCAAGAAGGCGGGCCAATAGACCGAGTGGAAGCGGACGATGTCCTTGCCGACCATGTGCAGGTCGGCCGGCCAGAAGGTCGTGAAGAGCTCGCTCTCGGTGTCGGGATAGCCGAGCGCGCTCAGGTAATTCGTGAGCGCGTCGAGCCACACGTAGATGACGTGCCGCTCGTCGCCCGGGACCGGGATGCCCCAGCGGAAGCTCGTGCGCGAGACCGAGAGGTCGGTGAGCCCGCCTTTGACGAAGCTCACGACCTCGTTGCGTCGGCTCGCCGGCATCACCGTCTGCGGGTCGCGCTCGTAATAGGCCAAGAGCCGCTCCTGCCAGGCCGAAAGCCTGAAGAAGTAGGAGGGCTCTTCCACCCATTCGACCGGCGCGCCGGTCGGCGCCTTGCCGTCGACGAGCTCGCTTTCCGCGTAGAACGCCTCGTCGCGGACCGAATACCAGCCGGCATAGGTGCCGAGATAGATGTCGCCGGCGTCGACGAGCTTCTGCCAGAGCGCCGACACCGCCCGCTTGTGGCGCGCTTCGGTCGTCCGGATGAAATCGTCCGGGCTCGTGCCCATGACCTCGACCATCCGGCGGAAGCGTTGCGAGACCTCGTCGGTGAAGGCCTGCGGCTCCTTGCCCGCCTCCCTGGCGGCCTTCTCGACCTTCTGGCCGTGCTCGTCGGTGCCGGTCAGGAAGCGGACGCGGCGCCCGTCGAGCCGCATGAAGCGGGCCATCACGTCGCAGGCGAGCGTGGTGTAGGCGTGGCCGATGTGGGGGCTGTCGTTGACGTAGTAGATCGGCGAGGTGACGTAGAACGCGTCCCGCGCGGCCATCGAACCTCACTCCGCTCCGGATCGGCTCGCGGCGAGCTCCGCCCCGGCGCCGCCCAGTTCGCGCAGGAGCGGCAGGAGCGCCTGGACGGGGTCGAGATTGAGGGCCTCGACCGAGACGGCGAGCGCCGCGAGCTTCTCCCACAAGGCCCCGCAGCGATCAAGGCCGAGGGCTCGAGCGCGCGCGGCGAGCCGCTCGACTTCGTTCGGCACGAGCTCGATGCGTGGCGGTCGCCCGGCGGCGGTCCGCGCGCAGCGGTGGAGGAAGGTGGCGAGCAGGTCCCGCGCCGCCTCGAGACCCGCCTCGCGGGCCCGTTCGGCGAGCCGGTCGGC
>JAILZQ010000233.1 GCA_023512415.1 Geminicoccaceae bacterium | reverse complement strand
ACGAGCGGATCCGTGGCCAGAGCGGCGTGAGGGAAGCCGGGCCCGGACCCGGGCGCACCGGCGGCGTGAGGCCCAACCGCCCGGCGCAGCGGACCGTCAGTTCGACTGTGGGTAGTTGGGGGCCTCGCGCGTGATCGCCACGTCGTGCACGTGCCCTTCGCGGACGCCGGCCTGCGTCACGCGCAAGAAGCGACATCCCTGCTGCATGGCGGCGATGGTGGGTTGGCCCGTGTAGCCCATGGCCGCCCGCAGTCCGCCCACGAGCTGATGGATGACGTTGGCGACCGGTCCGCGATACGGCACCCGCCCCTCCACCCCCTCGGGGACGAGCTTCAGGCTGTCGCGCACTTCGGCTTGGAAGTAACGGTCGGCCGAACCGCGGGCCATCGCGCCGAGGGAGCCCATGCCCCGATAGGCCTTGTAGGATCGTCCCTGGTAGAGGAACACCTCGCCGGGCGCTTCGTCGGTCCCGGCGAGCATCGAGCCGAGCATGGCACAGTCGGCGCCGGCGGCGATGGCTTTGGCGAGATCGCCCGAGGCGCGGATCCCCCCGTCCGCGATGACCGGAACGCCCTTCGGCCGGCACACGGCGGCGGCGTTCCAGATGGCGGAGAGCTGCGGTACCCCCACCCCGGCGACGATCCGTGTCGTGCAGATCGACCCGGGCCCGATGCCGACCTTGACCGCGTCGGCCCCGGCCTCGACCAGCGCTTCCGCCGCGGCGCCCGTCGCGATGTTGCCGGCGACGATCTGGACGGCGTTGGACAAGCGGCGGATCGCGCCCACCGTGTCGAGCACGCCCTTGCTGTGGCCGTGGGCCGTGTCGACGACGATCACGTCGCAGCCGGCCGCGATCAAGGCTTCGGCCCGCTCGATCCCGCCGCGCCCGGTGCCGGTCGCGGCCCCGACGCGGAGCCGCCCCTGCTCGTCCTTGCAGGCGTTCGGATAGCGTTGCGCCTTTTCGATGTCCTTGACGGTGATGAGGCCCTTGAGCCGGAAGGCCTCGTCGACCACGAGGAGCTTTTCGATCCGGTGCTCGTGGAGGAGCGCCATGGCCTCGGCCCGTCCGACCCCTTCGCGGACCGTGACGAGCCGCTCGGCGGTCATGAGCTCGCGGACCGGCCGGTCGCTGCGCGGTACGAAGCGCACGTCGCGATGGGTCAAGATGCCGACCAGTCGGCCGGAGGGGCCCTCGACCACGGGAAGCCCCGAGATGCCGTGCCGGTCCATGAGGTCGAGGGCCTCGGAGAGCGGGGTGTCGGGGCGCACGGTCAAGGGATTGACGACCATCCCGGCCTCGAACTTCTTCACTTGCTGGACGTGCGCCGCCTGCTCCTCGATCGAGAGGTTGCGGTGCAGGACGCCGAGGCCGCCGTGCTGGGCCATGGCGATCGCCATCTTGGCCTCGGTCACGGTGTCCATCGCCGCCGAGATCAGCGGGATGCCGAGTTCGATCTCCCGGGTGAGCCGGGTCCGCACGTCGACCTCGGCCGGCAACACCTCGGAATAGGCCGGTTCCAAGAGGACGTCGTCGAAGGTCAAGGCTTCGGTCAACAGGGTGTCGGTCGTGGGCATGGTCGAGGCTCGCGAGCTTTGCGCGCTTATAGGGCGGAAGGCGTCGGGTCTCCACCCACCCCCCGGTCTCGGCGCCGCCGAGAGGAGGCGGGCCACCGATCGGCGAGCCGAGGGCGGGGCTGCTTCCCTCCCTCGCGCCTTGACGCCCGCGCGGCTCGGGCGTTGAACCCGGCCGAGCGTCTCGAGGAGGGTCGTCATGGCCGGCAGCGGAAGCGGTGAAGGGAAGAAGCGGCTGCGCTCGCAAGAGTGGTGGGACGATCCGCACGAAGCGGACATGACCGCCCTGTACCTCGAGAAATACGTCAATTTCGGGCTGACGCGCGAGGAGCTGCAATCCGGCCGACCGATCATCGGCATCGCCCAGACGGGCTCGGATCTGGCACCCTGCAACCGCCACCATCTGGAGCTCGCCAAGCGCGTGGCCGACGGGGTCCGCGACGCGGGCGGCATCCCGCTCGAGTTCCCGGTCCACCCGATCCAAGAGACCGGCAAGCGGCCGACCGCGATGCTCGACCGCAACCTACAATACCTTTCCCTCGTGGAAGTCCTCTGGGGCTACCCGATCGACGGGGTCGTGCTCACGACCGGCTGCGACAAGACGACCCCCGCCCTGCTGATGGGTGCGGCGACCGTGAACATCCCGGCGATCGTGCTCAGCGGCGGTCCGATGCTCAACGGCTATTACAAGGGTAGGCTCGCCGGTTCCGGTACGATCATCTGGGAAGCGCGCCGGTTGATGGCCAAGGGCGAGATCGACTACGACGCCTTCATGGACATGGCGCTGGCCTCGGCCCCCTCGATCGGCCATTGCAACACCATGGGCACCGCCTCCTCGATGAACGCGATGGCCGAAGCCCTCGGTATGAGCCTTCCCGGCTGTGCGGCGATCCCCGCGCCCTACCGCGAGCGCGGCCAGATCGCGTACGCCACCGGCAAGCGCATCGTGCAGATGGTGCGCGAGGATCTCCGACCGTCCAAGATCTTGACGAGAAAAGCGTTCGAGAACGCGATCGTGGCCGCGGCGGCGATCGGGGCCTCGACGAACTGCCCGCCGCACCTGATCGCCATCGCCCGGCACATGGGCGTGCCGCTCGTGATCGAGGATTGGGAACTCGGCCGCGACGTGCCGCTCCTGGTCAACGTCCAGCCGGCGGGCGAATATTTGTGTGAGGAATATTATCGGGCCGGCGGCTTGCCGGCGGTCTTGAAGGAGCTGTTGGCCGCCGGGCGGCTGCACGGCGATGCCCTCACCTGCACCGGCAAGACCGTGGCCGAGAATCTCGAGTCGATCCCGTTCGCCTCCGATCGCCGAGTGATCCGCCCCTACCACGATCCCCTGAAGCCCGAGGCCGGCTTCGTGATCATCTCGGGCAACATCTTCGACAGTGCGGTGATGAAGACTTCGGTCGTGAGCGACGAGTTCCGTCGCAAGTACCTCGAACATCCGGAGCATCCCGGGGTGTTCGAGGGCAAGGCGGTCGTTTTCGACGGTCCGGAGGACTATCACGCGAGGATCGACGATCCCGATCTCGACGTGGACGAGAATTCGTTCTTGTTCATCCGCTATTGTGGGCCGGTCGGTTATCCCGGAGCACCCGAGGTGGTCAACATGCGTCCACCCAAGAAATTGATCGACAAGGGGATCCGCGCCCTGCCGACGATCGGCGACGGCCGTCAATCCGGCACGTCCGAGAGTCCCTCGATCCTCAACGCGAGCCCGGAGGCGGCAGTGGGTGGCAATCTCGCGATTTTGCGGACCGGGGACCGGGTCCGGCTCGACCTCCACGCCCGCCGTCTCGACGTGCTGTTGAGCGCCGACGAGATCGCCCGGCGTCGCGAGGAGCTCGCCAAAGCGGCGAAGCCGATCCCGCCGAGCCAGACGCCTTGGCAGGAGATCTACCGCTCGCTCGTGGGCCAACTCTCGACCGGCGCCTGCCTCGAGCCTGCGGTCCTGCACCTCAAGGTGGTGGACACCCACGGCCCGGCACCGCGGCGGAACCATTGACGGCTCCCGCGAGGCTCGGGCCCGAGGACGGGGCAGGCTCGCTCGGCGCACGAGCCGGTTCGGCTGCCCGGGCGCTCCTCCTCGGTGTCGCGTCGGCGGTGGCTCACCGGGCGCTGCGGTCGCTCGCTTCGCCTCGGGTCGGTCCCCTCAGCTCGCGACGACGCCTTCCGGGGCGGTCTCCACCCGGAGTGCCGCGGCGAGGAGGGCCCGGGTGTAGGGATGGCGGGGATCCTCGAAGATCTGCTCGACCGGGCCTTCCTCGACGACCACCCCGTCCTTCATCACCGCGACCCGATGGCTGGTCGCGCGGATCACCCGCAGATCGTGGCTGATGAAGAGATAGGCGAGGCCGCGTTTTTCCTGCAGGCCCCGCAAGAGATCGACGATCTGCGCCTGGACCGACATGTCGAGCGCCGAGGTCGGCTCGTCGAGGACCAGAAGCCGCGGCTCGAGCACGAGCGCCCGGGCGATGGCGATCCGCTGGCGCTGGCCGCCCGAGAACTCGTGCGGGTAGCGATGCGCCCAGTCCGGGTCGAGGCCGACTTCCTCGAGCGCCCGCGCGACCCGACGCGCCCGCTCCTCGGCCGTGCCGATCCGGTGGATCGCGAGGCCTTCCTCGACGATCTGGCCGACCGACATCCGGGGCGAGAGGGAACCGAACGGGTCTTGGAAGACGATCTGCATCTGCCGGCGCAACGGCCGCAGTTGGCGCCAGGACCAGCCCTGGACGTCGGTCCCGCCGATCCGGATCACCCCGCGCGAGGGCAAGAGGCGCAACAGAGCGAGCCCGAGGGTCGTCTTGCCCGAGCCGGACTCGCCCACGATGCCGAGCGTCTCGCCGGCGCGGATCACGAGA
>JAILZQ010000020.1 GCA_023512415.1 Geminicoccaceae bacterium | reverse complement strand
TTAGGCTCGTGGGCGCGGAGTGGTTTATAAGAGACAGGGCTCGCCTTGTGGGCGAGCCAGGGCGGGCCCGTGAGATCACCGATGGCCCAGATGCCGGGCTCCTCGGTCCGGCCGTAGCCGTCGGTCACGACGTGGGTCTTCTCCACGCGCACGGCCGTGCCCTCGAGGCCGATCTCCTCGACGTTGCCGACGATCCCGACCGCCAGGATCACCCGATCGAAGCGCTCCTCGCTCGTCGTCCCGCCCTGCCGGAGCGTGGCCCGGACCGCGTCACCCTCGTGCTTCAGCCCGGCGACCGTGGCGTTCGGCAAGAGCCGGATGCCCCGCTTTTCGAAGGCCTTGTGGGCGAAGGCCGCGATCTCCTCGTCCTCGGCGGGGAGGATGCGCGGCAGGACCTCGACCACCGTCACCGCCGAGCCGAGCGACCGATAGAAGGAGGCGAACTCGATGCCGATCGCCCCGCTGCCGACGACCAGGAGCGAGCTCGGCAGGATCTCCGGCACCATCGCTTCCTTGTAGGTCCAAACCAGTTTCCCGTCCGCCTCGAGGCCGGGGAGCTCTCGGGCGCGCGCACCCGTGGCCAGCACGATGTGCGGGGCCTCGAGGGTCGCTTCGCCGCCCTTGGCGAGGCGGACCCCGAGCTTGCCCTTGCCCGCGAGCCGGCCGTGCCCGTCGAACACCGTCACCTTGTTCTTCTTGAGGAGATGTGCGACGCCGCGCGAGAGCTGGCCCGCCACCGCGCGCGAGCGCTCGACGACCGCGCCGAGATCGAAGCGCGGGTCGTCGCAGGCGAGGCCGAAGGCCCGCCCGTGGCGCACGAGCTCCAGCACCTCGGCGGAGCGCAACAAGGCCTTGGTCGGGATGCAGCCCCAATTGAGGCAGATGCCGCCCAGATGCTCGCGCTCGACGAGCGCCGTCTTCATGCCGAGCTGGGCGGCGCGGATTGCCGCCACGTAGCCGCCCGGGCCGCCGCCCACGACCACGAGATCGAAGCGCTGCGCGGCCATCGGTTCCCTCCCGGCACGGTTCCCGCCCGCGGTTGTCGGATCGAGGCGAGCTTGTCAACGACCGCAGGTCAGGGGCGCCTTCGGCCGGCTCGACGGGAGCACGGATGCGTGCTCGTCGGTGACGGCACACACGCGTGTGGAAGGGAGGCCGTGTCGATGATCCACGAGCTGCGCATCTACCATTGTCTGCCGGGGCGTCTGCCGGCGCTTCTCGACCGCTTCCGGAACACGACCCTCGGGCTCTGGCAGAAGCACGGGATCCGCCAGGTGGGCTTCTGGACGGTGCTGATCGGTCCGTCGAACCAGGCGCTCTATTACCTGCTGGCCTGGGAGAGCCTGGCCGAGCGCGAGCGGAAGTGGACCGCGTTCATGAACGATCCGGAATGGCTCGAGAAGCGCGCGGAAAGCGAGAAGGACGGGCCGATCCTGGCCAACGTCGAAAGCATGATCCTTCAGCCCACCGCCTTCTCCGCGGTGCGGTGAGGCGGCTTCGTCTCCCGCGGCGGCTCAGGCGACGACGGCGGCCACGACCCTGGCCATGAGCTCGCGGCGGAAGGCGGGGAGGACGAGCGGCAGCGACCCGCCGCGCACGACGACGAGTTCGAGCGAGGGCACGACGATCAAGAGCGATTCCCGGAAGCCGTGGGCGTAGAAGGCGTCGGTCGGCACGCTCGGGCCGAGCATCGTGCCGGTCGCGTTGGTCCACCAGAGCATCCCGTAAGCGAGCGGGGCGGTGGGTTCGACCCGGAAGGGCGAGTTCGGGGTCGGCGTGAAGCGAGCTCGGCGGGCGAGCGGCGAAGGCCGGGTCAGGAGCTGCACGATCTTGGGCGAGAGGATCCGCTCCGTGCGGCCAGCCGTGCCCCAGCGGCCCCCGGCGAGCAGGAGCCAGCCGAGCCGGGCGAGGTCGCGGGCGGTCATGACGGCTCCGCAGCAGGCGCGCTCGAGCCCGTCGTAGCGACCCCAGCTCGTCGGTGCCATGCCGATCCGGGCGCCGACCTGCTCGTCGAAGAAGTCGGACAGCGATCGACCGGTGACGTTCTGCAAGGCGAGGGCGAGGAGGTCGACGGTGGCCGAGCAATAGGCCCACTGCGCCCCGGGCTCGGCGACGACCGGCCGATGGAGCACCCGCTCCGGCCCGTAGTCCGGACGGTAGGGATCGTCGTCCGGCTCGAGGCCCGAGGTCATGCTCATGAGGTGGCCGAGGCGGATCTTGCGCCGCCGCGGATCGCCCGCGGCGAAGCTCGCCGGCAAGAGCTCGCTCACCGGGGTCTTGGGCGTGAGCTTCCGCCCGAGCCGCATGTCGCCCGAGAGCTCGAGCAAGCGGGCCACCGCGAGGCCGGTCACGGATTTGGAGACCGAGTCGACGTGGAAGGCGGTCGCCGGGCCGAACTCGGCCGCGATCCAGCCGCGGCGGATCACGAGGAACGTCGAGCGCTGCCCGAAGCTCTCGCTGTAGGTGAAGGCCTCGGCCAGAGCCGACCAGTCGACGCCGGCGAGCCGCCGGATCTCCCGTTTCATGCCCGAGGACGGCTCGACGTTCGGGGCGACCAGGGTGCGCCAGCCGCCCCGCGCATCCGGGTTCGGGAAATAGCGGTGCGACGCCTTGGCTGCCGCACGGCCGATCGCCGGCGCGGCAATTCCCGATCCGAGCGCAAGTCCAGCGAGCGCGGACCCTGTCCGCGCGAGCAGACGTCGACGGTCGAGGCGGAGCCGCAGATCGGTCTTCGACTGGTTCATCGTCCTTTCGTCGTCGTGAACGCCGGCCCGCGGAGGCCGGCTAGCGCAACTCGCGGGCCGCGGGCGGCAGGCCTCGCCTCACGGTCGGGAACGCGCGGCCCGCAAGCTACGCCAGACCCGCTCCGGCGTCAGCGGCATGTCGAGATGCGAGACCCCCCGGGATGCCAGGGCGTCGAGCACGGCGTTGACCACCGCAGCCGGGGCCGCGGTGATCCCGGCCTCCCCACAGCCCTTCACACCCAAGGGGTTGGTCGTGGCCGGCACGGGGTGGAAGGCGAGCTCGAAGGAGGGCAGCTCGTCGGCCCGCGGCAACGCGTAGTCCATGAAGCTGCCGGTCACGAGCTGGCCCGAGGGGTCGTAAACCGTGTGCTCGAGAAGGGCCTGGCCGATCCCTTGGACGATACCGCCTTGGACCTGGCCCTCGACCAGGAGCGGGTTGACGAGCGTGCCGAAATCGTCGACCGCGCAATAGCGGACCACCTCCACCACCCCGGTCTCGGGATCGACCTCGACCTCGGCCACGTGGCAGCCGTTGGGGAAGGCCGAGGGCGGGGTCTCGCTCACCAGATCCGTATCGAGCGGGCGGCCGAGCTCGCGGCCCCGGGCGGCGAGCTCCAAGAGGCCGATCCGCCGGTCGGTGCCGGCCACCGTGAAGGTCCCGCCCGCGAAGAGGATGTCGGCCTCGGCCGCCTCCATGAGCTCGGCCGCGAGGGCCTTGCCCTTGGCGATCACCTGATCGGCCGCCTCGAGGGTGGCCTTGGAGGCCGCCATGATCGAGCGCGAGCCGCCGGTGCCGCCACCGTAGAGGAGCTGGTCGCTGTCGCCCTGCAGGAGCTCGATCCGCTCGAAGGGCACGCCGAGCTTCTCGTGCAGCACCTGGGAGAAGGCGGCGCGGTGACCCTGGCCGTAATCGAGGGTGCCCGAGACCAGGATCACCCGCCCGTCCTCGGTGAAACGGATGCCGCCGTGCTCCTTGCCCGGCGGTGCCGTGACCTCGAGATAGGCGCACAAGCCCCGGCCGCGCAGCTTGCCGCGCCGCGCGCTCTCCGCCGCGCGGGCGGGAAAGCCCCGCCAGTCGGCCTTCGCGAGGGCGGCGTCGAGCACCGCCTCGAAGTCGCCCGAGTCGTAGGTGAGGCCACAGGACGAGCGGAACGGCAGCTCGTCCGGGCGGATCAGGTTCTGCCGGCGCAGCCCGATCGGGTCGCGGCCGAGCTCGCGGGCCGCCTGCTCGACGAGCCGCTCCATGAGATACACACCCTCGGGCCGGCCGGCGCCGCGATAGGCGGTCATCGGCACGGTATTGGTCACGACCCCTCGGATCCGCAGCGCCAAGAGTGGGGTGCGGTAGAGGCTCGCCACGTTCTTCTGCACGACCATGGTCGGGATCGCCGGTCCGTAGGCGGTCACGTAGGCGCCGAGCTCGCCCAGGCCCTTGACTCGCACGGCCAGGAAATTGCCCTCGGCATCGAGCGCGAGTTCGCCCTCGAGGATCGAGGAGCGGCCGTGATAGTCGGACAGGAAGCTCTCGGAGCGGTCGTTCATCCAAGCGACCGGCCGGCCGAGGATGGCCGCCGCGTGCAGGATCGGCAGATGCTCGGGGAAGGTCGAGGCCTTCATGCCGAAGCTGCCACCGATGTCGAAGGCCAGCACGCGGATCCGCTCGGGCGGGACCTTCAGCACGGTGGCGAGCTGGGCGCGGAGCCCGAACACGCCCTGGCAGCCGGTGCGCAGCACGTAGCGGCCCTCCTCGAAGGAGGCGATGGCGCCCCGCGGTTCCATCGGGTTGACGACCACCCGGTTGTTGACGAGCCGCACCCGGGTGACGTGGTGGGCCCGGGCGATCGCCCGCTCGACTTCCTCCTGTGGCCCCCACCACCAATCGAACGCGACGTTACCCGGCATCTCGGCGAAGAGCTGCGGTGCCTCGGGCCGGACGGCCGCCTCGATGTCGACCACCGCCGGCAAGGGCTCGATCTCGACCCGCACGAGCTCGGCCGCGTCCTTGGCCTGCGCGAGCGTGTCGGCGACCACGAGGGCGATCGGCTGACCGACCCAGCGCACCCGATCGGTGGCGAGGGCGGGGAAGGGCGGCACGATCATCGGCCGGCCGTCCTTGCTCGTGAGCGCCACCGCGCAGGGGAGGGTACCGTAACCGGCCTCGGCGAGCTCCCGGCCGGTCAGCACGAGTCGGACCCCGGGTGCCGCCGCCGCGGCGGCGGTGTCGACCGCGCGCAGCACGCCGTGCGCGACGGTCGAGCGCACGAAGACGGCGTGCAGCGTGCCCGGCAGGACGAGATCGCCGGTATAGCGGCCGCCACCGGTCAGAAGGCGCGGATCCTCGGTCCTGGGCACGCTCTGGGCGATGCCGAACTTGGGAACCGTTACCGTGACGTTCATGCGCCTCGTCCTGCTGGATCGGGGTGGGGTCCGACGATCGAACGGCCGAGGGGAACGCGGACAGGCTGTCGCGCCCGCTCGACGGGAGGCCGTTGCTAGCAGCAGGGGCCGGCAGAAGAGAACCCGCCTTCGCCGCGGGTAGGGTCGTGCCGTGCGCATCGACCCCGAATCGTGCCGCCCTCACGGCCGGGACCGGCCGGTGCGCCGCGTGCGAGACGGTTGGAGACCGTGACGGGATGCGGCCGGGCCTCCCCCTGGCGGCCGAGGGAGGTCGGGATCGGGCGTTCCGGCCCGGCGATGCGAGCTCGGTGCCGATCACCTCGGCGCATCGTCGGCGCGGGCGAGGCGGATGCCGGTCTCCCGCTCGAGGGCCCGAGCGATCGCCGCGATGTCGGCCTCGCCCAGGCCCTGGCCGAGTGCCGCCCGGAACAACTCGGCGGTGCGCCGGAAAAGCGGCAGGTCGAGCCCCAGCTCCTCGGCCAGGCCCTCGGCGAGCACGCTGTCCTTGGCGCCGATCCGGAGTCTCTCCGCGGGCTCGGGCGCCGGTTCGCGCATCCGCGGTGCGGCGGCCCGGAAGAGCGGCGAGGCGGCCATCCCGCCCGCTCCGGCCACGACCTCGACGAAGCGGTCGAGGTCGCCGCCGTCGGCGGCCACGAGCGTGAGCGCCTCGGCCATCGCCGCGAGCTGGACGAGGCCGAGCCCGTTCTGGACGCATTTGATCCGGCTCGCCGCTCCGGGGCAACCGACGATCCGGTGCTCGCTGCCGATCACCGGGAGCAGCGGGCGGATCCGCTCGATGTCGGCCGGCTCGCCCGAGACCAAAAGGAAGAGCGTGCGGGCCTCGGCTCGCGCGACGCCCTCGATCATCGGGCATTCGACGTGGCGGATGCCGCGGGCGGTGAGCTCGGCGTGGAGCCGGCGCGCGGTGGTCGGGCGGATCGTCGAGAGGTCGGCCACGAGCAGGCCCGGACGGCGCAGCGCCGCGGCCACCTCGAGGACGGCCTTCTCGCTCGGCAGGCAGGTCAGGAGGATGTCGGCCTCCCGCTCGAGCTCCTCGAGATCCGCGGCGAGCGACAGGTGCGGCGTTCCCTCGAGGGCGCGCATGCGCCCTTCGTCGCGGTCGAGCACCGTCGTCGGAAAGCCGGCCAGCGCCAGCCTGCGGGCGATCGGTGCGCCCATCGACCCGAGCCCCACGATGCCGAGCCGCTCCGCCCTCATCGCTCGCTCCCTCCAGGCACCGCGCTCCGCCCGCCCCGTGGCCCGGCCCTTCCGCTGTGACCGTGCGGCGGCCGAGCCGTGGGAATGCGCCGCCGCTGACCCGGCCGCCGCGGCCGTGCTATTTTCCGCCGTGGAGGATGCGATGACCAGCCGATCGGCCGCGCTCTACGAGGAGGATTTCTACGCCTGGACGCAGGAGCAGGCGGCGGCGTTGCGCCGGCTCGCGGCCGAGCGCTGGAACGGTCCGCTCGACCTCGAGCACCTCGCCGAGGAGGTGGAGGACTTGGGCAAGGAGCAGCGCAACGCGGTCGCGAGCCAACTGCGGCGGATCATCGAGCACCGCTTGAAGCTCGCCTTTTCGCCGGCCCGCGATCCGCGCCCCGGTTGGCTCAACTCGGTGGACGACGCGCTCGCCGAAATCGAGGACCGGATCACCCCCGCGATCCGCCGGGAGGTCGAGGCGGCCTTGCCGCGTCTCTACGCCCAGGTCCTGCCCAAGGTCGCCCGCACGCTCGAAGCCCACGGCGAGCGGGAGGCCGCGGCCCGCATCCCCGAGCGCTGCCCCTGGACCCTCGACGAGCTCTTGTCGGCTCCGCCCGAGGACGATCTCGACTGGCGGCCCTGAGGGGCAGCGCGGCTCAGCCTTCGACCCGCAGCCGCACGCCGCGCCGGGCGGAGGAGAGCAGCGCGTCGATCAGCCGATGCACGAGGAGCGCGCTGCGGCCGCTCGACGAAGGCTCCCGACCCTCGTCGATCGCATCGAGGAAATCGGCGATGACCGCACGATGGGCGTCGTGCGGGAAGTCCATGAAGGCCGCACCCCCACCCGTCCCGATCGCCTCGCCGAACCGCTCCTCGCCGCCGCCCGCTCGGCGCAGGAGGAGGGTTCCGCCCTCGAGCCGCGCGCTCGCCGCGCTCCCCACGATCGTGATCTGCTCGGGACCGCCCGGGAAAGCCGCGGTGGTCGCGAAGAGCGAGCCGGGCACACCGCTCTCGAGGACGAAGCCCCCGGCCACGAAGTCCTCGGTCTCCATCCGGTGCAGGCAGGTGGTCGCCGCGACCGCCGCCACCTCGCGCACCGGGCCCGCGAGATGGATCAACAGATCGAGCGTGTGGATCGCCTGGGTGATCAGCACGCCGCCGCCGTCGCGGGCGAGCGTGCCGCGGCCCGGCTCGTCGTAATAGGATTGCGGCCTCCACCAGGGGACGCGGACCTCGACGAAGCCGATCCGCCCGAGCGCGCCCGCGTCCGAAAGCGCCTTCAGCCGACGCGCGGGCTCGCGCTGTCGCATCTGGAACATGACCGCGAGCCGCACGCCCGCGGCCTCGCAAGCCCGCACGATCCGCTCGGCGGCGGTTGCGGTCCGCTCGATCGGCTTCTCGCACAAGACGTGCTTTCCGGCGGCCGCGAGCCGGCCCACGAGTGCCTCGCGGGCATCGGGCGGGGTGAGCAGGAAGGCGAGGTCGATCGAGGGATCGGCGATCGCCCGATCGAGGTCGGCCGTGACCGGCAGGCCCGGGAACGCCTCGGCCGCGGCGGCGCGCCGGGCCGCGCTCCGGCTCCAGGCCGCGGCGACCTCGACCCGGTCGGCGAGCTCCCGCAGCGCCCGCAGGTGCGGGGTCGCAGCGGCGCCGAGGCCCAAGACGAGGGCGCGGTGACGCGGCCGGCCGTGCGCCATGCGGTTCTCCTCGCGCAGCGCGGGCAAGCTGGCCCGCGCGCGGTCGGTCGGCAAGATGCTTGCGCCGGGGGCGGCCTTGCGGTTTCAAGGCCGGGCGAGCCGCAATCGGATCGCCCATGCGCCGCCTCTACCACGTGCCGCTCTGCCCCTACTGCCGCAAGATCCGCGTCGCGTTGCGCGAAAAGCAGCTCGTCTTCGAACTCGTCGAGGTGCAGCCCTGGGCCGCGGAGGACTGGTTCCTCGAGCTCAACCCGGCGGGCGAGGCCCCGGTCCTGGTCGACGAGGATCTGGTGATCTGCGACAGCCGGGCGATCGAGGAATATCTCGAGGAGGCGTACCCGCAGAGCTCGCTGTTCGGCGGCTCGCTCGAGCAGCGCGCCGAGACGCGAAGGCTCGTGGCCTGGTTCGACAGCAAGTTCGCCCGCGAAGTCAGCGACCCCTTGTGGCGGGAGAAGGTCGTCAAGCGCTGGAAACGCGCGGGCTTCCCCTCTTCCGAGGCGGTCCGCAAGGGCGCCCAGGCGATCCGCCTGCACCTCGCCTACATCGACTGGCTCTGGCAGGAGCGCAAATGGCTCGCGGGGGACCGGCTCACCATGGCCGACATCGCGGCCGCCGCGCATCTTTCGGTGCTCGACTATCTGGGCGACGTGCCGTGGGGCGAGTTCCAAGGAGCCCGTGATTGGTACGCGAAGATGAAGTCGCGGCCGTCGTTCCGCCCGATCCTCGCCGACCGGGTCGTCGGCATCACCCCCCCCGCCCATTACGACGATCCGGACTTCTGAACGGGCGCCGGCTTGCTCCCCGAGCCGGCCGGGTCCATCTGACCTCGAGGGCGCCGATGTGACGAGGGCGATCGGACTGCTGGAGGCGTGCCGATGACCGACAAACCGAAATACGTGAAGGTCACTTTTCTTCTTCCTGAAGACATCGTCGAAGACGTGAAAAAGATAGCGCAGGAAAAAGGTTGGACGGAGAACGACGTCGTCGTCAGCGCCGTCGCCACACTGAAATTTTTCGAGGAACAGGAGCGGAAGGGAGCCAAGATCCTGCTCGAGGAATCGGATCGCACGTACCAGCGCGTTCGCGTGCCGTAGGCCACAACGCCGGTGCAGGACGTCACCTCCCTCACACCTCTGGACTTCAGTGTCGAGCGGCCGCCGACCGCGGTCGCAGCCCGCGGCCCTGCCCCCGAAAAGTACGATCCCGAACCGCAGCGGGAAAAGCTCCGGGGATGGATCGCGGTCGGGTTGGTCGTCGTCTTCGCGCTCGCGATCGCGGCCTCGTTCTTCCTGTTCTGGTGGTTCCCCGACAAGACAGCTGATGTGAACGAGTTCCTGCCCCTCGGGCTCGCCCCGCTCACGAGCGTGGTGGGCGCCGTCGTCGGCTTCTGTTACGGTGCACGAACACGCCGCGGCGACTGACGCTGGCTCCGAGGCGAAGAGCAGCGCCCGGCTTCTCGCCGAACTCCGCGCGCGAGCGCAAAAGCTCGGGCTCTTGCCGCCGCGGGTGACGGACCCGCACCTGCCGCCCGAAATCGGAAGGCGTCTCGCGGCGTTCCTCGAGGCGGGGATGGCGGGCGAGATGAGCTGGCTCGCCCGCGACCCCGAGATCCGCGCCGATCCGGCCCGGCTCTGGCCCGCGGCGCGCTCCGCCCTCGTCACCGGGATCTCTTATGCCCCGGCCGCCGATCCCTTGCCCGAGCTCGCCGCGCGCGATCGCGGTTACGTGAGCGTCTACGCCCGCAACCGGGATTACCACGAGGTCTTGAAGGGCCGGCTCAAGGAGCTCGCGGGGCTGTTGGCCGCGCGCAGCGGGGCGGGGGTCAAGGTCTTCGTCGACACCGCACCCTTGATGGAAAAGCCGCTCGCCCAGAAGGCCGGGCTCGGCTGGCAGGGCAAGCACACCAACCTCGTGAGCCGCAGCCACGGCTCCTGGCTCTTCTTGGGTGTGATCTTGACGACGGCCGAGCTGCCCCGGGATGTCCCCGAGGTCGACCGGTGCGGGAGCTGCCGGCGCTGCCTCGAGGTCTGCCCGACGGATGCGTTCCCGGCTCCCTACCGGCTCGATGCCCGCCGGTGCATCTCCTATCTCACGATCGAGCATGCGGGTCCGATCCCGCGCGAGCTCCGCCCGCTGCTCGGCAACCGGATCTACGGCTGCGACGACTGCCTCCACGTGTGCCCGTGGAACAAGTTCGCCCGCGCCGCGCGCGAGCTCGCCTTCGCCCATCGGCCGGAGCTCGTGACCCCACCGCTCGCCGAGCTCGCCGCGCTCGACGACGCGGCCTTCCGCCGATTCTTTTCCGGCTCGCCGGTCAAGCGGATCGGCCGCGACCGGTTCGTCCGCAACGCCCTCGTGGCGATCGGCAACAGCGGCGAGCCCGGGCTCTTACCGGTGGTCGAAGCCCGCCTCGAGGACCCTTCGCCGCTCGTCCGCGGGGCAGCCGTCTGGGCGCTTTCCCGGCTCGCCCCACCCGCTCGTTTCGAGGCCGCACGCCGGCGCTTCGCGCCCGACGAGCGCGACCCGGACGTGGCCCTGGAGTGGGCCGCGGCTCAGAGGTGATCGCCGAGCCGGTCGATCACGAACTTGCCATCCTCGAAGCGGCCGAACAGGCGCTTGCCGGTGCCGCTCCAGGCGTCGACTTGGTGAGTCGAGCCGTCGACCGGCTTCGCGAGCTTCTTGACGTCGAGGCTCGCGGGATTGTGCCGGCCGTCGGTGGCCACCCAGCGGGCGAGCGCGTCGAGCTGCCGGTTGAGTTTGGCCAGATCGTCCTTGCCGAGCCGCCCCGCCTCCCGCTCGAACCGCTCGGAGAAGACGAGCTCGGGCACGGCGGGCGGCTGCAGCCGCTCGCGATAGGCTTGTGCGCGCACCTGTTCGAGGAGCGCGGTCCCCCAGGCCGAGAGACAAGCTTGCCGCGCGTCGGCGAAAATCAGGCTCTCGGGCACGCCCGCGACCTCGCCGACCGGCAAAGAGCCCACGACATCGAGTCGGCGCAGAAGCGGCAGGTGCGGGCCGATCGCCTCGGCCGCGTCCCAGCGCACGGGCAGACGCGGGATGCGCAACAGCTCGCGGGCGTTCTCGAAGAGGAACACGCTCTCCCAGCCCTGCAGCATCGCGAGCGATTGGAGGAAGGCATTCACGCTCTTGAACCCGCCCGTGAGGTTCAAGAGCACACGCTGCCCCTTCGTCCATTCGAGGAGCCGCAGCGTGAGGTCGGAAAGGGCGGTGCGGAAGCTCGCGAGCTCGTCGGTGCGCAGATCGCCGACCTGGAGGATCTCGGCGTTGCCGTCACGGGCCCGGATCCAATCGCGGACGATCTCGGCGGCCGACTGCCCCTGGTAGGTGTCGGTCGCGATCAAGAGGTGCAGGTCCTCGGGGGTGAAGGCGTCGCGCTCCAGCACCTCGGGGATCGCCAACAGGCCGTTGAGCTCGGCGCTCGCCCGCCGGGCCTCCGGGATCCCGGCCCGGGCGAGCCGCTCGCGGCGGGTCGCGACGAGGCGTTCGAGCTGCTCCTTTTCGGCCGGATCCAGGTCCCGGGCGCGATGGTTGGCGGTGCGCCGCAACAGCGGCAAGAGCGCCGGCTCGGTCCCGTTGGTCAGCAGACTCGTGCCGATGGTCGAAACGATCGTGCGCGACATGGGGTCGTTGTCCCGCCCTCTTCGCGCGCTAGATGACACCCGCGACGGGCGGTTCGGCAAGAGGGTCGAATTCGTTGGCGGGGAGCGCGGTTCCTTGATTCTGCTCTGCTTCGGCTACGGCTACTCCGCCCGCGTCCTTGCCCGGCGCCTGCTCGCCCGCGGCGTGGAGGTGCGCGGGACCACGCGCAGCCCGGACAAGGCCCTCGCCCTCGAGGGCGAAGGCATCCGCCCGTTCCTCTTCGAGCGTGGCCGGCCGCTGCCCGAGGAGGCGTTCCGCGGCGTGACCCACGTGCTCGTTTCGGTCCCGCCGGACGAGGAGGGCGACCCGGTCCTCGACCGGCACGCCGACGAGCTGCGCCGCCTCGCGAGTCTCGCCTGGGTCGGCTGGCTCGGCACGACCGGGGTCTACGGCGATCGCGGCGGGGCTTGGGTGGACGAAGAGACCCCCATCGAGCCCACGATGGCGCGCACCGACCGGCGGGCGCGGGCCGAAGCCGCCTGGCTCGCCTCCGGCCTGCCGGTCCACATCTTCCGCCTCGCCGGGATCTACGGGCCGGGGCGCAACGCCATCCGCCAGCTCCTCGACGGGACCGCCCGGCGGATCGTCAAGCCCGGTCAGGTCTTCTCGCGGATCCACGTCGAGGACATCGCCAACGTGCTCGAGGCCTCGATGGCCCGGCCGAACCCCGGCCGGATCTACAATGTCTGCGACGACGAGCCGGCACCGCCGCAGGACGTCGTCACCCTCGCCGCCGAGCTCCTCGGCGTTCCGCCGCCGGCCGAGGAGCTTTACGAGACGGCCGGACTCTCGCCCATGGCGCGGAGCTTCTATCGCGACAATCGGCGGGTGCGGAACGAGCGGATCAAGCGCGAGCTCGGCGTGCGTCTCGCCTATCCGAGCTATCGCGAGGGGTTGCGGGCTCTCCTCGCGGTCGAAACCGGCGGCGAGCCCGATGCCGAGGCTGGACGCCGCCCGAGCGCGGCGCCAATCTCGCCGGCGGCGAAGCTCGGCTAGGGAGGATCGAATGCGCTCGACCCGCACGCTCGCGGCCGTGGCCGCGGCGGCTCTGCTCTCCTTCGCGCTGCCCGCGGCGGCCCGCGACCTCACGATCACGTCCTGGGGCGGCGCTTACCAGGGGGCCCAGCGCGAGCTCTATTTCGGGCCGTTCCAGAAGGAGACCGGCATCAAGCTCGTCGAGGACACCTGGGACGGCGGCATCGGCGTGCTCAGGACCAAGGCCCAGGGCACGCCCGTCTGGGACGTCGTCCAGGTCGAGACCGACGAGCTCGTCTTGGGCTGCGAGGAAGGCATCCTCGAACCGCTCGACTGGGCGGCCCTCGGCGGCAAGGACAAGTTCCTGCCGGCCGCGGTCCACGAATGCGGCGTGGGGGCGATCGTCTGGGCGACCGTGCTCGCCTACGACGGCAACAAGTTCCCGAACGGCGGGCCCTCCTCCTGGGCCGACTTCTTCGACACGCAGAAGTTCCCGGGCAAGCGCGCGCTCCGCAAAGGTCCGCGCCAGGCGCTCGAGTTCGCGACGATGGCCCAGGGCGTGCCGCCCGCCAAGGTCTACGAGGCGCTCAGGGCCCCGGGCGGGGTCGACAAGGCCTTCGCCAAGCTCGACAGCATCAAGAAGGATTTGATCTTCTGGGAGGCGGGTGCCCAGCCGCCGCAGCTCCTGGCCTCGGGCGAGGTCGTCATGACCTCGGCCTACAACGGTCGGATCACGGCGGCCAACCGGCAGGACAAGCGCAACTTCAAGATCGCCTGGAACGCGGGCTTCGTCTACCAGATCGATTCGTGGGTGATCCTCAAGAACTCGCCCAAGAAGGCCGAGGCCTTCAAACTCGTTCACTATCTCACGCGGCCGGAGAACCAGGCGAAGCTGCCGGCGATCATCCCCTACGGCCCGACCCACGTCGACGGCGGCAAGCTCGTGCCGGCCGAGTTCGCGGTCGAGATCCCGAGCTCGCCGCAGAACCTGCCCTACGGCTTGTTCTTCGACGCCGCCTTTTGGGTGGAGAACGTCGAGAAGCTGACCGAGCGGTTCAACGCCTGGGCGGTCCAGAAGTGACAAGCAGCCGGGCGGTCGCGACCGACGCGGCCGCCCGCCACCCCTTCGCTCGACGGTGACGGCGGCGGTGGCAACCGCAGCGCTCGACCTGCGGCGCGCGCTGCGCCGGGCCGAGCGGCGCAAGACCCTGGGTGGGCTGGCCCTCGCCCTGCCGCTCACCGCCTTCCTCCTCGTCTTCTTCCTGTTGCCGATCCTCGGCATGCTCGGCAAGGCGGTCGAGAACCACGAGCTCGCGACCGCCATGCCGCGCAGCGCCGAGGCGCTGCGGAGCTGGCGCGGGCTCGGCCCGCCGCCCGAGGACGTCGTGGCGATCGTCGCGACCGAGCTCAAGGAGGCGCACGCCCGCCGCCAGTCGGCCCTGGTCGCCCAGCGGCTCAACCGCGAGCAGGCGGGCTGGCGCAATTTGATCCTCTCGACCGCCCGGCGACTGCCCGAGGCGCCGAACGGGACCTGGCTGCGCACGCTCGTCGAGCTCGACCCGGCCTGGGGCGAGCCTGCGATCTGGGCCGGGCTGCGGCGGGCCGCGCAGCCCTGGACCGACATCTTCTTGCTGGCCGCGGTGGATCTGACCCGCGACGACCACGATTCGGTCGTGAAGGTGCCCGAGGAGCAGGCGATCTACCTCGACATCCTCGGGCGGACCTTCTGGATCAGCGGGCTCGTCACGCTCTTCTGCCTGATCTTGGGCTACCCGCTCGCCTATCTGCTCGCGAGCCTGCCCGAGCGCTGGGCCAACCCGCTCCTCATCCTCGTGCTCCTGCCGTTCTGGACCTCGCTGTTGGTCCGCACCGCCGCCTGGATCGTGCTCCTCCAGCGCGAGGGGGTGATCAACGACTTCCTCGTCCGCATCGGCCTCTTGGCCGAGCCCGTCGCCCTCGTCTTCAACCGCACGGGCGTGCTCGTGGCCATGACCCACGTGCTGCTGCCCTTCATGGTCCTGCCGCTCTACAGCGTGATGCGCGGCATCCCGCCTTCGCTCACCCGCGCCGCCCTCTCCCTCGGTGCCACCCCGTTCGCCGCCTTCCGTCGGGTCTACCTGCCGCTTTCGATGCCCGGGGTGGGCGCCGGTTGCCTGTTGGTCTTCATCCTGGCGCTCGGCTACTACATCACCCCGGCGCTCGTCGGCGGCGCGGCCGATCAGATGATCGCCTACTTCGTCGCCTTCTTCACCCTGCAGACCGCCAATTGGGGGATGGCCGCCGCGCTCGCGACGCTTTTGCTCCTCGCCACGCTCCTCCTCTATTGGGTCTATGCCCGGCTCGTGGGCATCGACCGGCTCAGGCTCGGCTGAGCGGTGCTCGGCTCCGGTCTCCTCGGGCGGGCGACCCTTTGGCTCTATTGCGGGCTCGTCTTCGCCTTCCTCGTCTTGCCGATCTTGGTGATCGTCCCGCTCTCCTTCTCGGCCGGCGCCTTCCTCCACTTCCCGCTGCCGGGGTTGAGCCTGCGCTGGTACGAGCGGCTGATCGAGCACGAGCCCTGGCGTCGCAGCCTCGGGAACAGCCTCGTCGTGGGGGCCGTTGCCACCCTGCTCGCGACCGTGCTCGGCACGCTCGCGGCCTTCGGCCTCGCGCGCGCCCGCTTCACCGGCAAGAGCCTGCTCATGGCGCTGATGCTCGCGCCCATGATCGTGCCCGTGATCATCCTCGCGATCGGTGCCTATTTCTTCTACCAGCCGCTCGGCCTCACGAGCAGCCTCCTGGGCCTCGCGATCGCCCATGCGGTCCTGGGGGCGCCGTTCGTGCTCGTCACCGTGTCCGCGACGCTCGGCGCACTCGACCCGACGCTCGTGCGCGCCGCCCACGGGCTCGGCGCTCCGCCCTGGCTCGCCTTCCGCAAGGTGACCCTGCCGATCATCGCGCCGGGCGTGGTGAGCGGGGCGCTGTTCGCCTTCGTCACGAGCTTCGACGAGGTCGTGGTGGCGCTCTTCTTGACCGGCCCCGCCCAGCGCACCTTGCCGCGGCAGATGTTCGAGGGCATCCGCGAGGAGATCAACCCGGAGATCCTGGCAGCAGCGACGATCCTCGTGGCCCTGGCCGTTCTGCTGCTCGTCGTGGCCGAACTCCTCCGCCGCCGCAGCGCCCGGCTGCGCGGGCTGGCCCCTTGAACGTCCTCCTCGTCCACGCGCATCCCGAGCCGCGCTCCTTCTGCGCGGCCATGAGGGATCGGGCAGCCGCGGTCCTGCGCTCCTCGGGTCACGCGGTCACCCTTTCCGACCTCTACGCGATGCGGTTCGACCCGGTGGCGAAGGCCGAGGACTTCGCGCGCCGGCGCGACCCCGATCATCTGAACTACGCGCTCGAGCAGCGGCACGCCTTCGAGACCGGCACGCTCGCCCCGGACATCGAAGCCGAGCTCGCGAAGCTCCGCGCGGCCGACCTCTTGATCCTCTGCTTCCCGCTCTGGTGGTTCTCGGTCCCGGCGATCCTCAAGGGCTGGATCGACCGGGTGTTCCTCTCGGGCCCGCTCTACGGCGGCCGCCGCTTCTACGATCGGGGCGGGCTCGTGGGCAAACGCGCCACCTGCCTGATCGCCGCCGGCTCGCGCGCCCACATGCTCGCCGAAGGCGGCATCCACGGGCCCCTCGCGCTCGTGCTCCGCCACCTCCTGCAGGGCACGCTCGGCTATGTGGGCTTCACCGTGCTGCCGCCCTTCGTGGCCTGGCACGTCCCCTATGTCGATCCCACGATCCGCGAAGGTTACCTCGACGAGCTCGAGCGTTACCTGAAGCGGCTCGACGCCCTCGAGCCCCTGCCGATGCCCTCGCTGGACGCCTTCGACCGCGAGATGCGGCCGCTCTCGCCGCACCATCCTTGAAAGCAGGGCGCCCGCGAGGGCGCCGGGCGCGCGGAACCCGCCGCCCGTCAACGCTTCCGCAACACCGCTGCGCCAGCATGGAGACGCGGATGCGGAGGGAAGGATGGGTGGTTCGACGGCCCTCGCGGTTCTGGCACTCCAGCTCGTGACGGCGCTCGACGGTCCGATGCTCGGCCGGCGCGCGCCGGACGACGACCGCGCTCTCCCCCCGCGACCGTCGGCGCCCGCGGAGGCCGGTTCGGCCGTGTCCCGGAGCTGGCTCGTGCTCCGCCGCGGCGAGCGGGAGCCGGCGATCGAGCGGGTCGGGCGCGCGTCGACCGCGCCTCAGTAGACGTCCTGGCCGCCGTTCACCGGGATCTCGGCACCGGTGATGTAGGAGGCCCCCTCGGTGCACAGGAAATAGATGATCGAGGCGACCTCCTCGGGCGAGCCGAGCCGGCGCAAGGGGATCCGCTCGACGAGCTGCTCGGTCCCGGGCGAGAGGATCGCCGTGTTGATCTCGCCCGGGCAGACGGCGTTCACCCGGATGCCGAGATGGGCGAGGTCGGCTGCGAGCTCGCGGGTGAGCGCGGTCAAGGCCGCCTTGCTCGTGGCGTAGGCGGAGCCGGCGAAGGGATGGACCCGGCTACCCGCGATCGAGGTCAAATTGACGATCGAGCCCTGGGTCTTGGCCAAGAGCGGCGCGCAGGCCCGGCTGAAATAGACGGGCGCGAAGAAGTTGATCGCGAAGGTCTTGTGCCAGACCTCCATGGTCCCGTCGAGGCAGCCGAGCCGCTTGCCACCCTCGGCCTTGGGCGAGTAGCCGGCATTGTTGACGAGCGCGTGGAGCTCCTGGCCGTCGAGGATGTGCTCGAGCTGCGCCACCGCTTCCGAGAGTCGGTCCGTCTCGGCCAGATCGATCGTGATGTGGGCGTGGCGCTCGTTGCGCGGGCACTGCGGCGGGACCTCGTCGCGCGAGCAGGTGATCGCCCGCCAGCCCTGCCGCACGAAATAGGCCGCGGTGGCGTGCCCGATCCCGCGGCTCGCCCCGGTGATGAAGACGTTCTTGCGCTCCGGCATGGCCTTCTCCCCCGCCTGCGCTCGCCGCCAAGATGGGCGACCAGGGTCCGCCGAGCAAGCGCCCGGGCCGGCCCCGGTTCCCGGGATCGGCTCAAGGGGCGAGCCGGGTGATCCGCCAGCCCGTTCCCTCGGGGGTGTAGACGAGCCGGTCGTGCAGCCGCGAGCGGCGGCCCTGCCAGAACTCGAACCGGTCCGGCCGCACCCGGTAGCCGCCCCAGTGCGCCGGCCGCGGCGGATCCTCGGGGTAGCGACGGGCCAGCTCCTCGAAGCGGCGGGCGAGCTCGTGCCGGTCGATCGGCCGGCTCTGCGGGCTCGCGAGCGCGCCGATCCGGCTGCCGTAGGGGCGCTTGGCGAAATAGGCGTCGGACTCGGCCGGCTCGACCTTCTCGACCCGCCCCTCGATCCGCACTTGGCGGTGCAGCTTGTCCCAGTAGAAGAGCAGGGCGGCGAAGGGTGTCCGCTCGAGCTCGCGCGCCTTCTGGCTCTCGTAGTTCGTGTAGAAGGTGAAGCCGCGCCGGTCGAAATCCTTCAAGAGCACCATGCGCAGCGAGGGCCGGCCGTCCGCACCGACCGTGGCGAGCGCCATGGCGTTGGGCTCGACGAGCCCCGCCCCGAGTGCCTCGTGCAGCCAGGTGTCGAACTGGTCGAACGGGTCGGCCGCCGCCTCCTCCTCGAGCAGCACCGGCCCCTCGTAATCGACCCGCAGATCCTCCAAGCGGCTCATCCCGACCCTCCGCGAATGGCGCTTTCGTGACCGCCGCGCGCGGTGTCCACGAACGCCCGCGCCGCCCGATCTTGGCCGGGCGGTGCGGAGGGGGAGCATCGCGCGTGGAAGGTATCCTCTCGATCCAATCGCACGTCACTTACGGGCATGTCGGCAACAGCGCGGCGGTCTTCCCGTTGCAGCGGCTGGGCTTCGAGGTCTGGCCGATCATGACCGTGCTCTTCTCCAACCACACGGGCTACGGCGCCTTCCGCGGCCGGCCGGTCTGCGCCGACTGGCAGCGCGAAATCCTCGCGGGCCTCGAGGAGCGCGGCGCGCTTTCCCGCACCCGCGCCGTGCTCTCGGGCTATCTCGGCGATCCGGCGACCGCCGAGGTCGTCGTCGAGGCGGTCGAGCGCGTCCGTCGCCATCGGCCCGATGCGGTCTACGCTTGCGACCCGGTGATCGGCGACGACGGCCGCGGCGTCTTCGTCCGGCCCGGGATCCCGGAGCTCCTGCGCGAGCGGATCGTGCCCTTGGCGACCCTCGTCAAGCCCAACCGCTTCGAGCTCTCCGCCCTCTCCGGCATCGAGGTGCAGACCCTCGGCGAGGCGATGGAGGCCGCCCGCGCGGTCCGCGCCCGCGGGCCGAAGCTCGTGGTAGTGACGAGCCTCGCCTTGCCCGACCACGAGGGTCAACTCGGCATGCTCGCCGACAGCGCGGAAGGCTCGTGGGTGGTCTGGACGCCGCGCCTGCCGGTCACGCTCAACGGCACGGGCGACGCCTTCGCGGCCCTCCTCCTGGGCGAGTGGCTCGTCACCGGCGACGCTGAGACCGCGCTCGCCCGGACCGCCTCGGCCGTCTACGCCCTGGTCGAGGCGACCTGGCGGGCCGGCTCGCGCGAGCTCCTCCTGATCGAGGCGCAAGGAGCGATCGTCGAGCCGCCGCATCGCTTCCGCCCGACCCGGCTGCGCTAGGCCTCGGCCGCGAGCCGGCGACCCACCGCGAGGGCCGCGGCCCGCAAGGCCGCTTCGTCGATCCGCGCATCCGGCAGGATCGCGCGCAGCCGGTCGACCGCGAGGACGAAGCCGTCCCGTTCGACGGGGATTTCGACCACGAGCCGGCCGCGGCCGAAACCCTCGATCACCCAAAGGGCCAGCCGGCCGATCGGGGTGCCCAGGCCCGAGCCGAGATTGACGATGCCTCCCGGCGGCTCGCGGGCGAGCCGGGCGATCCAGCCGGCCGCCATCTCGACCGGCAAGAAATCGCGGACCGTGAAGGGGCTGACGTCCAGCCGGACCTCGCCCTCGGCCGCGAGCGTGGCGAGCAGCTGCGTGAGGAAGCTCGAGCGGCCGGCCGTGCGCTCGAAGCCGAAGACGTTGGCGATCCGAAGGCGCGTGAGCCGCAACCCCGGGATCGCCGCGAGCCGATCTTCGAGCGCGAGCTTCTGCCGGCCGTAAAGGTCCGTGGGCCCGAGCGGGTCGTCCTCGCGCAAGGGCCGCGGGGAGGGGGCGTAGACCTTGCGGGTCCCGAGGCTCGTGAAGGCGATGCCGCGCTCGGCCGCGCGGCGGGCTAGGACGGGCTCCAGATCCTCCTCGATCCGCCAAGCCGGGGTCCCGAGGGCAGGATGACGCCCGGCCCAGACCACGCTCGCCACCCCTTCCAGGATCGAGGGCTCGGCGATCGCCGCGTAGGGGACGAGCCGCGCCGCGTCGCCGAGGGCCCGGGCGATCGCTCGGCCGAGGAAGCCGCGCCCGACGAGGAGGACGCTCACCCGCGGTTCGCGAGCGAGAGGATCGCCGGCCGGCGATCCTTGACGACGAGGCCGATCCGGCCTTGCTTCAAGGCAAGGGCCGCCTCGCCGAACAGCTCGCGCCGCCAGCCCGAGAGCGCCGGCACCGGGGCCTCGTCGTCCATCGCGATCGCCTCGAGGTCGGCCGTGCTCGCCACCATCCGCTGGGCGACGTCGGCCTCTTCGCAGCAGATCTTGAGCAGGAGTCGCAGCATGTCGACGAGCGGGCCGATGCCGCGCGGCAGCTCGCTCGGCTCGACGAGCTCGGGCAGATCCGAAGCGGGGATCGCGAGCGCCTCGTTGACCGCCGCCACGACCGCAGCGAGGCTCGCCCGATCGAGGCTGATCCGCTCGTGGCCGCGCAGCTCCTCGACCGTCCGGGGCTTGTGCGCGGCGATCTCGAGGAGGAGGTCGTCGCGCAACACCCGCTGGCGCGGCAAGTCGCGGGCCTGGGCGGTGCGCTCGCGCCAGGCGGCGAGCTTCTGCACGATCGCCAAAAAGCGCGGGTCGCGGGTGCGCAGCTTGAGCCGCCGCCAGGCCTCTTCCGGGGGCTGCTCGAAGAGGGCGGGGTCGGCGATCCGGGCGAGCTCCTCTTCGACCCAGGCGCGGCGGCCGGCGGCGTCGATCCGGCTCGCGAGCTGCTCGTAGATCACCCGCAGATGCGTCACATCCGAGAGCGCGTAGCGCAGCTGGGCCTCGGTGAGCGGCCGCTTCGACCAGTCGGTGAAGCGGAAGCTCTTGTCGAGCCGTGCCTTCGCCACTTTCTGGACGAGCGTCTCGTAGGCGACCTCCTCGCCGAAGCCGCACACCATCGCCGCCACTTGGGTGTCGAAGATCGGCTTCGGGACCCGGCCCTTCATCGACAGCCAGAAGATCTCGAGGTCTTGGCGGCAGGCGTGAAAGACCTTGAGCACGCGCTCGTCGGCCATCAGCTCCAAGAGCGGCCCGAGGTCGATCCCCGGGGCGAGCGGGTCGACCGCCGCCGCCTCCCGCTCGCCCGCGAGCTGGACGAGGCAGAGCTTGGGCCAATAGGTCCGATCGCGCATGAATTCGGTGTCGACCGTGACGTAAGGCTCGCGCGCGAGACGCAGGCAGAGGGCGGCGAGATCGGCCGTGGTCGTGACGAGCTGCATCGCGCCGGCTCTCTAACCGCTGGCCGGTCGCAGCGCCAGCCGGCGGCCCGCCCGCGGGCGAACCGGGGCTTGTGGGCCGCGGCGATGGGGTCCAAAGATCGGCAATGCAAAGGAAGATCCTTCTCGCCGTCGCGCTCCTGCTGCTCGCCGGCTGCCAGAGCTTCGGGCGCGGCGTCGCCGAAGCCGTGCTCGAAGCCTCCGGCCGCAGCGGCGAGGACACGCGCCGCTGCGAGGTGGTGGGCCCGGCCTTCGAGGGCCTCGAGGCCTATCTGCGGGCGCAAGATGCACTCCCGCCGATCGGCGAGGCGGGCCCCGGTCGCCGCCAGCTCAAGATCCTCTACATGCACGGGATCGGCACGCACCTGCCCGGTCACGGCACGGCGCTCGCCGACAATCTCGGCCGGGCCCTCGGCTTCACCGTGACCGCCCCGCGCAGCAAGCGCATCGTGATCGAGAGTCCGCTCGGCGACGGAGAGGTCTTGGGCGAGATCAACGTCACCCGGATGGTCGATGCGCGCCGGCAGCGCGACGCCGCCTTCTACGAGCTCACCTGGTCGGCGATCAACCGGCGCGCGAAGGAAGCGATCGTCTTCGACCAGCGGAGCTATTTCACGAGCCGGCGAGCCTCGATCAACCAGGCGCTCCGGGCCTTCGTCAACGACGTCGCCCCGGACCCGATCGCCTTCGCCGGGGTCAACCGCGACAAGATCCTGCGCGCGGTCGGCCAGACCCTCTGCTGGGCCGCCTCACGCAGCTGGGACGAGCTGCCGACCGAGACCGCGGGCGTGCTCTGCGGGCCGAAACTGGCCGGTTTCGGCAGCCGGGTCGGCATCGACGACCTCGCCTTCGTGACGCACAGCCTCGGCAGCCGGGCGACGCTCGATGCGCTCCAGGAGCTCGTGAACCTCCCGATGCTGTACGAGCAGCCGGCCGGGCGCCGTGTGCTCGCGGCCTTCCGCGACACGGTCGTCCCGGTCTTCATGCTGTCGAACCAGCTCCCGCTGCTCGAGGCCGGGGTCGAGCCGCAGGAGATCCGCGGCCAGACCGCCCGCTTCTGCCGGCCCGAATCGCCCGAGCGCGCACGGCGCTTCTTCGCCCGCACCGATCTCGTGGCCATCGGCGACCCGAACGACGTCATGAGCTATCCCGTGCCGACCGATTGGGTCGACTCGTACGTCGAATCGCGGCTCTGCCCGCGGCCGATCAACGCGCTCGTCGAGATCGCCCCGATCAACAACCTGTTCGGGCTCGGCGAGGTCGCCAACCCGCTCACCGCCCACACCACCTACGATCTCGACGAGCGGGTCGCGGCCTTGATCGCCAAAGGCGCCGGCCATCCGGGTGCCGCCCCGATCGTCCGCGAGCGCTGCAGCTTCCGCGAGGTCGACGAAAGCCTCGCGCGTTGAGACCGGCCACCCGCCGCTCAGCCCGCGGGCCGCGTGGGGTCCCTCGGTCGTGCGCGGGCCGTGGGCGGTGTGGCGCTGTCGAGCTCGCACCGCCACCTGCCGCCCCGCTCGACGAGGCCGAGCCTCCCGGCGAGGGCCGCGAGCCGCTCGTTTCCGCCGGGCTCGCCCGTGAGCTCGAGGGCGAGGCAGCCCGACCGTCGGGCGAGCGCGCTCGTGGCCGCCACCAGCGCTTCGAGGCAGCGCGGTGAGGGTGTGACCTCGAGGGTCCGGTACCAGTCGACGAGAAGGGTCGGCCGGCCGTCCACCTGGAGTGGCCGGTGCCGCTCGAGGCCGACCAACAGGCCGCCCGGGTTGACCAGCGCGCCGAGCCCGCCGCCTTCGACCGCGGCACGGGCGATCCACCGCTCGGCGAGGGCGAGCCAACCGCCGAGGTCGGGGGCGATGCCGGCGAGCCGGGCGAGCGGCCAGGCGAGCGGCAGATCCTCCCGGTCGAGCGCGCGCCAGCTCCAACCGGGAAGGCCGTCGATCTCGGGCAACAGGCGGGGCTCGGTCCGCATGCGATGCACCCTGCCGCATGGTGTCGGCCTCGGCATTGACCCAGATCAAGAGCTCGGGCTCAGTGGTCCGCCAGGAGGTGATGGGTGCGCAGGGCCGAGGGCGCGGTCGAGCCGGCAGAGCAGGGAACGGCGCCGCGCGTCGGGCCGTGCGGCGTCCTGTGCGAGGATTGCCGGGTCCGCACGATCTCGGTCTGCCGGGCGCTCGCCGGGCCGGCGCTCGACGAGCTCGAGGCGATCACCCTGCGCATCCGGCTTCCCGCCGGGCGCAACCTGTTCGACGAGGGTGATCCGGCCGAGAGCCTCTTCACGCTCACCGAAGGGATGATCAAGGTCTTCAAGATGCTGCCCGACGGCCGGCGGCAGATCACGGGGTTCCTTTTGCCCGGCGACTTCCTGGGACTCGCCTTCTTCCGCTCTTACGCCTACAGTGCCGAGGCGGTGACCGACGCGCTCCTGTGCCGCTTCCCGCGCGATCGCTTCATGGCGCTCCTCGAACGTCACCCGGCGCTCGAGAAGGAGCTCTTGAGCCGCGCCTCCTCCGAGCTCGCCGCCGCTCAGGAGCAGATGCTCCTGCTCGGCCGCAAGAGCGCCCGCGAGCGGGTGGCGAGCTTCCTTCTGGGCCTCGCCCGCCGGCAGGGCGCGGGGAGCACGAAGCCCGTGGCGCTGCCGATGAGCCGCTGGGACATCGCCGACTATCTGGGCCTCACGGTCGAGACGGTGAGCCGCGAGATCCAGGCGGCCAAGGCCTCGGGCGTGATCGCGATGCCCGACCGGCACCATTTCCTGGTCGTCGACCCGCGGCGCCTCGCTGCGGCCGCGGCCCTCGGCTGAGCCGGGCCGGCGTCGGTGGCCCGACCGGGCCCCCTGCCCGGGCTCGTGGCGCTCACGCTTGCCAACACGCTGAGCCAGTTCTTCCGCATCGCCATGGGGCTCGTGGCGCCCGAGCTCGCCCGGGACCTTTCGCTCGAGCCCGACGCCCTCGGCACCCTCTCGGCTGCCTGGTTCCTAGCCTTCGCCCTCGCCCAGCCGCTCGTCGGCATGGCCCTCGATCGGCTCGGGCCGCGCCGTTCGGTGGCCGGGCTCTTCCTGCTCGCGGCCCTGGGCTGCGTCCTCCTCGCAACAGCCGAGAGCGAGGCCCGGGCGGTGCTCGCCCAGGTGGCGATCGGCCTCGGCTGCGCGCCGGTCTACATGGGCACGCTCGTCGTGGTCGCCCGCTTCTGGCCGGCCGAGCGCTTCGCTGCGCTGTCCGCGATCCTCCTCGCGATCGCCGCCACGGGCTCGATCCTGGGCGCCACGCCTTTGGCCCTCCTGGTCGAGGCGGTCGGCTGGCGCGGCGCCTTCCTGGTCTTCGCCGTCCTCGTCCTCGCCGCCGCCACGGCCGTCTTCCTCCTGGTCCGCGATGCACCCGAAGGGAGGCCGCCGCCGGCGCGCGGCGAGCGGCCGATCGACGTCGTCCGGGGCATGGTCGAGGTCCTCCGCCTGCGCCCGCTCTGGCCGATCCTGCCCATGCTGTTCGCCACCTACGCCGTGGTGATGGCGGTGCGTGGCCTCTGGGCCGGCCCCTACCTGGCCGAGATGCACGGGCTCGCCCCGGTGCCGCGCGGCCACGCGCTGCTCCTGATCTCGCTCGCCATGATCGGCGGGCTGTTGGGCTTCGCCGCGCTCGAACGCCGGCTCGACCGGCGCAAGATCCCGGTGCTCGCCGCCACCGCGCTGGCGGTGGCCGGCCTCCTCCTGCTCGCCGCCCGCCCCGGGCTCGCGACGGTGCCGGCGACGTTCTTGCTTTCCGCCGTGGTGGCGGGTTCGGTGACCTACTCGCTGCTCATGGCCCAAGGCCGCCTCTTTTTGCCCGACCGGCTCGTGGGGCGCGGCCTGGCACTGCTCAACATGGCCTGCTTCCTGGGCGCCGCCCTGCTCCAGACGCTCACCGGCCTGGTCGTCGCCGCGGCCCCGGCGGAGCCGCCGGCGGCGCGCTGGGCCGGGCTGTTCGCCTTCCTCGCGCTTTGGCTCGGGCTCGCGGTCCTGCCCTATGCCCGCTCGGCCGACCCGCGCACCTCGACCACGAGCCCGCGCTAGAGCCGGGCACGGGCCGGACCGCGCCGCCCGGGCGGCGTCGGTCGCCGGCTCGGCGAGCCCGCCGGTCGCGACCGAGGGGAAGGCCGCGGAGGCCCGTTCGAGCGGGCGCGCCGTACCCTCAGAGCGGGTCCTCCGCCTCGAGGAACAGGACGGAAAGCGGCGGCAGGTCGAGCCGGAGCGAGCAGGACCGGCCGTGCCAGGGCACGGGCTCGGCCACGAGCGCGCCCGGATTGCCGAGCCCCGAGCCCCCGTAGACGAGCGCGTCGGTGTCGAGCCGCTCGTGCCAGACGCCGGTTCCGGGCACGCCGATCCGCCAGCCCTCGTGCGGGACGGGGCCGAGGTTGGCGACCACGAGGATCGGTGCGTCGCCCGGCCGGCCGAGGCGCAGCCAGGCATGGACCGAGTGCTCGGCGTCGTCGGCCTCGACGAGCGCGAAGCCGTCGACCGAGGCGTCGCTCACGTGGAGCGCCGGCAGCTCGCGGTAGAGCCGGTTGAGGTCGGCCACCAGCCGCTGGACGCCGCGGTGCCAGCCGATCTCCAACAGGTGCCAGTCGAGCGCGTGGGCCTCGCTCCATTCGTCGGCTTGGGCGAACTCCTGGCCCATGAAGAGGAGCTTCTTGCCGGGATGGCCCCACGTGAACGCCAAAAGCGCGCGAAGATGGGCGAACTTCTGCCGGCTGTCGCCGGGCATCTTGGCGAGCAGCGAGCCTTTGCCGTCGGCCGCCTAGGCGTGGCTCAGCGGCAGGACGAACCTCTCGGCGAAGGCGGAGAGCGCGGCGAAGGTCAGCTCGAGACGGTGCGCGCGGCGGTCCGCCGGATCGCGCGCGAACCAGCGCAGCGTGTCGTGCGTCCAGCCCGTGTTCCACTTGAAGCCGAAGCCGAGCCCGCCGAGCCAGGTGGGGCGTGAGACACCCCGCCAGCCGGTCGATTCCTCGGCGATCACGAGGACCCCGGGATGCTCGGCGTGGAGCACCTCGTTGAGCCGGCGCAAAAAGGCGATCGCGTCCTCGTTCGCGTTGCCACCGCGACGGTTGGGCACCCACTCGCCCGCTTCGCGCGCATGGTCGGGGTAGAGCATCGAGGCCACGGCATCCACCCGGAGCCCGTCGACGTGGTAGACCTCGAGCCAATAGAGCGCGTTCGCGATCAGGTAATGGACGACCTCGGCCCGGCCGAAATCGTAGACCGGCGCCCCCCGGTCGGGGTGAAGGCCCGGGTCCGGGTCCTCGCGCTCGAAGAGGGCGGTGCCATCGAACCGGCCGAGCCCGTGCGGGTCGCTCGGGAAATGGCCCGGCACCCAATCGAGGATCACCCCGAGCCCGATCCGGTGTGCCGCGTCGACGAAGCGGGCGAGGCCCTCGGGATCGCCGAAGCGGGCGGTCGGCGCGAAGAGGCCGAGCGGCTGGTAGCCCCAGGAGGCATCCGCCGGGTGCTCGCTCACGGGCAGCAGTTCGACATGGGTGAAGCCCATGCCCGCGGCGTAGGGGAGGAGTTGCTCGGCGAGCTCGTCCCAGGAGAGGAAGGAGCCGTCCGGCCGGCGCCGCCAGGAACCGAGATGGACCTCGTAGATCGCGATCGGCCGTTCGCTCGGCCGCTGTTGTGCCCGCCGTTCCAGCCAGTCCGCGTCGGTCCAGGGGAAGGGCCGCAGGCCCCGGACGATCGAGGCGACGGTGGGCTCGAGCTCCATCGCCGTGCCGAACGGGTCGGCCTTCCGGGGCAGGCGGCGGCCTTCGCGGTCCTCGATCTCGTACCCGTAGCGGGCACCCTCGCCGACACCCGGAAGGAAGATCTCCCACAACCCGGAGACCGGCCGGCGGCGCATGCCGTGCACGCGGCCGTCCCAGCCGTTGAAATCGCCCACGACCGCGACCCGCGAGGCGTTCGGCGCCCAGACCGCGAAATGCACGCCCGCGCAGCCCTCGTGCACGAGCGGCCGGGCGCCGAGCCGCTCCCAGAGCCGCAGATGCGTACCCTCGCGCAACAGATGCTCGTCGAGCTCGCCGAGCACCGGTCCGAACCGGTAGGGATCCTCGAGTTCGCGGGTCGCGCCGGGGAAGCGGGCGCGCAGCCGATAGCGGAGCGGCGTCGTGCGGCCGGGGAGCAGGCCCTCGAAGAACCCGTCCGGATGGCGGCGGTCGAGGGTCGCGAGCGGCCGGCCGCGCGCGTCGACGAGCTCGACCGTCTCCGCACCCGGCAGGAGGGCGCGGACCACGAGCCCCTCGGCGACGCCGTGCGGCCCGAGCACCGCGAACGGCTCGCCGCGCCGTGCCTCGAGCAGGGCCGCGAGCTCGGGCTCGGGAAGCCGCCAGGGCTCGACCGTGCTCACGCCCCCGGTTCCGCGCGCAGCCGACGCAGATGCGCGAGCTGGCCGGCGGTCGAGGGATCGCGCGGGGCGGGCGTGGCCTCGGGGGCCAGGTCGGGGAGGATCCGCGCGGCCAGCTCCTTGCCGAGCTCGACACCCCACTGGTCGAAGCTGTCGATCCCCCAGATCACCCCCTGGACGAACACCTTGTGCTCGTAGAGGGCGATCAGCCGGCCGAGGGTGAAGGGGTCGAGCCGGCGGAAGAGGATCGTCGTCGAGGGTCGATCGCCCGGGAAGACCTTGTGCGGGACGAGCGCCTCGAGGGCGTCGCCAGTGAGCCCCGCGGCCGCGAGCTCGGCGCGCACCCGCGCCTCGTCCTTGCCGAAGGCCAAGGCCTCGCCCTGGGCCAAGAGGTTGGCGAGGAGCTTCTCGTGGTGGCCCGGGAGGTCGTGGTCGGGCAGCGCCGCCGCGAGGAGATCGCAGGGTACGATCTCGGTGCCTTGATGGAGGAGTTGGAAGAAGGCGTGCTGGCCGTTGGTCCCGGGCTCGCCCCAGACCACGGGCGCGGTCGGCCGCTCGACCGGCCGGCCGTCGCGCCGCACCCGCTTGCCGTTGCTCTCCATGTCGAGCTGCTGGAGGTGGGCCGGCAGGCGCTCCAGCCGCTGGTCGTAGGGGAGGACCGCGTGGGTCGAGCACCCCAGGATGTCGCGGTACCAGATGCCGACCAGCCCCAAGAGCACGGGCGCGTTCCGTTCGAGCGGGGCCGTGCGGAAATGGCGGTCCATCGCCCAGCCGCCCTCGAGGAGCGCCTCGAACCGCTCGAAGCCGAGATGGAGCGCGATCGAAAGGCCGATCGCCGACCAGAGCGAATAGCGCCCGCCGACCCAGTCCCAAAAGCCGAACATCCGTTCGGGGTCGATGCCGAAGGCAGCGACCGCCCGCGCGTTGGTCGAGACCGCGACGAAATGGCGGGCGACCGCGGCCTCGCCGAGTGCCGCGGTGAGCCAGGCGCGCGCGGAGGCCGCGTTCTGCATCGTCTCCTGGGTGGTGAAGGTCTTCGAGGCGACGACGAAGAGGGTCCGCGCGGGGTCGAGCCGGGCGAGCGTCGCGGCGAGCTGCGCGCCGTCGACGTTCGAGACGAAATGCGCCCGCAGATCCGGCCGGGCGAGATGGGCGAGGGCCCGGCAGACCATCTGCGGGCCGAGATCCGAGCCGCCGATCCCGATGTTGACCACGTCCGTGATCGGCGCCCCCGTCGCCCCGCGCCAGGAACCCGAGCGGACCTCGTGGGCGAACGCTTTCATCCGGGCGAGGACGGCGCGCACCTCCGGCATCACGTCGCGGCCGTCGCAGAAGATCGGCTCGGGGCCGCGGTGGCGGAGTGCCACGTGGAGGACGGCGCGGTCCTCGGTCGTGTTGATCCGCTCACCCGCCCACATCCGCTCGCGCCAGGCCTCGACCTCGGCGGCGCGCGCCAGATCGAGCAGCAGGCGGAGGGTCTCGGCGGTCAAAAGGTTCTTCGAAAGGTCGATCAACAGATCGTCGAGGACCAACGAGAAGCGGGCGAAGCGGTCGGGGTCCTCGGCGAACAGCCGGGCGAGCGAGATCCGCCCGAGCTCGTCCCGATGCGCCTCGAGAGCCTTCCAGGCGGCGTCCGTGGCGCTGCTCATCCCGGCTCTCCCCGAAGGGCCCGGGCGGCCCGGGCTAGGGTTTCGATCCGCCGCCAATCGCCGGCGGCGACGGCGTCCGCCGGCGCGAGCCAGGAGCCGCCGACGCAGATCACGTTCGAAAGCGCGAGATAGGCCGCGGCGTTGCCGGCATCGATCCCGCCGGTCGGACAGAAGCGGAGCTCCGGGAAGGGCCCCGCGAGCGCGCGGAGGAGGGCGGGGCCGCCCGCCGCTGCGGCCGGGAAGAACTTGGCGAGCGAAAGCCCGCGCTCGAGCAGGAGCATCGCCTCGCTCGCCGTGGCGATGCCGGGCAAGAGCGGCACGGGCGAGGCTGCCGCGGCGTCCAGAAGGCCAGGGGTGACCCCCGGGCTCACCGCGAAGGCGGCGCCGAGCTCCCGGGCGAGGTCGAGCTGGGCGGGGGACAGGACCGTCCCGGCGCCGACGATCATCGCCGGGACCTCGGCCCGGATCCGGCGGATCGCCTCGGCGGCCGCCGCCGTGCGCAGCGTGACCTCGATCACCGCGATCCCGCCCGCGAGCAGGGCCCGGGCGAGGGGGACGGCCGTGGCCGGGTCGGCGATCGTCACGACCGGCAGCACCGGCCCGCGGCGGAGGATCGCCTCGAGTGTCGGCTGCCCTGTGTCCGCTGCGGTCGGCACGATCCGCTCTCCCGCCTGCGCCGCGCCCTTCCTAGCGCGGCCGCGCGTCGCTGTCGCGGGGAGGCCGGGTTGCGGGCGGCGAGCCCCATCGGGGGCCGCTCGGCGTCGGACGAATGGAGTTGACATTGGCGTAGCTCCACCAAGTTCAAGGTCTTGAACCCGCCGGCCGTGCGTTAGATCGAAAGACGAGGCTGCCGACCGGGTGACCGGTCGGTGAGGGTGAGCAAACAGAAAGGAGACGAGCGAGACCATGTCGGCACTCGTGCCCTTCGGCTGGTCCAGCTCCCTGCTGCCCAGCCGTCCCGCCAACGACGATCCCTTCGTGCGGCTGTGGAACGAGGTCGATCGGCTGTTCAGCCAGGTCTTCCGGACGAGCGAGTTCGGCACCTGGCCCGAGGCCCGCGCCTTCGGCGTGCCGATCGAGGTGGCCGAGACCCCGGAGGCCGTCGAACTCGTAGCCGAGCTGCCGGGGATCGATCCCAAGGACGTGACCATCGAGCTGCAGGGCGACGTGCTCACGATCAGGGGGGAGAAGAAGGCCGAGCGTGAGCAGGGCGAGGCCACCTGGTACGTGAGCGAGCGGCGCTACGGCAGCTTCGTCCGCTCGATGCGCCTGCCGTTCCAGGTCGAGGCGGACAAGATCGAGGCCGCCTACAAGAACGGCGTGCTCAAGGTCACCGTCCCGAAGCCCGCTGCCCTCCGCCAGGAGGTCAAGCGGATCGAGGTCAAGGCGGCCGCCTGAGCGGTCCGCACGCCACGATGCCAGCCATCCGCGAGCGCCCGGTCGGGCCCGCCCCGATCGGGCGCGTGTCGTTGCGGCCGGGCGGCGTACCGCCCCGGGCGCCGAGCCGGCCGGCGCGGCGCGAGCTCGGCCCGGCTCCGGCCTCGACCGCCGACCGCTCCGTCGTCCGTCCCGCCGACGGGTTCCTCGGGCC
>JAILZQ010000232.1 GCA_023512415.1 Geminicoccaceae bacterium | reverse complement strand
CGGCTCGACCTCGCCGAGCTCGACGACCGTCTGCTCGCGGCCATCGGCCTCACCCGGGCGGACGTCGCGCGGGAGACCGCCAAGCCCTTCTGGCAGCCCTGAGCACCCCGAGTCATGACAGGCCCGTGAAAGCCGCGCACAATCGTGCCGGAGGCGAGACGGGGGCTCGGGGATGTGCTGGAGCTTGGCGGCCTCGGGAGCGCTCGCCGCGGCGGGTGTCGCCGCGGCCGCGTGGACGGCACGGCGCGGCGAGCCGCGGGCGATCACCGCGACGCTCGTCTATTTCGCGGTCATGGAGGGCCTCCAGGCCGCCACCTGGCCGGTGATCGACCGCTGCGAGCTGCCGGCCAACCAGGTGCTCACCGTGCTGGGCTACCTGCACATCGCCTTCCAGCCGGTGTTCATCAACGCCTTCTCGCTGTGCTTCGTGCCGCAGGCGGTGGCCCGCCGGATCGCCCCTTGGGCCTATGCCGTCGCCGCCGCCGCGGGCGCGCTCATGGTGCTCCAGCTCTACCCCTTCGCGTGGGCCGGGAGCTGCCGGATCGGCCGGCCGCTCTGCGGTGAGGGGCTCTGCTCCTTCACCGGGTCCTGGCACCTCGCCTGGTCGCTGCCGGTCAACGGGATCGGCAACGAGATGGGCGGCGGGTTCCTCGGCTGGCTGTTCGACCACGGCTTCCCGGGCTACGCGATCGCCGGGTTCCTCTTGCCCTTGGCCTACGGCGCCTGGCGGATCACCGCGTTCCACTACCTGCTCGGGCCGGGCCTCGCGCACCTCTTGACCGACGATCCGCGCGAATGGCCGGCGGTCTGGTGCCTCCTCTCCATCGGCATCGTGCTCGTGGCACTCTTGCCGCAGGTGCGGCCCTGGCTCTGCACGCGGCGCTGGCCCTTCTGGCGCGTGCCCGAGCGGGGCGCGGCCGAGGACCTCCTGCCGGCCGCCCTCGTGCGCGCCTGAGCGGGCGGCCGACGCCGTCGGCCTTGCCGGCGGCACCGCGCGGGCCTACCGGCGAGCCGATGTCCCGCGAGCTCCGAGCCCTCGAGCGCGAGCAGCGGCCGCGCGCGATCGGCGATCGCGAGGCGCTGCGCCGCCTCTTGCCGTTCCTTTGGCCCGAGGACGATCCGTCCTTCCGGCTGCGGCTCGTGGCGACCGTGGCGACCCTCGCGCTCGCGGCGCTTCTCGCCGCCGCCGTCCCGCTCCTCTTCGCCCGGGCGGTCGACGCGCTCGCCGCACCCGGGCTCGCCGAGGCGGCCTTCGCGATCCTGCTCGCCTACGTGGTGGGCGGGTGGCTCGCCAAGCTCCTGAACGAGGCCCGTTGGGCGCTCTACGGGCCGATCGAGCAGCGGGTCCGGCGTCGGCTCGGCCGGGCCGCCCTCGCCCATCTCTTAGACCTCCCCTACCCGTTCCACGTCGAGCGGCGGACCGGGCAGATCAGCCGGGTTCTGGAAAGTGGCCTCGCGGCGGTCCGCGAGCTCCTGTTCGATTCGGTCTTCTTGATCCTGCCGCTGTTGGCCGAGATCCTGTTCGTGGGGGTCATCCTCGCCGCCCGGGTGGAGGGTCCCTTCGCGGCCATTCTGCTCGTCACCCTGCTGGTTTACGCGGCCGTCCTGGTCGTGGGCTCGGAATGGCTGCGGGCGCACCAGCGTCGGGCGACCCAGGAAGCCTCGGTCGCCCACGGCCGGGCGGTCGACGCGCTCTTGGGCTACGAGACGGTCAAGCTCTGTTCTGCCGAGCGGGCGACCCTCGAGCGCTACGACCGGGCGCTGGGCGAGGTCGAGCGGCTCACCGTCAAAGCCCTGGCGTTCCGCACCCTCCTGGGCGTGGTGCTGGTGAGCGTGCTGGCGCTCGGCACGGGCGCGATCCTCCTCGCGGCCGCCGGCCGGGTGGGCGCCGGGACGATGAGCGTGGGCGAGCTCGTTCTCGTCAACGTCTACTTGCTCCAGCTCACCCGGCCGATGGACCGGCTCGGCCAGCTCTACCGTTCGATCAAGCAGGCGCTCGTCGATCTGGGCCAGCTCCTGGAGCTGTTGGCGCTGCCCGCCGAGCGCGACCGGCCGGGGGCGCTCGACCTGCCGGAGGGGCCCATGGCGATCCGCTTCGAGGGCGTGCGTTTCGCCTACGACCCCGACCGGCCGGTGCTCGACGGCCTCGACCTCGAGGTGCCGGCCGGGCGAACGGTCGCGATCGTCGGGCCGAGCGGCGCCGGCAAGACGACGATCGCCCGGCTGCTCTACCGCTTCCTCGAGCCCGAGGCCGGGCGGATCACGATCGACGGCCGCGATCTGGCCGAACTTCGCCTCGCGAGCCTGCGCGCGAAGATCGCGGTCGTGCCGCAGGACGTGGCGCTCTTGAACGACACGCTCGCCGCCAACCTCGCGCTCGCCGATCCGACCGCCGATCCCGCGACCGTGGAGGCCGCGGCGCGCGCGGCCGCCCTCGGCGAGCTCCTCGACGCCCTGCCGCGGGGTCTCGACACGCTCGTGGGCGAGCGCGGCATCAAGCTCTCGGGCGGCGAGCGCCAGCGGGTGGCGATCGCCCGCGCCCTTCTCAAGCGGCCGCGCCTCGTGATCCTCGACGAGGCGACCTCGGCGCTCGACAGCGCGAGCGAGGCGCGGGTGCGGGAAGGCCTCGCGACCCTCTGTCGAGGCGTGACCACCTTGGTGATCGCCCATCGGCTGTCGACCGTGGTGGATGCCGACCAGATCTGCGTGCTCGCCGGCGGACGGATCGTCGAGCGCGGCCGGCACGGCGAGCTGCTCGCCAGAGGCGGGGTCTATGCCGGGCTCTGGCGCCGCCAGGCCGAGGAGCGCCCGGCGCGCGAGGCGGTCCTCACCGAACCCTGAGCCGGATCGCGCCGCGTCTCAGGCCTTGGGCCCCTTGGTGCCGGCGCCGAGCACGGGCTCGGCCGTAGGATCGAGCGGCCAGCGGGCCCGTGCCTCGATCGCGAGCGGGTCGACGAGCCCGAGCTCGAGCCGCTCGATGCCGGCCCAGGCGACGATCGTGCCGTTGTCGGTGCAGAGCGCCGGCGGCGGGATCGCGACGGCCACACCTTCCTCCTCCGCCAGGGCACGGAGTGCCGTCCCGATCCGCCGATTGGCCGCGACCCCACCCGCGAGCACGAGCGGGGGGCGGACGCCGAGCCGCTCGCGGGCCCGCTCGAGCGCGCGCCGGGTGCGGTCGACCAGCACGTCGGTCACCGCTTGCTCGAAGGAGGCGCAGAGATCGGCGAGGTTGGCGGGCTCGAGCACGGCCGGCCCGAGCTCCAGGATGCGCAGCCGTGCCGCGGTCTTGAGCCCGGAGAAGGAGAAGTTGCAGTGGGGCTCGCCGAGCATCGGCCGGGGCAGGGGAAAGCGGCTCGGATCACCGCCGCGCGCCGCGGCCTCGATCCGCGGCCCGCCCGGGTAGCCGAGGCCCAGCATCTTGGCGAGCTTGTCGAAGGCTTCGCCGACCGCGTCGTCGAGCGTCGTGCCGAGCCGCTCGTACCGGCCGACCCCGTGGACGAGCTGGAGCTGGGCGTGGCCGCCCGAGACCAAAAGGACGAGGTAGGGAAAGTCGAGCCCGTGGGTCAGCCGGGCGGTGAGCGCGTGGGCCTCGAGGTGGTTGATCGCGAAGAGCGGCCGGCGGTGCACGAGCGCCAGCATCTGTGCCGTGACCACGCCCACGGTGAGGCCGCCGATCAGCCCCGGCCCGGCGGTCACCGCGATGCCGGCGAGATCGGCGAGGCCGAGCCCGGCCTCCTCGAGCGCGCGGGCGATCAGCCGGTCGAGCCGCTCGAGATGCGCGCGGGCGGCGATCTCCGGGACGATACCGCCATAGGGTGCGTGCTCGGCGAGCTGCGAGACCAGGGGTGCCGCGAGCACCGTGCGGTCGTCGCGCACCAGCGCCGCGGCGGTCTCGTCGCAGCTCGTCTCGATGCCGAGCACCACCCGGCCGGAAATCGTTGGCAAGGCCATGGGCAGGGGCTAAGGGCCGAAGGAAGCGGGCCGGATCGCCCGCCGGAGGGGGGATAGCGGGCGGCGATGGGCGTGGCCAGGGTTCTGCGGATCGGCACGCGCGGCTCGCCCTTGGCGATGGCCCAAGCCGAGCTCGTGCGGGCCGCGTTGGCCGCGGCGCACGCCGAGCTTTCCGCACCCGGCGCGCTCGAGCTCGTGGTGATCCGCACGACCGGCGACAAGATCCTCGACCGACCGCTCGCCGAGATCGGCGGCAAGGGCCTGTTCACGAAAGAGATCGACGAAGCGCTCTTGGACCGCCGGATCGACCTCGCCGTCCATTCGATGAAGGACGTCCCGACCGTCCTGCCCGAGGGCATCGTGATCGCCGCCATGATGGAGCGGGCCGATCCGCGCGACGTGCTGCTCGCGGGATCCGTACCGAGCCTCGCCGGTCTGCCGACCGGCTGCGTGGTCGGCACGGCCTCGCTGCGGCGCGCCGCCCAGGTCCTCGCCCTCCGCCCGGACCTCGCCGTCGTGCCGC
>JAILZQ010000019.1 GCA_023512415.1 Geminicoccaceae bacterium | reverse complement strand
GCCTTCGCCCATGCCGCGGCCGCCGATCCCGCCGACGCTCTGGCCGTCGAGCAGGAGCTCGATCTCGCCGCCCCGCTCGGCGATCCCGAGCCGGGCGCGCCGGCCGCGCGTCACCTCGTTGTCGATCGTCATGAGCCGGCCGAGGCCGCCTTCGTCGCGGCGCATCACCACGGCCTTGCCGTCCCCGGTGAGCGCGTAGACGTAATAGAAGCGCGGGTCGGGCCTGAAGGCGTAGAGCAGGCCGGCCCAGCCGCCCTCTTCGGCCTCGACCTCGACCGCGACCTCGGCCCGCCTCCGGCCGCGCTCGCGACCCCCGAGATCGGTGTAGTAGTAGCGGATGTCGGACGGGCTCGCGCGATTCTCGAGCCGGTAACGGCCGTCCACGTAGGAGCCCCGCCAGACCTGGTCTTCGCCCAGGAGGACGGCCGAGGCGAGCGGGCCGAGACGGGCCGGGTCCTCCGCCGTCCACCCGGCTCGTGGGACGAGGGGGAGGAGAAGAAGAAGCGCGGCGAGCACCGCCGCGGCCGATCCCCGAGACCCCGACGATCGGCTCTGCCGCATGCTCGCCTCCACCAGCAGTCATCCGAGGTTCCGGGAGCTCTTCACCCCTGTCAAGGCCCGGCGCCTTCGGTTCCGGGCGCGGCCGCGCCGCTCGGCGCGGGCTCCGCGGGCAGCGCCGCCTCGTCGCCGCCCGCTCCGGTCGCCGTCGGCCGGAGGAGATCGGCCTGGACGAAGCCGCGGCTGCGGCCGAAGCGCACCTCGAGCCAATCGGCGCCCTCGACCCGCCCGACGGCCTGCACCAGCGTGCCGACCGCCAGGACCGCGAGGGCCGGCTCGCGGGTCGAGGGGCCGCGGCGCAGATGGGCGCGGCGGGCGACCCGATAGGTGGCGCCGAGCGGTTGGACCTTGACCGGCGCCGCCGGTGGCGGGACCGCCGGCCGGGCCACGGTTCGGCCGGCGGTGCGCACCGGTGGCTCGCGGCCGGGAGCGGCGCAACCCAGCGGCAAGAGGAGGAGGCCGGCGAGCAGGGCGCGACGGGCCGGGGGGCGCGGACGGCGGCGCGGCATGACGGGCCCGGCTGCTCGGCGGGGCGGACCTCCGACCCGCTCGGGGCGATCCTGGCCGAGCGCGACGGTCCGCGGAAGCCCGGATCGTGGCGGGCCGCAGCCGGGTGCGCGCGAGCCCGGCGGCCGGCGCCGCATCTCGGAAAGGGGCTGGAAGGCGGGCCATGGAGACGGCGATGCCGGGCGGTGGAGGCGCGGCGGGGGCCGCGGCCCTCGCGGGCGGGCGGCTCGTGGCGCGGGCCGTGCTCCTCGGCGAGCGGCTCGACCTGCGTGGGGTCGCCGCCGCCGAGGGCGGGCTCGGCGACCCGGTCCAGCTCGCCGCGCCCGAGGGTCTCGTGACGTTCGCCTCCCGCTGGGGGGCGGTGACCCTGATCGGCGGCACGGCCGAGCTGCAGGCGGCGCTCCTGGCCGAGCTTCGGCCGCGCGTGAGCGAGCCGCTCTCCGAGCCGGTCGAGGAGAGCGCCCTCCTGGCGGTCGGCGCCGACGAGGACGGGATCGACCCGCGCGGCGCGATCCTGCTCGAGGACGCGAGCCTTCCCCGCCTCGCTCTGGTCGCCGACGCGCTCGCCAAGAGCGCGGCACTCGCCCATCAAGAGACGACGCTCACCGGCACGACCGACGCCATGGAGCCGTTCGTGGCGGCCCTCGCCACGACCGGTCGGTTCGCCACCTCGACCCGCGCCCTGCAACGGACGATCGGTGCCGCGCTCTCCGCGCGCTCGCGCGCCACCACCCGGGTCCAGGCCGACGGCAAGCCGGACCTCTTGTGGGACCATCCCGAACTCGAGCGGCTGTTCGAGCGGTTGGTCGACCAGTTCGAGCTCGAGGAGCGTTCGGCCGCGCTCGATCGCAAGCTCGGGCTGATCGGCGAGACCACCACGACGTTCTCGACCCTCGTCCAAGCGCGCCGGACCTACCTGGTCGAGCTGGCGATCGTGCTGTTGATCCTGATCGAGGTGGTCAAGGGCTTCTGCGAGTCGCTGGCCGTCTGAGGCCGCCTCGGCCCCGCCCCGCCCCGGCCATTGACCCGGTCCGCCCGTCGTCCCAGCTTCCTCCCACGAGGCGGGAGGACGGCCATGCTCGGGGCTCGGATCGGCGCGGGGCTGCTCGTCGTGGCTTCCCTCTCGGTCGGCCTTCCCGCCCGGGCCCAGGGGATCCCGGTCGATCTTGAGCTCGTGCTCGCGGTCGACGTCTCCCGCTCGATGGACCTCGACGAGCAGGAGCTGCAACGCCAGGGTTATCTGGAGGCGATCACCGCCCCGGAGGTGATCCAGGCGATCCGCGCCGGGGCCTACGGGCGGATCGCCCTCACCTATGTCGAATGGGCCGGACCGGCGCACCAGCAGGTGGTGGTGCCGTGGCGGCTGATCGAGGATCGGCCGAGTGCCGAGGCCTTCGCCGCCGAGCTCGCCGAGGCGCCGCTCACCCGCGAGCGCTGGACCTCGATCTCCTCGGGCCTGCGCTTCGCCGCCGGCCTGTTCGCCGACAGCCCCTACCGCGGTTTGCGGCGGGTGATCGACGTGTCGGGCGACGGTGCCAACAACACGGGACCGCCGGTCGAGCCGGTTCGCGACTGGGTGCTCGCGCAGGACATCGTGATCAACGGCCTGCCGATCATGCTCAAGGAGGCCAATCCCGGCTTCGGCAGCATCAAGGAGCTCGACATCTATTACGAGGATTGCGTGATCGGCGGGCCGGGCTCGTTCGTGATCCCGGTGCGCGAGCGCGAGCAGTTCGTGCCGGCGATCCGCCAGAAGCTCGCCCTCGAGGTCGCGGGGCGGCAGCCCGCGGTGCTGCTCGCCGCCTCGCCTTTCCGCGAAAAGCGCATCGACTGCTTGATCGGCGAGCGGCTGCGGATGCAGTGGATGGACCGCTGAGCGGAGCCGTTGGCGGGGGACGCCGCGGCCGGCAAGGAGCCCCGGGGAGGAGCCGATGAGCTGGAAGGCTTCGAGCATCGTTGCGCGACGCGGCATCGCCGGCCGGTCGGTCGGTTCCTGTCACCGCCTGGACGAAGCGCGTCAAGGGAAGTGGGCCTATGTCTACGGGCCGTATGCCGAGCCCGTGCTGAGGGTGCGGCCCGGCGACGTGCTCGAGATCGAGACTGCCGATGCGTTCGGTGGCGCGATCCGAACCGAGGCGGATCTGCCCTCGAAAGTCCTCGAAATGCCCTGGGTCAACCCGCAGGCCGGGCCGATCGCGGTCGAGGGCGCGGAAAAGGGCGATGCGCTCGTGGTCGAGATCCTCGACATCGAGCCGCGTGGGCCGCAACCCGCCGGTACCACCGCGCTGATCCCGGAGTTCGGCGGGCTCGTGGCCAACGGCCAGCTGCTCAACCCGCCGCTTCCCGAGCGGGTCAAGAAGATGGAGGTGACCCGCGCCGGTGTCCGCTTCTCGGAGCGGATCACCTTGCCCTACGCGCCGTTCATCGGCACCCTCGGCGTCAGCCCCGAACTCGAGGCGGTGAGCTCGCTGCAGCCCGACTACTGGGGCGGCAACATGGACCTGCCGGACGTGGCGCCCGGTGCCATCGTCTATTTCCCGGTCCGCCGGGCGGAGGCCTATCTCTACCTCGGCGACTGCCACGGCTGCCAGGGCGACGGCGAGATCTGCGGCGTGGCGGTCGAGATCCCCGCCACCGTGACCTTGCGGGTCGACCTGATCAAGGGCTGGCACATCGCCTGGCCCAGGCTCGAGACCGAGACGCAGATCATGAGCATCGGGTCGGCCCGGCCGATGGAGGACGCGGTACGCATCGCCTACCGCGACCTGGTGCGTTGGTTGGTCGACGAGTACGGCTTCGAGGAGACCGAGGCCTATTTCCTGTGCACCCAAGCGGGGCGGATGCGGGTCGGCAACGTGGTCGACCCCAACTACACGGTCGCGGCCGCGATGGCCAAGGCGCATCTCGGCTGACGGACGGGTAGGGAGGCCAGAGATGGATCTCGGACTGCGCGGCCTCAAGGCGTTGGTCACCGGCGGCAGCAAGGGGATCGGCCGCGCCACGGCCGAGCTCTTCGCGAGCGAGGGGGCGGCGGTCTCGATCTGCGCCCGCGACCCGGCCGGCGTGGCGGCCGCGGTGGCCGCGCTCGAGGCCAAGGGGGTGCCGGCCTTCGGTCGGGCTCTGGACGTCGCCGACAAGGCCGCGCTCGAGGGCTGGGTGGCGGCCAGCGCCGAGGCGCTCGGCGGGATCGACATCTTGGTCGCCAACGTGTCGGCGCTCGCCGTGCAGAACGAGGAGGAGGCTTGGCGGCGCGAGTTCGAGGTCGACATGCTGCACACGGTGCGCAGCCTCGGCGCGGCGCTGCCCTGGCTCGAGCGCTCGTCGGCGGCCGCGGTGACGATCGTCTCCTCGGTCTCCGGTCGCGAGGTGGACTTCACCGGTCCCGCCTACGGCGCCACCAAGGCGGCGCTGATCCACTACGCGCAGCGCATGGCCTTCGAGCTCGCGCCCAAGAAGGTCCGGGTCAACGCCGTCTCGCCCGGCAACGTCTATTTCGAGGGGGGGATCTGGCAGTGGATCGAGCGCCACGATCCGGCGCTGTTCGCCCGGGCGCTCGCCCTGAACCCGAGCGGCCGGATGGCGACCGCCGAGGAGATCGCGCGGGGTATCGTGTTCCTCTCGGCGCCGGTCTCGTCCTTCACCATGGGCACCAACCTGGTGATCGACGGAGCCCTCACCCGCGGCGTGCAGCTCTGACCGCCGGGGCCCGCGCCCTCAGCGCACGAGCCAGAGTGCCAGGTCGGGGATCAGCAGTACGGCCACGAGCACGGCCACCTGCATCACCACGAACGGGCCGAAGCTCTTGAAGATCTCGACGAGCTCGGTGTCTGGCGGGGCCACGCTCTTGAGGTAGAAGGCGGCCGGTCCGAAGGGTGGCGAGAGGAACGAGACCTGCATGTTGATGCAGAACAAGATGCCGAACCAGATCGGATCGTAGCCGAGCTGCTTGATGATCGGCACGAAGATCGGCATGCACAACAGCGCGATGCCGATCCAGTCCATGAAGGCGCCGAGGAACAGGAAGACCAGCATCATCAAGAAGACGATCACGATCGGTGCGACGTCGAGCCCGGTGATCAAAGAGCCGATCCAGCGCGGCCCGCCGGCCAAGGTGTAGGCGCCGATCAGCGTCGAGGCACCGAAGGTGACCCAGAGCAGGATCCCGACCGAGCGGAAAGTCTGCTCGAATGCCTCGCGCAAGAGCGCCACACGAAACTCGCCCCGCAGCACGATCAGCGCGAGGACGCCCACCACCCCCATGGTGGCCGCCTCGGTGATCGAGGTGATCCCGCCGTAGATCGAGCCGAGCACGACGACGACGAGCAGGATCGGGCCCACGAGCCCCTTGGAGGCGGCGAGCTTCTGGCCGAGGGTGAGGGCCGGACCCGCGTCCTCGACCAGAGGCGCGAGCGCCGGGTTCAGCCGCACGCGGATCAAGATGTAGGCGATGTAGATCCCACCCAGCAGCAGCCCCGGCACGATCGCCGCGGTGAACAAGGAGGAGATCGGCGTGTCGGTGACGAGCCCGTAGACGATCAGCACGATCGAGGGCGGGATCATGGTGCCGAGCGAGCCGCCGGCGCAGACCGAGCCCATGGCCAGCCGTTTGTCGTAGCCGAGCCGCAGCATCTGCGGCAGGGCCACGAGGCCGAGCAGGACGATCTCGCCGCCGATGATCCCGGACATCGCGGCCATGATGATCGCCATGATCATGGTGACCACACCGACGCCGCCGCGCACCCGGCGCAGCCAGGCGTCGAGCGCGTCGTACATGTCCTTGGCGATCCCCGACCGCTCCATGAGCGAGGCCATGAGGATGAACATCGGCACCGAGATCAGCACGTATTCGGTGCAGAGCGCGTAGATGCGCTGCATCAAGAGACCGAGCCCCGGTACCCCGAACTTGAGGTAGGCGAGGCTCACGCCCAGCATGCCGCAGGCGAAGGCCATCGGCACGCCGGCGGCGAGGAAGAGGAGGAACCCCGCGAGCAGCAGGATCGAGATCGTCTCGATGCCCATGACCTCAGCCCCGCCGCCGGTCAGCCAGGAAGTTGCTCACCGCTTGGATCGCGATCAGCACGGTGGTGAGCAGGATCAACGGCTTGAGCAGCGCCGGGATCGGCGGGTCCCAGGCGGTGCCGAACCGTTCGAAGGTCGAAAGCGACCGCCAAGCCGAGGTCCAGCCGCCCACCACCATGCCCGTGGCGAAGGCGAGGATGCAAAAGAGCGCCAGGAGATCGAAGAGGCGCTTGAGCGTCGGCGGGGCGAGGTCGTAGAGCGGCGTGATCCGGATGTGTTCACGCCGCTGCATGGCGTACACACCGGCGAAGAGATAGCCGATGCCGGCGACCATCAAGGAGAGCTCGTTGGCCCAGATCGTGGGCGAGCCGAAGAGATAGCGCATCACGACCTCGTAGAAGGTCGCGACCACGATCACGCCGAAGAGCAGCATCGTCACACGCGAGATCGCGATCGTGAAGCGATCGACGAGGGTCGGCCGCCCGCTCATGCTCCGATCCACCGACAGATGCACACACGGAACGGGCGGGGTGGCGGCCCCGCCCGCACCGATCGCTCCGACACGCCCGAGGCGGAGCTCAGGCGAGGACGCCGATCCGCTTCATGAAGGCGATCGAGCTCTCGAAGGCCTGCTTGGCGAACGGCGTCCGCTGCGCCCAGCTCTGCCAAACGGCCTGCGCTTGCTCGCGATAGGCGCGCCGGTCGGCCTCCGACCAGGCGTGCAGCGTGACGCCTTTTGCGACGAGCTCGCGCGCGACCTCGGCGTTGACGAGGTTGGTTTGGGTCCAACGGTCGAGGGCGGCCTTCTTGAGCGCCGCCTTGACGATGGCCTTGATGTCGGCCGGCAGGGAGTCCCACTTGGCCTTGTTGATCGCCAGATGGTCCTGTGGCATCGAGTGGAAGCCGGGGTAGGTCGTGTGGGTGGCGATCTCGTAGAGGCCCAGGGCCTTGTTGACGGCGAGCGTGCCGGCATCCGCCCCTTCGACCGCCTTGGTCTGCAGGGCCGTGAACACTTCGCCGAAATCCATCACCACGGGCTTGGCGCCGAGCTTGACGAAAATGTCGGTCTGCATGCCCGGCGGGCAGCGGAACTTCCAGTCCTTGAGGTCGGCGAGGCCGCGCAGCGGCTTGGTCGACACGAGGGATTCCGGCGGATCACCCCAGAAGCCCACGAGCACCATGCCGAACTTGCCGTAGAGCGGGTCGGCGATCTCGCGGCCGCCGCCGACGTCGAGCCAGGCCTGCATCTGATCGGGCGAGTCGTAGCCGCCGAGCATGTCGCCGAAGGCCTGGAAAGCCGCGTCTTTGCCGGGCTGGTAGGCGGCCCCGGTCATGTCGCCGTCGAGGATCCCGGTCGAAGCGGCATCGAAGGTCTCGACCGACTTCACCACCGCGGAAGAGGTGAAGCTCTCGACCTGCACGCGGCCGCCGGACATCTCCTCGACGTCCTTGCAGAAGCGGAGGAAGATCTTGCCCGGCACCGACTCGGCCGAGTGATGGGTTTGGATGCGGAGCTGGATCTTGGCCTGGCCGCGCGCCACCATGGGTGCTGCGACCACTCCCGCTGCCACCACGGCGCCGAGCTGCGCCACCCGCCTGCGTGTCGTTCCGGTCATCCGCGGTACCCCCGACCCGATGTGCGTTCGTCGGGACCATAGGAAGGCCGTAGGGCGTGGGCAACCACGCGGCGGAGCACCGGTACCGCGTCCGTAGCGGTTGACCGGGAAGCGGCCTCGGGCGACGCTCCCGCCGGCGGGGGAGGGCCGATGGCCGAAGCGGCCGTGTTGGTGAGCGGAGGTGCCGGGGGCCTCGGTGCGGCGGCAGCCGAAGCCTTGGCCGCGCGCGGCTGTGCGGTGGCGGTCGCCGACCTCGACCTCGATGGCGCGGAGCGGGTCGCCGAGGCTTGTCGGGCGCGGGTCCCGGCCTCTTTCGCGATCGGCGTCGATCTTTCCACCGCCGAGGGTCCGGCGCGGATGGTCGAGGCGGAGGCCGATGGCCTGGGCGGCCTCGACGTGCTGGTCCAATGCGCCGCCGCGGCACCCGCCGAGGCGTTCCTCGCCATGACGCCCGAGGCCTGGGAGGCGGCGCTGCTCGTCAACGTGCGGGCCTGCGCGCTCGCCACCGCCGCTGCCGGGCGGATCATGAAGGCCCAGGGCCGGGGCGGGCGGATCGTCCACGTCACCTCGGCGGCCGCCCGCATGGCGCTGCCGGACTACGCGGCTTACGCCGCGAGCAAGGCCGCGGTCGACTCCTTGACGCGCAGCGCCGCCGTGGCCTTGGCGCCCTGGGGAATCAGCGTCACGAGCCTCTCGCCCGGCATGATGGACACGCCGCTCCAGCTCCGCACCGAGGAGACCTTCGCGCGGCTCGCGGGCCGGAGCGACCTCGAGGCGTTCCGGGCCGAACGCACCGCCCGCATCCCCATGGGCCGGCGCACCGACCCCGCGGAGATGGCCGCCGCGATCGTCTGGCTGGCCCTCGATGCGCCGGCCTACATGACCGCCGCCCGGCTCAACGTCACGGGCGGCCTCGACAAGGATTGAGGGTCGAGGAGTCGACACCATGCGCCGCAACCACCCGCCCGCCTCGGCCGACCTCGCAGCTCTGCGCAAGCGGGCGCACGGCATCCGGCGGACCTGCATCGAGCTGGCCACCGGCAAGGGCCAAGGCTATCTCGGCCAGGCGCTGGGCTTCGCGGATGTCATGGCAGCGCTCTACTTCCACGAGCTGCGTTTCGACCCGGAGAACCTCGACTGGCCGGAGCGCGACCGCTTCGTCCTCTCGACCGGTCATTATGCGATCCTTCTCTGGGCGACGCTCGCCGAGGCCGGGGCGATCCCGCGCGAGGAGCTCGCGACCTTCGCCATGGACGACAGCCGGCTCGACATGAGCGCGCTCGACAGCTCGCCGGGCGTGGAGGTGACCGGCGGCTCCTTGGGCCACGGCTTGCCGGTGGCGATCGGCATGGCGCTCGGGCTCGGGCTCGCCGGCTCCGAGGCGCGCGTCTTCTGCGAGCTCTCCGACGGCGAATGCCAGGAGGGCTCGACCTGGGAGGCGGCCTTGTCGGCTGCGACCTTCGGCCTCGACCGGCTCGTCGCGATCGTGGATGCCAACGGGATCCAGGCCGACGGCAAGATCGTCGTCCGGCTCGAGCCCCTGGCCGAGAAGTGGCGGGCCTTCGGCTTCGAGACGGTCGAGATCGACGGCAACGACATGGCCGCCGTGGTGGCCGCCCTCGAGGGCGCGCGGGCGCGCGACGGCCGGCCCAAGGCGATCGTCTGCCGCACGCTGCCGGGCAAGGGCGTGCCGCGCCTCGAGCGGCGCGAGAAGGCGCATTTCATCCGGGTCGAGCCGGACGAGTGGGAGGCGATCCGGGCGGAACTCGAGGAGGCAGTCGCCTGAGGCGTGGGCAGGCCGTGGCGAGCCCAGGCGGGCTGGTCGCGCCGGATGGCACGTAGCAGCCGGCTGCTACCCGGTGGCCTGAAGTTTGCGTAAAGTGCGCGGCGTTCGGGACGTGCGGCGCGAAAGGGGGGAGGAGCGATGCGGCTTCGGGCGCTGGGCGTGGTCGCGGGGCTGTGCGGGGCCTGTCTCGGCAGCGGTTCGGTATCGGCGCAGGTTCAGCCGGCTACGCCCATCCCGCCGCAGATGCCGCCGGCCGCGGCGCAGCCCACGCAGGAAGACCACCCCACACTCGTCCTGCCGGAGCCGAGCCCCCGCTGGATCTACGTGCTGGAGCCGGTTTTCCCCTACCTGGTCGCCTCGAAGATGTGGATCTTCGACGGCGACGACCTGTCCGTCAAAGGTATGGTCAGCGGTGGCTACACGCCGAACGCGGTGATGAGCCACGACAAGAGCCGCTTCTGGCTCGCCGAGACCTACTGGTCGCGCGGCTCGCGTGGGGTGCGCACCGATGTCGTCACCGCCTTCGACAGCAAGACGCTCGACCCGGTGGGCGAGGTCGTCCTGCCCAACGGCCGGTTGCTGGTCGTGCCGAAGAAGCACAACGCGACGCTCACCAGCGACGGCCGCTACCTCCTCTCCTTCAACATGGACCCGGCCTTCTCGTTGAGCGTGGTCGACGTCACGGCGATGAAATATCTGGGTGAACTCGACACCCAGGGCTGCTCGCTGGCCTTCCCGACCGGCGACAGGAGCGTGGCTTCCCTGTGTCCGGACGGGCGCTTCGTCCATCTGACCTTCGACGAGACGGGGCGCGTCGTCACGAGCGAGCTCGGCCAGCCCTTCTTCGATTCCGAGAACGATCCGGTCTTCGAGCACGCCGCCGTCCACCGGCCGAGCAAGCAGGCCTTCTTCATCTCCTACGAAGGATGGGTCTACCCCGTGCGGCTCGACGGCATGCCGAAAGTGGCCGAGCGTTGGAAGCTGCAGGGGCCGGGGGACGAGGAATGGCGGCCGGGCGGCTGGCAGCTGGCAGCGTTCCACGCCGCGTCGAACCGGCTGTTCGTGGCGATGCACAAGGGCGGCAAGTGGACCCACAAGCAGGCCGGTGACGAGGTCTGGGTCTACGACGTCACGAGCCGCCAGCGCCTGCACCGGATCCCGCTCCCCCATCACAGCGCGACGATCACCGTGAGCCAGGACGACAAACCCTTGCTGTTCGCGCTGACCGAGACCGCCATCTTGCAGGTCTTCGATGCGGTGACCTACCAGCCCAAGGCCGAGCGGTCGAACATCGGCATCACACCCTGGCTCCTCTACACCTTCGGCGAGTGACGAGGGGGCCGTGGAGCTCTTGACCGCTTCCGCTGTGCACTGGGCTTCGATCCTGCTGCTCGCCGGGATCTTCCTCCCCAGTGCCTGGAGCAAGCTTCGGGCGATCGACGAGTTCACCGGGATCGTCGCCGACTATCGGCTCGTGCCGGCACCGCTGGTCGAGCCGGTCGCGCGGATCCTCCCCGTTCTGGAGATCGCCGCCGGGCTCGGCGTCCTCCTGCCGCCGACCCGGCCGCTCGCCGCCGGATCGGCTTGCGCCCTGCTCCTCCTGTTCGCCGCGGCGATGGCGATCAACCTGGCGCGCGGGCGGCGCGAGATCGATTGCGGCTGCTACCTCGGCCGGCAGAAGGAGCGGATCGGCTGGCCGCTCGTGGTCCGCAACCTGCTGCTCGCCGCGGTGGCCCTCCTCCTGCTGCTGCCGACCACGGCGCCGGCGAGCTTTCTGGAGGTCGTCACGATCCCGCTCGCGGGCGGCTCGCTCTTGGCCCTCTACGCGGCGTTCAGCCGGCTGGCGGGGCTCGCCCCGATGGCCCGGACCCGGCGGAGCTGACCCATGGATCCGCTCCTCGTCTCGACCGTCCTGTTGTGGGTCGTGGTGGCCGTCTTGAGTGTCACCGTACTGGCCCTCGCGCGGCAGGTGGGCGTGCTCCACGAACGGGTGGCGCCGCTCGGGGCGATGGCCACCCAGACCGCCGTCGAGATCGGTGAGAAGGCTCCGGAGTTCGACCTCGTCGACCTCGAAGGGCGCAAGGTCCACCTGGGTGGCCGGCGTGCCGACGGGCGCGGCCAGCTCCTCCTGTTCGTCTCGCCGATCTGTCCGATGTGCAAGAAGCTGATGGGTGCCGTGCGGTCCTTTGCACGGAGCGAGCGCCGGGCGGTCGAGCTCGTCCTCATGGGCGACGGCGAGCGCGAGGCGCACCGGGCGATGGCCGCGGAGCACGGGGTGCGCGACCTCCCCTTCGCGATCTCGCCGATCGTCGGCATGCGGTTCGGGATCGGTAAGCTGCCCTATGCCGTCCTGATCGACGCCGAGGGGGTGGTGCGCGCCAAGGGGATCGTGAACTCGCGCGAGCATCTCGAGAGCCTGCTGGTGGCGCAGGAGACCGGTTACGCTTCGATCCAGGACTATCTCGTGGGCACGGGCCGCGGCCGGCCGAACGGTGCGGCGACCCGGCCCCCCGCCGAAGGAGGATGAGCCCGTGACGATCCTCGACGCCTTCGACCGCATGATGGAGCACACCGCCCGGCGGATCGCCCAGCGCAGCTCGCGCCGGGGCGTCCTGGCCCGGCTCGGCGGCGTGCTCGTCGGTGGTGCCGTCCTGCCGCTCCTGCCGGTCGACAAGACCGGCGCCAAGCTCGCGCATGCCAACGAGTTCGCGAAGACCGCCCAGACCAAGGACCCGACCAAGTGCAACTATTGGCGGCACTGCGCCTCCGACGGGTACCTGTGCTCCTGCTGTGGCGGCACGGTGAACGTCTGCCCGCCGGGGTCTTATGCCTCGCCCACGGCCTGGATCGGCACCTGCGTCAATCCCGACGACGGACAGGCCTATCTGATCGCCTACCAGGACTGCTGCGGCAAGGACAGCTGCGGCCTGTGCTTCTGCCTCGGCACCGAGGGCGAGATGCCCTCCTACCGGCCCGAGCTCAACAACGACATCGTCTGGTGCTTCGGCGCGCCCTCGATGGTCTACCACTGTTCGAGCCAGGTGCTGATCGGCAAGGCGTGAGCACATGCGCGCCGTCTTCCTCGCGGCGCTCCTCCTGCTCGCCGGCGGGCCCGCGGCGGCGGCCGATTACGCGCCCGGCCGGCCGGTCGAGGAGCACGCCGGGGCGCGTCTCGACTACGCTTTGAAGTGCAAGGGCTGTCACGGTCTTCGGGGGGAGGGGACGCCGGGCCACGTGCCCCGGCTCGACGGGTTCGTGGGCCTCTTCACCCACCTGCCCGAAGGCCGCGACTACCTGATGCGCGTGCCCGGGGTGGCGCGGAGCGTGCTCGACGACGGCCGGCTCACGGCGGTGCTCAACTGGATGATGGACACCTACGGGGGCGGGCTGGTCGCCGAGGGCTTCCCACCCTTCACGGTCGCGGAGGTGGCGGCCGCCCGGTTGCGGCCGCTCGAGGACCGCAAGGGGCTGCGCGAGCGGATGCTCGCGACCCTGCGCGCGAAGGGCCTGCTCGCACCCGGCGAGGACGGCATCGGAACGAGCCCCGAACTGCGCGAGCGGGGCGGGGGCTAGGCGGCCGCAGCGGGCGACGCGCCCGGCCGGTCGTGGTAGGAACGGACCGAGCCGAGGGGGAGGGGCCGTGAGCCGAGCCGATCCGTTCGCCGCCGGGCCGCAGCCGGCACACACCAAGGGCATGGGCGAGCTCGAGGAGGTCCGCCACCGCCCGTTCGTCACCGCACCCTTCGGCAAGGCGCTGGTCGAAGTCGCTCGCCGCGAGCCCCGGATCGTCGGGCTCACGGCCGACCTCGCCAAGTACACGGACATCCTTCCCTTCGCCGAGGCCTTCCCCGACCGCTTCTTCAATGTCGGCATGGCCGAGCAGGCGCTGTTCGGTGCCGCAGCCGGGCTCGCCAAGACCGGCTTTCTCCCTTTCGCCACGACCTACGCCGTCTTCGCGACCCGCCGGGCCTACGACTTCATCGCCATCCAGATCGCCAAGAGTGCTTTGCCCGTGGCGATCGTCACGGGGTTGCCGGGCCTCACCACCGGTTACGGGGCGACCCACCAGGGGAACGAGGATCTTGCCCTCGTGAGCGCGATCCCCGGCCTCACGGTGGTCGATCCTTGCGATGCGACCGAGATCGCTCAGGTCGTCGAAGCCTTCGTAGCGGAGCCGCGGCCGCTCTACCTGCGTATCCAGCGCGGCAACGTCCCGGTCGTGCTCGACCCCGCCTCCTACCGGTTCGCCTTCGGCCGCGCGCGCGTCCTGCGCGAGCCGGGCGAGATCGGGATCGTTTCGACCGGCCTCGTGACCGAGCGCGCGCTCGACGCGGCCGACGAACTGGCCCGCCAGGGCCTGTCGGCGGGTGTCCTGCACGTGCCCTGCCTGGTCCCGTTCGACGCCCCCGCGGTGGTCGATTTCGCCCGGCGCGTGCAGGTCCTGGTCACCGCCGAGAACCACCAGATCGAGGGCGGCCTCGGCACCAAGGTCGTCGAGGCCCTCTACGGGGCCGGCATCCATCGGCCGCTGCGCCGGGTGGGCATCCCGATGCGCTTCATCGAATGCGGCACGGTCCCGACAATCCAGGCCCGCTACGGGCTCACGGTTTCCGGGATCGTCGCGGCCGTCCGGGAGCTCCTGCTGGAGGGGACGCCTTAGGCCGATCCGGGGACGCAGCCGAGGATCCGCCCCGCTTCGGCGAGCTCCTCGGGCGTGTTGACGTTGAAGAAGGGATCGACCGGCTCGTTGGGCCAATCGACCAGGGCCAGGCGGTAGCGCGCCGTCCAGACGTCGATCTTGCGCAGGCCTTCCTCGACCAGGGCGCGACGCAGCTCGCCCGCGAGGCGGGTGGGCCAGAGGCCGAAGACCGGATGCGGCCGACCGGCCGAGCTCGCGCAGGCGAGTTCGGCTCCCTCCCGGACCACGGGCTCGAGCAGACGGGCGACGAGATCGGTGGGGAAGAACGGCGTGTCGGCGGCCACGCTCGCGAGCCAGGGAACGGGCGGCTCGTGCCGCGCCGCCGCCTCCATCCCGGCGAGCACGCCCGCGAGCGGCCCCGCGAAGCCCGGGACGGGGTCGGGTACGACCTCGAGGCCGAAACGGGCGAAGCGCGCCGGATCGCCGTTGGCGTTGAGGACGAGCTCTCCGACTTGCGGACGGATCCGGGCGATCACGGCGTCCAAGAGCGTGCCGGCGCCGAGCGGCAGCAGGCACTTGTCGCCGCCGCCCATCCGCCGGGCGAGGCCACCCGCGAGGATCACGCCCGCAACCGGCGGGCTCACGGCAGCTCCGGCGCGGGCAAGCCGTGGCGATTGGCGGGGTACCAGTCCTCGGCGAGGAGTTGATCCAATGTCCAGGGGCAAGTCTCGGGGATCGCCGCGGCCGCCTCGGGCTCGGGGTGGTCGAGCAGAGCGCGGCGCGCCTGGCGACGCCCGTGGGCGTAGAGTTTGGCGAGTCGGCTGGCCACGGCGCGTCGCAGCGTGGAAGTGAGGCGACGCTCGATCTCGTGCCGCGCATTGTCCACCGACCGGACCCAAACCCGCCGAGGTTCGGCGAGCTCGGAATATTCGAGTTTCAGAAGCTGTTCGATCAATCGCTCCAGCTGGCTCTCGACCGCGTAACGCTGCTCGTTCCCCAAATCGCGAACCTCCTCCGCCAAATGGGCGGGATCGAGGCCGCGGTTCCCGGGCACACCACGAAGACGCGAGAGTACGCGCGCCTGGTGGCGAGTCCAAGCGTAGAAATCGCGCTCGTAGAGCTCGGCCGGGTCGAGGGCGGCGAGCTCAGAGGTCGCCTTCATCGCGCGCTCCCTTGCGGCGGACGCGGGGATCCTCCTCCTCGACGTGGCGCGGATCGGCGTCGAACACGATCCGCTCCACCCCCGAGAGAGCCAGGAAGCGCCGGCCGCGCGCCCGGCCGATCAGGGTGAGCCCGGCCTTGCGGGCGAGTTCGACGCCCCAGGCGGTGAAACCCGAGCGCGAGACCAGGATCGGGATCCCCATCTGCACCGTCTTGATCACCATCTCGGAGGTGAGCCGGCCGGTGGTGTAGAAGATCTTGTCGGCGGCCGAGAGGCCGTGCTTCCACATGAAGCCCGCGATCTTGTCGACCGCGTTGTGCCGGCCGACGTCCTCCATGTAGAGGAGGATGTGGTCCTGTTGGCAGAGCACGCAGCCGTGGATCGCGCCGGCTTCGAGATAGAGCGAGGGTGTCGTGTTGATCGTCTTGGTGAGCGTGTAGAGCCAGGAGGTCTTGAGGATCGCGTCGGCGGGGAGACGTACCTGGTCGAATCGCTCCATGAGATCGCCGAACACCGTGCCCTGGGCACAGCCCGAGGTGCGGATCTTCTTCTGCAGCTTCTGCTCGAAGTCGGTCTCGCGGGCGGTGCGCACGACCACGACCCCGAGGTCCGGGTCGTGCTCGACGGCGGTGACCACGTCGTCGGCGCGCAGCATGTTCTGGTTCAAGAGATAGCCGATCGCGAGCTCCTCGGGATGGTCGCCGATCGTCATGACCGTGACGATCTCGCGGCCGTTCAAGAAGATCGTGAGCGGCCGTTCGTGCACGATCCGCGCCTCGACCCGCCGACCCTCCTGGTCGAGCCCGACCACGGGCTGGGTGAGCGCGGGGTCGCTGGGATCGGGGAGGAGCAGGGGCGTGGGCATCGCACTCGGGGGATTTGCGGGACCGCCTCGCGCTAAGGTATGAGCCGGGGCAGGACCTGCAAGGCGGGGCACCGCCCCGGATGGCCAGCCGCACCGAACCCCGCCCACGCACCCTCTTCCGGCGCCTGATCGGCGCGCTGCCGAGCCTGCTCGTTCTCCTCCTGCTCGCCTGGGCGGCCCTCTTCCTCCTCCTCGCACCCGAATTGCCCGACACGGACGCGCTCTTCGCCGATGCCGAGCAGCGCACCGTGACCGTGCTGGCCGCCGACGACACGCCGCTCGCCGAGCGGGCGGCGGAAGGCGCCCGCTTCCTGCCGCTCGACCAGGTGGCCCCGCACCTCGTGAAGGCGGTGCTGGCGATCGAGGATCATCGCTTCTACGAGCATGTCGGGATCGACCCGCGCGGGCTTCTCCGGGCCGCCTGGCAGAACCTGCGCGCGGGCGACGTCGTGGCCGGCGGCTCGACCGTCACCCAGCAGCTCGCCAAGAACCTGTTCCTCACCCCCGAGCGCAGCCTTCGCCGCAAGCTCCAGGAGCTGGCCCTCGCACTCTGGCTCGAGGCGCGGCTCTCCAAGAACGAGATCCTCACCCTCTACCTCAACCGGGTCTATCTCGGCGCCGGGGCTTACGGGGTGGAGGCCGCGGCCCGCCGCTATTTCGCCAAGTCGGCCAAGGAGGTGACGCTCGCCGAGGCGGCCATGCTCGCGGGCCTCCTCAAGGCACCGTCGGCCCTGGCGCCGACCCGCGACCTCGAGCGCGCCCGCGCGCGAGCGGCGGTCGTGCTCGCGCGGATGGTGGAGCTCGGCTGGGTTCCGCGCGAGCAAGCGCTCGCGGCCCGAGCCCGACCGGCCGGGCTCGCTCCGGAGACCAAGACCGATCTCGCCGGTCACTTCCTCGACTGGGTGCTCGACGATCTGACCGAGCATCTCGGCAAGCACGGTCGCGATCTCGTGGTCCGCACCACCCTCGACCGCCGCCTGCAACTCGCGGCCGAGCAGGCGCTGCGGAGTGTGCTCGCCGGTGTAGGGGCCGAGCGGGGGGTCGAGGAGGGGGCCGTCGTCGTGCTGGATACGACCGGCGCGGTGCGGGCGCTCGTCGGTGGCGAGAGCTACCGGGCGAGCCGGCTCGACCGGGCCACGAACGCCCGCCGACAGCCGGGCTCGGCCTTCAAGCCTTTCCTTTATTTGGCCGCTCTCGAGAAGGGCTGGACGCCCGAGAGGCCGATCGAGGACCAGCCGATCGCGGTCGGCGACTGGCGGCCCGAGAACATCGACGGGCGCTATCGCGGCCGGGTGAGCCTCGCCGACGCGTTCGCCCTCTCCCTCAACACCGCGGCGGTCCGCCTGATCCAGAACGTCGGCCCGGACGCGGTGGTCGCGACCGCTCGCCGACTTGGCATCGCGGCGCCCTTGCCGGCCGTGCCCTCGCTCGCCCTCGGCACCGCCGAGGTGAGCCTTTTGGACCTGACCTCGGCCTATCTGCCCTTCGCCAGCGGCGGGATCCGGCCGACCGTGCACGCCGTGCGCGACGTGAAGGACGATCGCGGCCGCATCCTCTACCGCTTCGCTTCGAGCAGCCGCCGGGTGATCGACCCTTCGACCGCCGCCACCATGCAGCAGCTCCTCCGCGCGGCGGTCGAGCGCGGTACGGGCCGAGCGGCGCGGCTGCCCGATCGGCTCGTGATGGGCAAGACCGGCACGAGCCAAGGCTTCCGCGACGCCTGGTTCGTCGGGGCGGCGGGCGACCTCGTGGTCGGCGTGTGGGTCGGCAACGACGACGGCCGGCCGATGCAGGGGGTCACGGGCGGGAGCCTGCCGGCCCAGATCGCCCGCGAGGTGCTCCGCGCGGTACCGCCGACCGTACCGGGTGGGCCGGCCCTCGCCCGCGTGGCACCGACGCCGAGCGAGCCGCCGGTGCCCTCGCAAGAGAACGGTCTCGCCTTGATCCTCGATTGGGTCTCGCGCACCTTCGGCGGCCGCTGACCTCCCGGCTCGACACGAACGAGTCGGCCGGCTCAACCCTTTCCCCTGAGTGCCCGCCACAGATAGAAGACGAGCCAGATCGGAACGACCACGACGGCACCCAGGAGGAGGTAGGTCACGGCACGGCCCGCATAGTGGCGAATGTTGGCCGCGACGTCGCCGACCTTGTCGGCCAGCCAGCGCCAGACCTGGAGCGGCTGGACGTCGAGGTAGGCCATCGCCGCACCGACCAGGATCGAGGCGACCACGAGCTTCACGACCGTGGCGAGCGTGATGCGCGGCATCCGGTCCGGCCGGCGGAAAAGGCTTCGGGTACGGCGCTCGCGGGTATAGGAAGCGGGCGGAGCCCGGGCAAGCTGGGGAGGGGGAGGATGCGCTGGAGCCGCTCGCTCACGCTGGTCGGGGTCCATGCCGAGGGCGAGATCGGCCGGATCGTGGTGGGCGGCCTCCTGCCGCCGCCCGGGCGGACCATGCAGGAGCGCCTCGCCTGGCTCAACGAGAGCCCGGAGGGCAACCGTCTGCGCCGCTTCCTCACCCGCGAGCCGCGCGGCTGGCCGGCCATGTCGACCAACCTGCTCCTGCCCCCTTGCGAGAGCGGGGCGGATGCCGGCTTCGTGATCCTGCAGCCCGACCAGGCGCACGCGATGTCCGGGTCGAACGCGATCTGCACGGCCACCGCGCTCGTGGAGCTCGGCATGGTGGCGATCGCCGAGCCCGAGACGGTCGTCACCCTCGACACCGCAGCCGGGCTCGTGCGTGCCCGGGTCGCCTGCGCCGACGGGCTGGCACGGCGGGTTAGCCTCGACATGCCGGCTTCCTTCGTCGAGGCCGACGGGCTCACGCTCGAGGTCGAGGGGGTGGGTCGCGTCGAACTCGCGATCGCCTTCGGTGGGGTGTTCTACGCGCTCGCCGATCCGGCCCCGCTCGGCCTTGCGATCGAGCCCGGCCAGGCTCGCCGGCTCGCCGAGACCGGGGTGCGGATCCTCGAGGCCGCGCAGCGACGCTGGCGGCCCGTCCATCCCGAGCGCCCGGCGATCGCCGGCATCGCCTATCTCATGTGGTGCGGGGAGGGGCCCGAGGGGCCGCGCAACGCCACCGTGCTCCTGCCCGGCCGGCTCGATCGCAGCCCGTGCGGCACGGGCTCGGCCGCCCGCCTCGCCCTCGAATGGACGCGGGGCCGTATCCGGCCGGGCGAGGCGCGCCTCTTCCGCTCGACGATCGGCACGCGCTTCGAGGCCGAACTCGTCGGTACCACCGAAGTTGCCGGCCGGCCGGCAGTGCTGCCGTGGCTCGCGGGCCGCGCCTGGCTCTACTCGATCGAGCAGCTCGGCCTCGACCCCGAAGACCCGTTCCCCGAGGGGCACCTGCTCGCGGATCTGTGGGGTGGGCTCGCCGCCTCGTGAGCCCGTCCGAAGCCGGCACGATCGAACGGCTCCGCCACGACGTCGCCGTCCTCGCGGGCGAGATCGGGCCCCGCACGCCGTGGCTCGGCGATTCCCTCGCCCGCGCCGAGGCCCACGTGGCGGGCGCGCTCGAAGCCGCCGGGCTCGCCGTGGAGCGTCGCCCCTACCGGTTCTTGGGCCACGAGGTCGCCAATCTCGTGGGGGTACCGGCGGCGAGCCGCAAATCGAAGCAGTGGTATCTCGTGGGCGCCCATTACGACAGCGTCGCCGGCACGCCCGGGGCGGACGACAACGCCTCGGCCGTGGCGGTGATGCTCGAGCTCGCGCGGCGCCTCGCCGACTGCCCGCTGCCGCTCCGCTTCCTCGCCTTCACGCTGGAAGAGCCGCCAGCCTTCGGCACCCTCTGGCAAGGGAGCCGGCGCTTCTGCCGCGAGGTGCGCCGGCGCGGCGAGCGGAGCGCGGGGGCGATCGTCCTGGAGATGGTGGGCTTCACCGCCCCGGTGCAGCCCTATCCGGCGGTCCTCCGGGACCGCGGCTACCCCGCGACCGGCGACTTCATCGGCGTGATCGGCGATCGGGCTTCGCAGAGCTTCACCGAGCGGCTCGTGGCCGGAATGAAGGCCGCCGGCACCTTGCCGGTCGAAAGCCTGATCGTGCCCTTGCGCGGCTGGCTCCTGCCGATCGCCCGCCTCTCCGACCACGCCTCCTTCTGGGACCGCGGCTGGCCGGCGGTGATGGTCACCGATACAGCCTTCCTGCGCAACCCGAACTACCACCAACCCAGCGACACGCCCGACACGCTCGACTACGGTTTCATGGCGGGCGTCGCGCAGGCTCTCGAGGCGGCGATCCGCCACCTGCCGCCACCCGAGCCCGCGGCCGGCTGATCAGTCCGGCGTCTCGATGAGCTCCAGGATGATGCCGTCGGCGGAGCGCGTGTAGACCGCACGGCGGCCCTTGTTCGGCCCGCCCGGCACGGTGATGACCTCGCCCATCCGGCGAAAGCCCGCCGCCTCGACCTCGGCCAACAGCCGGTCGAGGTCGGCCACGTCGAGGGCGATGTGCGCGGCCCCGGCATCGCAGGGGCGATAGCGCGCCCGCCCGTGATCCGTGGGCGTCCGGTACTCGATGAGCTCGAGCGTATGGCCGTAACCGTCGAGATAGGCGATCTCGACATCGGCGTGTCCGAGGCCCGTGACCGCGCCGATGAGATCGGGATCGCGCGAGCTCCGGTCGCGCAGCGTGAAGCCCAGCACTTCCGTGAAAAACCGCACGCTCGCGTCCATCTCGGCGACCGTGAAGCTCGTGTGGTTGAAGCGGCGGATCTCGGGCCGGCTCACGCTTTCGCCTCCTCGTCGAGGAACCGGTTCGGGCGGAGGAAGAAGGCGAGCAAGAGACAGCCTTCCTCCGACCAAGCCTCGTGCCGGCTGCCGGCCGGTCGCCAAACATAATCGCCCTTGCGGCAAACGCCCTGATCGTCCCGGAACGAGCCCTCGAGGACGAAGCTCTGCTCGATCTCGACGTGCTCGTGGAGCGGCAGCCTCGCTCCGGGCGCCCAGCGGAAGAGTGCAGTCAAAAGCCCGCTCTCCTCGTCCTTCAAGAGCACCTTGATGTCGATCCCGGGAAAGCGGGTCGGCTGCCAGGGCAGGCTCTCGACCTCGACGTAGCGCGAGGCCAACGGGGGAAGACCCTCGTGGCCTCGGGCGTGCGGTGTGACGGCACTCATCGCTTCTTCCTCCTCCCCGATCGGCTTCGAACTCGGCTGCGGGCGCGTTCCGGTCAATAGCCTTCCGCCACGAGCGGGAAGGCCGACCAGAACCCGGGCGGGCGGACCGGCTCCGCCCGGGTCAGGTGCTGCGGCCCCAGATCCTGGAGCCGCGGAGCACCCAGCAGGCCGAGCGCGATCGCGATCTCGTCCTCGAGCAGTTCCAACATCTTGACGACCCCTTCGGGGCCGCCCGCGGCCATGCCGATCGCGAGCATGCGGCCGAGCCCCACGGCCTTCGCGCCGAGGGCGATCGCCTTGAGGACGTCCGTCCCACGACAGAAGCCGCCGTCGACCAGGACGAGGCAACGGTCGCCCACGGTCTCGACGATCTCCGGCAGGACGTCGAGCGTGCCTTGGACATGGTCGAGCTGGCGTCCGCCATGGTTCGAGACGACGATCCCCTCGACCCCGTGGTCGACCGCGAGCCGGGCATCCTCCACCGTCATGATGCCTTTGAGGAGCAACGGGATGCGATGCCGCGCCACGAACCGGGCGACCGCGTACCAATCGAAGCCTTTCTGGAAGTCGGTGCCGCCCACGTTCTGCCGCCAGGGCTTTTCGAAACGGTTCAGAAGGTCGCGCTCGCGGCGCGAGTACCAGGCGGTATCGACCGTGATCGCGAAGGCCGCGTAGCCCGCAGCCTCGGCGCGCGCCACGACCTCGGCGATCCAGCCCTCGTCGCCGCGCACGTAGAGCTGGAAGATCCGCAACGCCTCGGGGGCGGCTTCGGCCACCGCCTTGAGCCCGGGGGCGCAGACCGAGGAGAGCATCAACGGCACCCCGAACCGGCCGGCGGCCCGAGCGGCCCCGGCACCGCCCGACGGATGAAAGGTTTCGAGCGAGCCGATCGGGGCCAAGAACACCGGGAGGCGGATGCGCCGGCCGAAGAGCTCGCTCGACGGATCGACCCGGCGGACGTCGACGCAGACCCGCGGTCGGAGCGCGAGCCGCTCGATCGCGAGGCGGTTGCGGGCGAGGGTGGTCTCGGTCTCGGTCCCGCCCACGAGATAGTCCCAAGCGCCCCGGGCGAGCCGCCTTCGGGCGAGCTGGACGAGCTCGTGCAGCGTGGTGACCTCGTCGAGCGCCGCCATCTCCGCCTCCCCGGCCTCTCGCCCGAGCGATGGCGCGGTCCGGCCGTCCGGGCAAGCGGAGCGGAAGCAGGGCAGGGGCGAGGCCGGCTGTCAGAGCGGCACGAGCACGAGGCCCGGAAAGGCGATCAAGAGCCCGAGCACGAGCGCCATGGCGAGCGCGAAGGGTGCTGCTCCCGCGAAGGTCGTCCAAAGGCTCACCCGCGGATCGGCGAGCGCGCCGGTCACCACGTAGACCGAGAGGCCGAAGGGCGGGGTCAAGAGGCCGATCTCGACCGCGACGATCGTGACGATGCCGAACCAGACGAGGTCGAAGCCGAGCGCCTGGGCGATCGGCAGGGCCAAGGGCACGGTCACGAGCAGGATCGAGGTCGAATCGAGGATCGTGCCCAAGAGCAGCACGAGCAGCAGGTGACCGGTCAGGAACGCCTCGGGCCCGAGCCCGGCCGCACCGAGCCAGCGCACCGCGAGATCGGGCAGGCCGGCGAGGGCCAGCATCCGCGCATAAAGGCTCGCCGCGACGATCAAGACGAGCACCGAGGCGGTGACCTGGCCGGTCTCGACCAGCACCCGCCAGAGCCGGCCGAGGTCGAGCCGGCGGCGGGCTGCCGCGAGCGCGAAGGCTCCCGTGGCCCCCACGGCACCCCCTTCGGTGGCGGTGAAGAAGCCACCGTAGATCCCGCCCAGGACCAGGAGGACGAGGAGGAGCACCGGGGCCAGGAGCCGGAAGGTCGAGGCGGGCTCGGCCGCGGTCGGGATCGGCGCCGCCTCGGCTCGCTCCTGGACGAGGCCCGGCGCGAAGCGCGCCACGACCAGGATCCCGGCCGAAAAGGTGAGGGCCATGAGCAGGCCGGGGACGATCCCGGCCAGGAACATGGCGCGCACCGACTGCTCGGCCAGGAAGGCGTAGACGATCATGAGGAGGGAGGGCGGGATCAGCATGCCGAGGATCGAGGAGCCGGCGACCACGCCCACCGCGAAGGCCGGTCGATAGCCCATGGCCAGCATCTCGGGCACGGCCACGCGGGTGAAGACCGCGGCCGAGGCGATCGAAATGCCGGTCACCGCGGCGAACACCGCATTGGCCGCGACGGTGGCGACCCCGAGCCCGCCCGCGAGCCGGCGGAACAGCCGCTCGGCCGCGACGTAACAATCGCGGCCGATGTCGGCGGTGGCGACGAGCTGGCCCATCAACACGAAGAGCGGCACGACGCCGAAGAGATGATCGGCGATCGCATCCGAGGCGGCCCGCGCCAGCAGGCTCGTGGCGACCTCGAACTCGCCGCGGATCGCCCAGACCCCGCCGAGGCCGGCGAGCAGCAGCGCGGTCGCGACATGGAGCCCGGCCCAGATCAGGAGCAGGAGGAGAAGAAGCGCCAGAAGGCCGATCTCGACCGGGCTCAGGAGCGGCTCCCGAGCGCTCGGCCGAGCTCGCGCGCGGCGATCCGGACGAAGATCACGGCGGTGAGCCCGGCACCGGCGACCACGACGAGCCGGACCGGCCAGAGCGGGGCGGTGAAGTCGCCCGCGGCACCGACATAGAGGCCCTCGCGCCAAGCCTCGGCCAAGGACGGGGCCACGGCGATCGCGAGGAGCAGGAAGAGGACGGCGCCGATCGCGTGGATCACCGCCTCGAGGGCGTGGGCGAGCCGCGGCCGGGCCGTTCGCAGCCGATCCAAAAGGAGCTCGGAGCGGGCGAGGCGTCCGGCCCGGAGCGTCTCGGGGAGCTGGAGGAAGAGGATCGCCACGATCGCGAGCGCCAAGAGCTCGCTCACCCCGCGGACCGGGGCGGCGAAGAGCTCGCGGCCCAGGATGTCGGCGTCGACCAGGAGCACGAGGGCGAGCACGAGGAGCGAGCCCAATGCAGCCGCCCCGCCGCTCGCCGCGGCCAAGAGCCGGTCGAGCCGGCTCGCCGCTCCTGCGGCGGCGCCGGAAGCCGAGCTCACGCCGCCGACCAGTCGCGCAGGATCGGCACGCCCGCCTCGCGCTGGGCGCGCATGTAGGCCTTGAGCACCGCCGTGCCGGGCAGGCCCTTGCCGTCCAGGTCCTTGGCCCAGCCCTTGGCGACGTTGGGGATGGTCTCCGCCCAGCGGCGCCGCTCGGCCGGGTCGAGCTCGATCGCCTGCGCGCCGGCCGCCAGCATCTCGGCCATCCGCCGCTCGGCGAGCGCGGTCTGCGCCTGGGCATAGGCACGGGTCCACTCGCGACCGACCGCGAGCACGACGGCGCGCGCGGCCTCCGGCATCTTGTCGAGCGTGCGCCGGCCGATCGCGATCGCCCCGCCGAACATCGCCCCGAAGCCGACCTTGCAGATGTGCGGGGCGACCTCGTGCAGCTTGGCGGCGCCGGCCCCGGTGGCGAAGGTCAAAGCCCCGTCCGACACGCCGGTCTGGATGTCGTTGTAGTAGGTCGTGAGGGTACCGGCGACGGCGACCGCACCGGTCTCCTTGATCCAGTTGGCCGAAGGCCCCGGGGCGGAGATCTTGAGGCCCTTGAGGTCGGCCAGACCCCGGATCGGCTTCCTCGACCAGACGTGGTAGGTGTCGAGCGCCGCCCCGCCCAGATAGACGAGGCCGTGCCGGCCCCAGGCCTCGCCCATGCCTTTGATGCTCTCCTGCAACCGCTCGACGATCGAGGCCAAGAGGAACACGTCCTCGACGCCGAACGGGCAGACGTAGGAGACGTTCTGCAGGGGCATCTTGGCCGCCTCGAACACGGTCGAGACGAACCCGGCATCGGAAATGCCGTCACGCATCGTGTCGAGCTCGGAGCCGAGCTTGGCGAGCGTGCCGCCATAGGCCCGGTTCCACTCGATCGCGAGCGGCACGCCGGCCTCCTTCAGGCGCCGGTCGACCTCGGGGATGAAGAATTCGTCCAGGAGCTTGACCCAGAGGAAGACGGGCGGGTGACCGGCCGCGACCGTCACCCGCAGCCGCTGCGGCTGACCCCGGGCCGCGGGCGGATGCCAAGTCAAAACTGCCGCCGGTGCCGCGGCGAGCGAGCGCAGGAGCCTGCGGCGCGTGGTCATGTGGTGCCTCCCCGGAGCGACGATGCCCCCTTCTTGCGAGGGGGGCGGCGCGCTTGCAAGCGGCCCGCAGCCGTGCGAGCGGGCTTCACCCGTGACCGTTCCCGCGAGCGAGCCCCGCCATGGCCGTCCGCCTCGTCGATCTCTCGGTCCCGCTCCGCGCCGGCATCGCCTCCGACCCGCCCGGCTACCGGCCGGAGATCCTCTACCGCGACCACCGCGCGACCGCCGCCGAAGTCTGCCGGTTCTTCCCGGGCCTCGGGCCCGAACAGCTCCCGGAAGGGGAGGGGTGGGCGATCGAGCAGGTGACGATGACGACGCATGCCGGGACCCACCTCGACGCGCCTTGGCACTTCGCCTCGACGATGGACCGGGCGCTGGTCGAGGGCGGGCGGCCGGCGATGACGATCGACCAGGTGCCGCTCGACTGGTGCTTCGCCCCGGGCGTCAAGCTCGACTTCCGCCATCTGCCCGACGGCCACGTGGTCTCGGCGGCCGAGGTCGAGGCCGAGCTCGCGCGGATCGGCCACGAGCTCCGCCCGCTCGACATCGTGCTCGTGAACACCCGCGCCGGCCGCCGTTACGGCGAGGAAGACTATGTGGATGCCGGCTGCGGGATGGGCCGCGAGGCCACACTCTTCCTGCTCGAGCGCGGCGTGCGGGTGACCGGCACCGATGCCTGGAGCTGGGACGCGCCCTTTTCCCACACCCGCCGCCGTTTCCTCGAGACCGGCGATCCCCGGCTCGTTTGGGAAGGCCACAAGGCCGGCCGCGAGATCGGCTATTGCCACCTCGAGAAACTCGCCAACCTCGAACTCCTGCCGGCCACCGGCTTCCGGGTCTGCTGCTTCCCCGTGAAGGTGGCGGGTGGCTCGGCCGGCTGGTGCCGCGCCGTGGCGATCCTGGAGGAGCCCTGAGTCACCTCGGCGCCCCTCTCGGGGGCGCCGTCTCGCGCCTCAGGAGCCGAAGCTGTCGGTCCAGCAATGGATCAGCACGCCGATCAAGCGGCCGTCGGTGGTCCGCGCGGGCGCTCGGCAGACGTGCAGGTCGGTCGTCCGGGCCAGTTCCACCGGCGGCGGCACGTAGCGGTCGGGCGGCAAAGGCCAACAGCGGCCGCCCTCGAGATAGCCGGGCTCGGCGCCGTGCACCGTGCAACGTCGGGCGATGCCGCAGTCGCGGCCGTTGCAACAGGAGCCGCCGCCGTCCGGCCGCATCATCGACCGGTAGGGGTCGGGCGCGCCCGGGGGCGGGTGCCGTATCCCCTCGCCACGCGCCGTGCCCGCGCCGAGCATGCCGGCGATGCCGAGAGCGATCAGAAGCCGTCGCACGAGCCGTCTCCAGCCGGATCGGGGTCGCTCACCGGCCTCCCTCCTGTGGGCGAGCCGGCCCCCGGCCACGGGATCCGGGCCGCGACCACGGGTCGACATCCCCTGTTGCGAGCTCGGCCGAGCTTCGAACCACAGGTAGCTCGGCCGTAGCTCTTGTCGCGTAATGGTAGCGCGAACCGTGCCGGGAGTCATGCATCGTGCGCCGATCGGTTCGGCGCGGCCGGGCGCGGTCCGTCGCCCGCTTTCCCGAGGGCCTTCTCACTCCCATCTGCGGAGCCATGGCCGCGATGCTCGCCCTCTACGTCCATTGGCCCTTCTGCCGCGCGAAGTGCCCCTATTGCGACTTCAACAGCCACGTCCGCTCATGGATCGAGCAGGAGCGCTGGCGGCGCGCGCTCTTGGCCGAGCTCGACCATTGGATCGGCCGGCTCGGGCCGCGCCGGCTCGTCTCGATCTTCTTCGGCGGCGGCACGCCCTCGCTCATGGAGCCGGAGACCGTCGCGGCGCTGATCGACCGGGCGGTCGCCGCCTGGCCGGCCGCTGCCGATCTCGAGGTCACGCTCGAGGCCAACCCGACCTCGGTCGAGGCGGGCCGGTTCCGCGGCTACCGCACGGCCGGGGTGAACCGCGTCTCGATCGGGGTCCAGGCGCTCGACGAAGCAGCGCTGCGCTTCCTCGGGCGCGAGCACGGCGTGGCCGAGGCGCTCGACGCGGTCGATCTCGCCACCGCCGTCTTCCCCCGCGTCTCCCTCGACCTGATCTACGCCCGCCCCGGTCAGACCGCCGCGCAATGGGAAGCCGAACTCGCCCGTGCGCTCGCTACCGGCACGGGCCACCTCTCCCTCTACCAGCTCACGATCGAGCCCGGCACGCGCTTCTTCGCCGAGGCTCGAGCCGGTCGGCTCGTCCTGCCGGACGAGGATGCGCAAGCCGAGCTCTTCGAGCGCACCCAGGAGCGGTGTGCGGCGGCAGGGCTGCCTGCCTACGAGATCTCGAACCACGCCCGCCCCGGCGAGGAGAGCCGCCACAATCTCGTTTATTGGCGCTACGGCGAATATCTGGGGATCGGGCCGGGCGCGCACGGCCGGCTCTCGATCGAGGGTGGGCGACGCGCCACGCGCAACCTGCGGGCCCCGGAGCGCTGGCTCGCCGCGGTCGAGACCGAAGGGCGCGGGCTCGAGGCCGAGGAACCCGTGACGCCGCGCGAGCAGGCGATCGAGGCGCTGATCATGGGGTTGCGCCTGGTCGAGGGTGTCCCGCTCGCCCGGCTCGAGGCGCTGGCCCAGGCGCCGTGGCGGGAGGTGGTCGACGAGGCGGCGCGCCTGCGGGCGAGCGCGGCGGGCCTGCTCGAGGAGGCGCCCGACCGGCTGGTCGCGACCGCCGCCGGCCGCCAGCGCCTGGACGGGGTGTTGCGCGCGCTCCTGCGCTGATCGACCGGTCGCCGGACGGGGGCGGCCGCCGGGTCAGAAACCTCCCCGGGTCGCCGCGGCCGGGTCGAGCCGAACGCTCTGCTGGTCGGCGAAGCGCGCCGCCGACGTCCAACCGAGCTGGGCGGTGAGATACCAATGGGCCGCGTAGCCGAGCGCGGCCGCGACGACGAGCGCGGCGAGGAACGGCTTCATCCACCCTTCTCCGTGGTCGGCTCGCGGGGCGTCGTGACGCGCTTGAGGTAGGCGATCAGCGCCGCCCGGTCGGCCGGATCGGGCATCCGTTGCAGCGGCATCTTGGAGCCCGGCGTGAAGGTCTCGGGCCCGAGGGCGAACAGCCGGTCGACCGTCTCCTCCGACCAAACGATCCCGCTCTTCGCGAGGGACTCGGAATAGGGATAGCCGGGGACCGAGCCGGCCGGACGACCGAACAGGCGATAGAGCGTCGGGCCGGCGCGGTTGCCGCCGTCGGCGGTCACGGTGTGGCAGGCCACGCAAGCGCGGAAGAGCTTGGCGCCGCGCTCGCCCTCGCCGGCGGGCGCGGTGGCCGCCGCCAGGTTTCGCGCGGAGTCGGCGGTTCCGACCGGCTCCGGGGGCGGGTCGCCCTCACTCCAGCGACGGACGATGGAGTCGTTCCCGGCCGACCAGAGGGCGGGCGGCGTCCCGAGGAAGGCGAGGTCCCAGACCGGCCCGCGGTGCGGCTCCAGGACCCGTTCGGCCCGACCGTCGGGCAGAGACCAGATCACGATCCGGCCCCGGATGTCGCCGCTCGCGAGCCGGGCGCCGCCCGGCTGGGCGGCGAGCGCGGAGATCGGCGCCTCGTGGCCGGCGAGCTCGGCGAGGAGCGCCAAGTCGGGAAGCCGGCGGAGCCGGACCATCCCGTCGATCGAGGCGGCGGCGAGCCGATCGGCATCGATCCGGACGAGCCCGGTGATCGCGAAACCACTGCCCGAGAGTCGCTCGCTCGCGGTGCCGTGCTCCGCATCGACCGCCCACACGGCTCCCTCGTGGGTGGCGACCAGCAAGGAGCCGTCGTCCACGAACAAGAGTGCGGTCGGCCGCGACCGCTCGAGGCTCGCGGTCGCGCGGATCGTGCCGTCCTGGAGTCCGACGAGCCGGACCCGCCCGTCGGCGCTGCCGACCGCCGCCAGGCCTCGCTCCGGTTCGATCGTCACCGCGAGCACCTTGGACTCGAGCGCGAGCCGCCAGCGCGCGGCGCCGGTCGCGACGTCCCAGGCCAAGAGGAGCCCGTCCTCACCACCCGAGATCGCCGTGGCGCCGTCCGGGGCGAGGGCCACCGCGTTGACCGCGGCCTCGTGGCCGAGCAGCCGGTGCAGCGGGGCCCGCTCGTCGGGTCGCCAGACGATCAGGCTCGTGTCGAACGAACCCGAGAGCAGGAGGCGCCCGTCGGAGCTCGCAGCGAGCGCGCGGACCGCGCCGCCGTGGCCGACGAGCTCGGTGGCGGCGGCCGGCGCGGCGGCGAGGAGCGCCCAGGTGAGGTAGGCGAGGACGGGCCGCACGCGCGGTTCCCGGTCGGTCATTCGGCCGGCGCGGGCGCCCGCCGCTCGACCTCCTCGACCCAGAGATCGTGATGCTGCCGGGCCCAGTTGTAGTCGACCCGGCCCGAGCCCATCGCGGCGAAGGCCCCCTCCATGCCGAGCGAGCCGATGTAGATGTGGCCGATGATGATCGCGATGAGGATCACGCTCACGAAGCCGTGCCAGAGCGTGGCGAGTTGCTGCTCGGCCATCGGCGAGAGCCCGGTGGGCAGCGAGGTGCCGAACACGCTGTTGAGGAAGGCGAAGGTCGGATCGAAGAAGGAGAAGGTGAAGGGGAAGAGGAGCTGCAGCCCGGACAGGCTCAAGCTCGTACCGAGCAGGATCACCGACCAGAAGATGAACTTCTGACCCGCGTTGAACCGCTTGGCGGGGGGGTGGCCGCCACCGAGCAAGCCGCCTCCTTTCAGGATCCAGACGACGTCGTAGCGGTTGGGGATGTTGTACCGGACCCAGAGCACGAACATCAACGCGATGCCGACCATGAAGCCGAAGGCCAGGTAATTGTGCAGGAGCTTGCCCCACTGGGTGAGCGCCGCGAAGACCTCCCTGCCGACCAGCGGCAAGAGGAACGTCCGGCCGAACATCAAGTTGAGGCCGGTGAGCGCCAGGACGATGAAGGTGACCGCGGTCAGCCAATGGGCGAACCGCTCGAGGCCGTTGAAGCGTTCGATCGTCCGCCCGGCGGGGCCGCCCTCGATCGGCACGCGGCCACGCAGCGCGAAGAACAGCGCGACGAGCCCGAGCATCCCGAGGAGGATCCAGCCGGCCCACTGCTTGTAGGCGCCGAGCCGGAGGCTGCGCCAGACCTCGCCTTCGGATTGGATGAGCTGGCCGCCCAACATGTTCGGCGCCGCCACGTAGCCCTGATCGCCTTGGCGGATGGCCCGCCAGAGGTCGGAGCGGCTGCCCTCGGGCAAGAGGTTGGTCGGCGCCGCCGGCTCGGCGGGCGCGGTGGTCTGCGCCGGGGCGGGGCGGGCGACACCGAAGAGCAGCGCGAAAACCAGGAATGCCGCGAGGAGCGGCGGTGCCGAGCGCAAGGCCGAAGGTCGCATCAGTACCTCATCCTCTGGGCACGCTCTTGAAGCTGCTGGAAGCGTTCGGGCCCGAGCGGTGTGTGGACGGGGCCGCGGTAGGTCCCTTTTTCCGGCAGGGCGATGGCGGTGGGCGGTGGGACGATGCGCCCGTCTGCCCAGGATCGGTAGAGCCACCAGCCACCGGCCAGGACCAGGAGCAAGACGAGCAGGCGCAGGACGGTCAGCATCGGGCTTCCGCTGGTCACGGCGGGTCACGAGATGCGAGCGGCCGGGGAGTGTCCCCGGCCGCCGCGTTGGGGGCTGTGGTGATAGAAATCCCCAAGAATCCGAAAGTT
>JAILZQ010000231.1 GCA_023512415.1 Geminicoccaceae bacterium | reverse complement strand
CCAATCGTTGGCGACCATGCCGCCGTCGACCCGCAGCCGGCCGCGCGCCGGTGGCAGGCCCGCGGCCTCGAGGTCGCGGTCCATCGCTTCCAAGAGATCGAAGGTCTGGAAGGAGGTGCTCTCGAGGGCGGCGCGGACGATGTGGGCGAGCGTGCTGTCGCGGCCGAGGCCCAAAATGGCACCACGGGCGTCCGGGTCCCACCAAGGCGCGCCGAGGCCGGTGAAGGCCGGGACGAGATGGACTCCGCCCGTGTCCGGCACGCTCGCCGCCACGGCTGCGGACTCGGCCGCCGAGCCGATCGCCCGAAGCCCGTCGCGGACCCACTGGATCGTCGCCCCGGCCGAGAAGATCGAGCCCTCGAGGGCGTAGGTGGTCCGCCCGCCGATCCGCCAGGCGATCGTCGTCAAGAGCCGGTGGCGGGAGGGGACGGCGCGCTCGCCGGTGACCAAGAGGGCGAAGCAGCCGGTGCCGTAGGTGCTCTTGAGCATGCCCGGTTCGAAGCAGGCCTGGCCGAAGGTGGCGGCCTGCTGGTCGCCGGCCATGCCGCAGATCGGGACGGGGGCGCCGAACAGGTCGGCGGGCGTCGTCCCGAGCTCGCCCGAGCAGTCGACCACGGTCGGCAGCAGGGCGGGTGGGATGCGCAGCCGCTCCAGGATCTCCTCGTCCCAGCACTGGCGGTGGATGTCGAACAGCATCGTGCGGGCGGCATTCGAGGCGTCGGTGGCGTGCACCCGGCCGCCCGTGAGTCGCCAGAGCAGGAAGGAATCGACCGTGCCGAAGGCGAGCTCGCCGCGCTCGGCCGCGGCCCGGGCCCCCGGCACGTGGTCCAAGAGCCAGGCGAGCTTGGTGGCCGAGAAATAGGGGTCGAGGACGAGCCCGGTGCGCTCGCGGACCACGAAGTCCAGCCCCTCGGCCTCGAGCTCGCGGCAGAGCGGTGCCGTGCGCCGGTCCTGCCAGACGATGGCGTTGTGGATCGGCCGGCCGGACGAACGCTCCCAGAGGATCGTCGTTTCGCGCTGGTTGGTGAGGCCGATCGCCGCCAGATCGCGCGCGCCGACCCCGGCCGTCTCCATGGCTTCCCTCGAGACCGCGAGCGTGTCGGCCCAGATGTGCTCGGGGTCGTGCTCGACCTGCCCGTCGCCCGGGAAGATCTGCTGTAGGGGCCTTTGCGCGGAAGCGAGCGGGCGCAGCTCGGGATCGAACAGGATCGCGCGCGAGCTCGTCGTGCCCTGGTCGATCGCGAGGACGTGGCGTGCTCGGCTCACCCGGCTCTTCCCTCCGCGGGCTCGGCCCGAGCGAGGCTAGCGGAGGGCCCGGCCTGCGCAAGCGCGGAAGCTCGGCCCGGGCAGCGCCCGCGCTCGACATCGGCTAGCCTCACCCGCGGGTGGGGGGTAGAAGCCCGCGGCTGCGCCGGTTCGCGCGGGAGGGAGGCCATGGCCAACGTCGCGGTGGTGGGGGCCCAGTGGGGCGACGAGGGCAAGGGCAAGATCGTCGACTGGCTCTCCGAGCGGGCCGACGTCGTGGTCCGCTTCCAAGGCGGCCACAATGCCGGCCACACCCTCGTCGTCGACGGCGTCATCTACAAGCTCTCGCTCCTCCCTTCGGGCGTGGTGCGCGGCAAGCTCTCGCTGATCGGCAACGGTGTCGTGGTCGACCCCTGGGCGCTGTTGGCCGAGATCGAGCAGATCCGCGCCCTCGGCGTGCCGGTCTCGGCCGAGACGCTCAGGATCGCCGAGAGCTGCGCCTTGATCTTGCCCCTGCACGGCGAGCTCGACCGGGCGCGCGAGGCGGCGCGCGAGAAGAGCAGCCAGGGCACCGGTAAGATCGGCACCACGGGTCGTGGCATCGGGCCCGCTTACGAGGACAAGGTGGCGCGCCGGGCGATCCGGGTGTGCGACCTGGCCGACGGCGCCACGCTCGAGGCCAAGGTCCACGAGCTCCTCTTGCACCACAACGCGCTGCGCCGCGGCCTCGGCATCGCCGAGGTCGACGGGGCGAAGCTCCTGGCCGAGCTCCGGGCACTCGCGCCCAAGCTCCTGCCCTTCGCCGAGCCGGTCTGGCTCAGGCTCGCCGAGCTCAAGCGGGCCGGAAGGCGGATCCTGTTCGAGGGTGCGCAAGGGGCGATGCTCGATGTCGACCACGGCACCTACCCCTTCGTCACGAGCTCCAACACGCTCGCCGCCCAGGCGGCCCTCGGCTCGGGCGTGGGGCCGGATGCGGTCGGCTTCGTGCTCGGCATCTGCAAGGCCTACACGACCCGGGTCGGCGCCGGGCCCTTCCCGACCGAGCTCACCGACGAGATCGGCCGCGGGATCGGCGAGCGCGGCAAGGAGTTCGGCACGGTCACGGGAAGGCCCCGGCGCTGCGGCTGGTTCGACGCGGTGCTCGTCCGCCAGGCGGTCAAGCTCTCCGGCATCAAGGGCCTGGCGCTCACCAAGCTCGACGTGCTCGACGGCATGGCCTCGCTCAAGGTCTGCACGGCCTACGCGCTGCAGGGTCAGCTCCTGCACCATCTGCCGGCCGGCATGGGGGCGCAGGCGGCGGCCCGGCCGGTCTACGAGGAGCTCGAGGGCTGGCAGGCGAGTACCAAGGGGGCGCGGAGCTTCGCCGAACTCCCCGCGGCCGCCGTCAAATACGTCAAGCGGCTCGAGGAGCTCGTCGAGTGCCCGGTGGCGCTCCTCTCGACGAGCCCCGCGCGCGAGGACACGATCCTGTTGCGCGACCCGTTCGCGGATTGAGGGGGGCGGGACCGCTGACGGGCGGGGCGGCGAGCTGATAGAAGGCGCCCATGAAGGTCGTGGGCCTGTTCGCGGGCATCGGCGGGTTCGAGGTCGGCTTCGCGGAGGCGGGCCACGCACCGATCGCGACCTGCGGGTGCTGGGAGCCCGCGGTCGCGGTCCTGCGGACGCGATTGCCCGACGTGCCCGTCCATCCGGACGTCCGCACGCTCGCCGATCTCCCCGAGGAGACCGAGCTCGTCTGCGGCGGCTTTCCCTGCCAGGACTTGAGTCAGGCCGGCAAGACCGTGGGCATCGCTGGTGAGCGCTCGGGCCTCGTGGGCGAGGTGTTCCGGCTGTTGGAACGAGCTGCGGCGCGCGGGCGCCCGGTGCCCTGGGTCGTCCTCGAGAACGTCTCCTTCATGCTCCACCTCGAAGGCGGGCGGGCGATGGAGCGGCTCGTCTCGGCGGTCGAGGGTCTCGGCTATCGCTGGGCCTACCGGGTCGTGAACAGCCTGGGCTGGCTTCCGCAGCGGCGCGAGCGGGTGTTCTTCGTGGCGAGCCTCGAGGCCGACCCCGCCGACGTGCTCTTGGGCGACGAGGCCCGACCGCGGCCGGCCGACACGCGGATCGGTGCGATCGCACACGGCTTTTACTGGACCGAAGGGATCCACGGTCTGGGTTGGGCGGCGGATGCCGTGCCCACGCTCAAGAACGGCTCGAGCGTCGGGATCCCCGCACCGCCCGCCATCCTCCTGCCCGACGGTCGGGTCGTGAAGCCCGACATCCGCGACGCCGAGCGGCTCCAGGGGTTCCCCGAGGATTGGACGGCGCCGGCCGAAACCGTGGCCAAGCGGTCCTGACGCCGGTCGCTCGTCGGCAACGCGGTGACCGTGCCGGTCGTCCGCTGGCTCGGTAGCCGGCTGAAGGATCCCTCGGGCTACGATCGGGGATGCGACCGCCCGCTGCCGCTCGTCGGGCGGTGGCCGCGCGCCGCCCGGTTCGACGGCCGGCACCGCTACGCGGTCGCGATCGGCGACTTCCCCGTCTGGCAGGGGCGACCGCCTCTCGCCGAGTTCCTCCGCCATCCGGGCGAGGAACTCTCGGCCCGCGCCACGGCCGGCTTCCTCGCCCGCACCGAACGCAGCTCGCTCCGCTTCCCCGCGGGCTTCCGCGAGGCGCTCGGGGCCCACCTCGCCCGGGTCTCGGCCGCGCAGGCGAGCCGGCTGGCGGCCGCGTAGGCTTGCCACGCCCGTCCCTTCCGACCGATCCGGTCCGCAGCGCGCTCATGAAGCGCGTGCGGCGGCAGCGGACCCGTCCCGAGGACGTCGTCGCCCGTGCTCTGCGCGAGCGTGGGCTCTCCTATCGGCGCAACGTGCGCTCCCTGCCGGGCTCGCCCGACTTCGCCAACAAGCGGGCGGGCTGGGCGATCTTCGTGATGGGCTGCTTCTGGCACCACCACACCGCCTGCCGCCGGGCCGGGCTACCGGCGCGCAACCGCGCGTTCTGGGCCGCCAAGTTCGCCGACAATCGGCGACGCGACGCGGCCAAGGTCCGAGCCTTGCGCCGCGCCGGCTTCCGCGTCCTCCTCCTGTGGGAATGCGCGATCCTCGACGTCCCGGAGCAAATGGAAAGGAAGCTCGATCGCCTCGCCGCGCGCCGACATCCGCCGAAGGCTCGAGCCGGAACGCCGGCACATCGAGGAGACGGAGCAGCGCTTCGCGCAGTCGATGCGTGAATGCGAGGTCCGGGCCGAGACCGAGGCTCGCAGCCGAGAGGCGTCGCCGCGTTCGCGGTCCGTTCGCTCGGGGTACTTCGGGACGCTCACGCACGCCGCTTCTCGGTGAAGCTGC
>JAILZQ010000018.1 GCA_023512415.1 Geminicoccaceae bacterium | reverse complement strand
TGTAGAGTGGTCTGGTGGGCTCGGAGTTGTTTATAAGAGACTGGCACCGCCCGGCGGACCGCCCAGGCGCTGGACGCCGCCATCGAGTTCGTCGGCGGCGGTCTCGAGGCCGGCGCCGGCCGGGACTCGCTGACGGTCTCGCTGTCGGTCCTGCGCAAGGACCTCGGGCTGGGCCTGGACCTGCTCCAGGAGGTCGTGCTCACGCCCGCGTTCCCGGCCGCCGAGGTCCAGCGCAAGGCGGCCGAGATCCAGGCGGCGATCCAGCGCTCCGAGGAGAACCCGGAGACCGTCGCCGCCCGCGCGCTGGCGCGGCTCGTCTACCCCGGGCACCCCTACGGCACGCCGGTGGAGGGGACGCGCGAGTCGGTGGGCCGGCTCACGCGGGATGACGTCGCGGGCTTTCACGCCCGGCACGTGCGGCCGGACACGACGGTGATCGCCGTGGTGGGCGCGGTGACGGTGGAGGGAGCGCGGCGCGAGATCATGCGGCGCTTCGGCGCCTGGCCCCGCCCGGAGGCGCCGCCGCCCCCGGCCCCGCCCATGGCCGCGCCGGGGACGGCGGGCAGCGAGACGATCAAGCGCGAGCACCTCACCCAGACCACCATCCTGCTCGGCCGCCAGGCGGTGAACCAGCGCCACCCCGACTACTTTCCCCTGGCCGTGGCCTCCTACGTCCTGGGCGGCGGCTCGGCCTCCCGGCTCTACCAGCGCGTGCGCGAGGAGGGCGGGCTGGCCTACGCGGTCTACAGCTACCTCTCCCCGGGCCGGTACGGCGCCGCGTTCGCGGTCTCGGCTCAGACCCGCACGGCCGAGGCCCAGCGGGTGGTCGAGATCTTCCGGGAGGAGCTGGACCGCATGGCCCGAGAGCCGGTGACCGAGCGCGAGCTCGAGCTCGCCCGCGCCTACCTGATCGGCAGCTTCCCGCTGCGCCTGGATACCTCGGCCAAGGTGGCCGACTTCCTGGTCGCCGTCGAGGAGCTGGGCCTGGGGCTCGACTACGCCGACCGGTACCGCGAGCGGATCGCCCGGCAGCGCTCGCTGAAGGACCTCGATCCCGTCCGGACGGACGAGCTTCAAGGTGACCGGCAAGTCGGCCACCGCCTCGGCCCGCGCGTCCCGCAGCAGGACACCGAGATGGACCGTCTCGCCCGGGCGGTAGACGCCGCGCTCGGTCCAGAGAAACGCGTCGAGCGGTCCCGGGGGGGTCCGCCCCTCGGCGCCGAGCTCGACAAGGTCGAGCGGCGGCCGGTCGAGCTCCAGGAAGGCGAGGTCGCCATCCCCGTGGCGGGCGACGAGCAGCCGCGGCGCGTTGCCGCCTCGGCCGCGCAGCTTGGCAGCGCCGATCCGCGCGACGCCTCGCTCGTCGGTGGCGACGGTCGCGAGTGGCTCGTTGTTGCGCGCCAGGAGCTGGAGTCGAACGTCGGGAAGCGGCTCGGCGGTCGCGAGCGAGCGGGCGATCACGGTGAGGCCATCGGCACCGCGCGCCCCGGTCAACGCGACGTCCGATACCGTGAACCACTGGGTGGCCCTACCCTCCCAGGGTTCCGGCTCGCTGCCCACCGGGTTCACGACGGCGACGTGCAGCCCGGGTCGGAGCTCCGGCACGAGCAGGTCGAGCGGAACGAGCGTGCGTACCTCTTCGTTGCGGCGCCCCGCGATCGTCACCGTGCCCTCGAAGAGTTTTTCGCCGGCGATCTCGGCGATCCGCCCCTCGCTCCAGGCGTCGAGGGCTTGGCCGAAGGTACCTTCCTCCAGTTGTGTCAAAAGATTGCGCTCTCCGACACGATAGAGCGCGAGGCGTGCACGCTCGACGTTGACACTCCTGAGCGGAAGGCCGGTCCCGGGGCGGAGCGGGAGGAGCGTGCCGCGCCCGGCGAAGGCGACCGAGGGTGTGCGGTCCGGGATCACGAGGTCGAGGGCGACATCCTTCTCGAGGCTCGTGGCGTCGGTCGCCCGCAGGCCCTTGCGGACCGCGAGGCGATAGCGGCCGCCGTGTCGCAGTCCCGTGGCGCACAGCCTCTCGCCCCGTGCCACAAGCGCCAAGTCGGTCGGCGGATCCACGGTCACGAACGGTACGAGCTCGGCCTGCCGGGCGCGGGGCAGTGGTCGGGTGAAGGCCAAGCAAACAGCCGCCGGCTGACGCTCGACCTGCAGCTCGTAGGCGACGTACTCGATCGCCATTGTAGGAATGCTGCCGAGGCCTGCCCAAGCGATTCCCAAAAACCCGGCCAGAGCCCGCAGGCCGGCCCCGATCGGTTTGCCCATCACGGTCGGCTCCCTTCTCGCTCGAGCATGACCGGAGGTTCTTCGCGCGCCCCAGTAACATTCCGAGCGACGCCTGTCGCGGCTGCGATCATCTCCGCCACCGGGCGGAAAGTCCGGCGGTGGTGTGGGCACGGGCCGAGGCGATGGAGCGCGGCTCGGTGCGCAAGCGTCGGGTAACCGGCGTTGGTGGCGAAACCGTAACCGGGCCAACGTCGATCGAGCCGAGCCATCAGCCGGTCGCGCAGCACCTTGGCGACGATCGAGGCGGCCATGATCTCCGGCACCGAGGCGTCTCCGCCGACGATACAGTCGACCGGGATCGACAGTTCGGGTGCGCGATTGCCGTCGACCAGGACCCGTACGGGCCGTATCGGGAGCCGGGCCACGGCGCGGCGCATCGCCAGCAGGCTGGCGCGCAGAACGTCCAGCCGCTCGATTTCCGCGGTCGAGGCGGCGCCGATCCCGATCCAGGCGGACGACTCGAGCTCGCGGGCGATCCGCTCGCGGCGGCTCGGCGCGAGCGTTTTCGAATCGGCGAGGCCTTCGACCGGCCGGCGCAGGACGACCGCGGCAGCGAGCACCGGTCCGGCGAGCGGGCCTCGGCCGACCTCGTCGACGCCGGCGACGGGCTCCGCGACGTTCATGGCGCGTCCCCGAGCCAGCCGGGGGCCGGCAGGATGCGCCCGACCTCGGTGCCGGCGTGGTTGCGCAGGATCGGTCGGGCGAACCTCCCGAGGTCACGAAGGACCGGTCCCGGCAGCCAGCCGAGCCGCTCCAGCGTAGCGAGGAGTGTCACCTCAGCGGCCCGCGAAGCTCCGTCTTCGACTTTGAGGGCCAGCCCGAGCCCCCTGCCGGGCATGGCTGCGACGTAGACCCCTTCCGCCCCGGTCTTGGCGAGCAGGCCGCCGCCGAGCTCGAGGAGCGCCGTGCAAAGCCGGCCGCTGCCCGCTACCATGAGCGGCTGTCGCACCATCGCGAGGGCGATCCGTCGGCAGGCGTCACGGCGTGCCGGCGGCAGCTGGTCGGGGGTGCCGAGGCGCGCGAAAGCGAGGGCCAGCGCGCGTAAGGGCACGGCCCAGGTGGGGACGCCGCACCCGTCGATCGCCGGGGGATCGAGGACGGCGCCGTCGGTGAGCTCGTCCAGGACCGTCCGCACGGCCCGCTGTACCGGGTGGTCGGGCCGCTCGTAGCCCAATGCGCTCGCTCCGAGGTGGCGGGCGAGGGTGAGCATCGCCGCGTGCTTGCCCGAGCAGTTGTTGTGCAGTCGCGTCGGCCGCTTGCCATGCGCGATCAAGAGTTCGGCGCTCGGCGTATGGCTCGGTGGGTGGGGCCCGCAGGCCAGCGCGCTCTCGACGAGCCCGAGCCTCGCGAGCCACGCGCCGACCGACCGGACGTGAACGGGTTCGCCGCCATGCGAAGCGCAAGCCAAGGCGAGCTCGTCCTCGTCGAGCCCGAAGGCCGCGGCCGCACCGCTTTCGACCAGAGGAACCGCCTGGATGGGCTTGATCGCCGACCGCGGATAGACCGGCTGGTCGGGATCGCCGACCGCGAGCAGGGTGCGCCCGGCTCGGTCGACCACGGCCGCGCTCGCCCGATGCCGGCTCTCGACCCGGTCACCGCGCCAGACCTCGACCGCCACCGGCGGCATCGTCGGTCCCCTTTCCCACCCCCTGTCGGGTCGAGGATAGAGGGGCGCGAGCCGGACAGCGAGGTGAGAGATGCACGATCGGCTGCGACGGTGGCTGCCGGTGGCGGCGGCCCTTCTGGGTGGGTTGGCTGTGGCCATGGGAGCATTCGGCGCCCACGTCCTCGCGGGCTCCGGCGAGACGCGGGCTGCCGAGCTGGTCGAGACCGCGAGCCGCTATCAACTCGCCCACGCGATCGCGGCACTCGTGGCGGGGACACTCCGTCCCGAACGTCTCGCCGGCCGGCTCGCCTTTTTGGTCGGCGCCGTCTTGTTCCCGGGTAGCCTCTACGCCTTGGCGCTCGGACTTCCCCGGGGTCTCGCCACGCTGGCGCCAGTGGGTGGAACCCTTTTCCTCGTCGGCTGGATCCTTTTCGCCATCGATCTTGCCCGCGACCGAGCTACGGGCCCCGAGCCGACCGGCGGTGGGGACCCTCGACCGTAGTTCCATGCCGCTCCGCTCAGCGGCCCGCGGGCTCGGCCAGGATCCGTGCGAGCTCGGCCGGTCCAGCCGAGCGCCCTCCGAGAGGGTCGAGACTCACCGCCACGACCCGACCGTCCCGCAGGACCGGCAGGCCCGCAGCCGGCAGCGGACCATCTGGCGGCGAAGAGTCCCGGTCGGCGATCGCGAGATGGCGCCCCGGCCGGGGCACGTGGACGAGGAGCAGCTCGCTGCCCGGCCATTCCCGCGCCACGACGCCCCATGTGACGAAACCGTCGGCCGTCTCGATGCGGGCGAGGCTCGATCCACCGAGGGCACGCGAGAGCGTCAAGACCTTGTCGGGCGCGACGTAGAAGCCGTGAGCTCGATCGCCCGGGCCCTCCACCCGAACGAGCGCGGCGGCGACCTCCGGGGAGACCTTTGCCTCGGCGGTCGGCTCTCCTCGCGGACCGCCGACCGCCGCTGCAGCTGCGGCCGGGGACGGCACGGCCTCGGCGGAGCGGAAAGGCTCGTCGTTGCGGGGCGAAGCGGACCGGGCGGTTTGCCGGGATGGGCTGTCCTCCGGGTTCGTCTCTCGAGTGGCGGGCCTGTTCGAGGCGAGCTCTGCGGACGGGCCGAGCGAACCCGCGGCTCGAACGTCCGGGGCCGCGGCCAGAGACATGACCGAGACGCCCGCCCCGGCCCCTTCCGAGAACGGCTCACCGGCGGTGGGCCCGGCCGGAGTCGACGGGGAGCCCGCGAGCGCTTTCTCGGGCTCGCCTCTCCAGGCCAATCGAGCTTCGAACGGACCGCCATGTCGACCAGGCCCGGTCGCGACCAGCCTCACGAGGTGCGGCAGCAGGTCGGAAAGGATGACGGGTGGAGGAGTGGAGGCGAGCGCGTCGAGGTCCTGGGGCTCGAGGAGCCGAGCTTGGCCGCCGAGCCGGCCTCGATCGCGGGGATGAAGGTCAATGGCGACGCGGAGCCGATCGGTGCGCGCGATCGGCAGGCTGGTTGCCCAAAATCGACCCCCCTCGCGCTCGATCAGCGCCAATCGAACCGTGGCACGGCGAACGACTTCGGTGTCGGCCACCGTCACTTGATAGGGCTCCGATCGTGTTTCCTCGATCCAGCGGGGAATCGATTCCAAGCGGGCTTTGGCCTCCTCGAACTCCCGGTCGCGGGCGAGCGATCCGATACCGCCGAGCACCAATCCGCCCACGAGGCCCAGCGCATCGACCCAAGCGTTGCCCGTCGGGGTCAGACGTTTCAGGTCTCGAGCCTGCTCCCGATCCTCGCGATCGAGGCGATCGGCGAGGCGGGCGACCTCCCGGCGGGCGGTCTCGTACTCGGGGTTCGGCCGCCGCTCGACCGACCCGATGCGCTCCGACCAGATCTTCTCTCGACCGACCACGCGCCGCTCGGCCGTTCCGTTGTCGACCTCGACCAACAGTAGGCAAGCGCCGCCGGCCTCGGCTGGCGCTCGCACAACGGGCACCGGCAGATCGAGACCGAGGTTCGCGACCTCCTTCCCGGGCTCCTCGAGCAACACGAGCCCGGGCGGCTGCGGGCTGGCGGAGCGAACGGCGTGGTGATCCATTCGGGAGAGCGCTGCCAGCGCCTCCGCACAGCCCGCAGGGCCGAAGGACCCTCCCATCGTGCTCGTCGAGACCGCGACCTCGGCCGACTCGCCCCGTTGAGCGGCCGCAGCGGTGAGGGTTGCCGCGTCTCGCCGGTCGGCGCAGGCCGAGGTCACGAGGCCGAGCAGCGCGATCGGCGCCCATCGTCTGGTCCGGTCGGCATCGGTCATGGCCACCTCCACTGGAGAGGTTAGCCGAGATCGCCTATAAGTTGAACAGATCAGCCAGCTCTTGCCGCTTCCTCGATCGCGCCGGCGACGCTGGCGAGGACGTCCTCGAGCAGCTGCTCGTCCTCGGCCTCGACCATCACCCGGATCACCGGCTCGGTGCCCGACGCGCGCACGAGCACGCGACCGCGGCCGTCGAGACGAGCCCGCTCGCGGCCGATCAAGGCCTCGAGCCGTGGCGCGGCGAGGTCGACACGGCGTTCGGTGCGAACGTTGCGGAGGCGTTGCGGGACCGGCTCGAACAGCCGCGCCACCTCGCTCAAGGGCCGCCCGGCTCGCGCCATGGCGGCGAGGACCTGCAACCCGGCCAAAAGTCCGTCGCCGGTGGTGGCGAGGTCGGTGAGCACGATGTGGCCGGACTGCTCCCCTCCCACGTTGTAGCCACCAGCGCGCATGGCCTCGACCACGTAGCGGTCACCGACCCGGGTCCGCTCGAGGCCGAGCCCGAGCCTGGAAAGATAGCGCTCGAGGCCGAGATTCGACATGACGGTGGCGACGATTCCGGGGCGTGCCAGCCGGCCCTCGGCCTGCCACTCTCTGGCGATCAGCGCCAGGATCTGATCGCCGTCCACGAGCTGACCGTGTTCGTCGAGCAGGACGATCCGATCGGCGTCTCCGTCGAGGGCGATCCCGAGGTCGGCGCGCCGCTCGAGGACCGTGGTCTTGAGCGCCTCGGGATGGGTCGAGCCGCAGCCCTCGTTGATGTTGAGGCCGTTCGGTTGGCAGCCGATCTTCACGACCTCGGCACCCAGCTCCCAGAAGAGGTCGGCCGCGAGGTGGTAGGCGGCGCCGTGCGCGCAATCGACCACGAGCCGGATGCCCTGCAGGCTCAGTCCTTTGGGAAAGGCGCTCTTGAGCGACTCGATGTAGCGACCACGGGCGTCCTCGAGCCGCTGTGCTCGACCGAGCTCGGCGGGCGCAGCGCGGCCCGCTTCCGGTCCCTCGGCCATCAGCTGCTCGATCTCCGCTTCGATCTCGTCCGAGAGCTTGAATCCGTCCGGGCCGAACAATTTGATCCCGTTGTCGGCGAACGGGTTGTGCGAGGCCGAGACCATCACCCCGAGATCGGCTCGGAGCGATCGGGTGAGGAAGGCCACGGCCGGCGTGGGCATCGGACCGACCAGCATCACGTCCATGCCCGCGGCGATGAAGCCGGCGGTCAGCGCCGGCTCCAACAGATAGCCCGAAAGCCTCGTGTCTTTGCCGATCACCACCCGGTGACGATGCTCGCCGCGGCGGAAGCGGCGGCCGGCCGCCATGCCGAGAGCGAGCGCCGTCTCGGCGGTCATCGGCTCGCGGTTGGCCGTGCCACGGATTCCGTCGGTGCCGAAAAGCCTCCGTTCCATGCCCCTCGCTCCGCCGGTCTCGTCCTGGCACTCTCGGCGCCCTCGCGTTGACGATCGCGGCACCCGGATGCGGACACCCGCTGCGTTCGGTTGCCGACGCGGGCCATCCGAGCGCAATCTGGTAAAGCAATCGTGAAGGCTGACGCAACCGCGGCGAGGCGGACGATGTGCGACCGAACGGCGGGAAGAGCACTGGTGGAGTACCGGGCCGAGGCGACCGCCGGGCCTGTCGTCCCGGCGGCCGGATCCCCGAGCCCGCAGACGATCGGCGAGGCCGGAGCCCTGCGCCCGCTCGACCGCCGCAGGCCCGGTCGCTTACCCGACCGGCTCTTGCGCGGCCTCCTGGTCGACCGCTTGGCCTGAGGGCACCGCCGGGGCCAACTCCACCGCTTCGGGCGGTACGAGACGGAAGCCCGGCCAGACCTCGGCCGAGCCCGCTCTGAGGCGCCGGAGCTGGCCGAGTGGAACGTCTCGGGCGACGAGCAGCGGCCCGTCCCCGCGCGTCTGGGCCAGCGGCCCGAGTTCGGCCCAGACGCCCGTTCCACCGAGCTCCATCTCGCACGGCACGAGCATGGCCGCACCCGACACGTTCGGTCGGGCGGGCGGAACCGGCACGGTGCCGACACCACCGGCCACCGCGACCGCCGTGCAGAGCTCGACCGCACGCGCTCGCGCGCAGGCGAGCACGCGCGAATAGCCGGAGACGGCCGCCGTGTCGGTCGGCACGAGCACGAGATCCGGTGGGTCGGCCACGAGCCGCGCGGCCAAGCCCGGCTGCTCCACGTCCAGACAGATCAGCGTGACGAGACGGAGTCCGTTCCAGGGAACCACGACGAGCCGCTCGCCCGGCTCGAAGGTCCAGGCCGTCGGATCGTGCTCGTCCGGTGTCAAGGTCAGCTTGTCTTGGACGAAGGTGGCTCCGTCGGGAAGTCGCAGATACGCGCGATTACGGAAGCGCCCGGGACCGACGGCCGCCGGGACGGTGCCGGCGAGGAGGGCGAGCCCGAGACGGTCGGCTGCCGCCATCAGCCGGGGCAGGATCGCCCGGGCCTGCTCGGCGAGCCAGGCGATCTCGCCGCTCTCGGGCAGCCCCGATGGCGCCCACTGCAGCCAGCCTTCACCGAGATGCTCGGGCATCACCACGAGTCCGGCGCCGGCCGAGCGGGCACGGACGAGCTGCCGCTCGGCGACTGCCAAGAAAGCTTCCGGCCCGTCGAGCTCGAGTGCCATGTTGGCGGCCCAGAGTGCCACCGTGAGCGTGTCGATCACCGCGTCCTCCTCGCGCGCCCGCTCCTGCACCGCCCCGCGCGCTCTGTCGAGAGTCCCGCCCCGGGGGCGCGGCGTGGTCGACGCCACCGTTCGGGTGAGCTCCGGTTCGTGAGCGACGGTCGAACCGAGTCGCGGGGCTTCGGCATATCTTTCAACTCGCGTGAAGGCCGAGGCGCCGCCACGGAGCGTCCCGCCTCGCTAGTCCGTGGGGGGCCGCCGGGCTACCCGGAAGTGGGTCGCGCTGGCTTCCCTTCGCTCGCGCGGCGCACCTCGGGTCGCCCGAGCCCGGCCGCCTCCAGAACCCGCCGCACGGCTGCCGGCGCGACCATCCGCCCCTCGGCGACGGCCGTCTCGAGCGCTGGCATCAGGGCTGAAATACGCCGGTCCCGACGCAGCATCTCCCGGAGCTTTTCCTCGAGTAGGCTCTCGAACCAGCGAAGCTGTTGCGCCTGGCGCCGAGCGGCTCGTTCCCCGCTCGCCTCGAGCAGCACCCGGTGCCGCTCGACCTCCGCCCATACCCGCTCGATCCCCTCGCCGGTGAGTGCGCTGGCGGTCAACACCGGCGGTCGCCAGGTGGGGCTCGCGGGCTCGATGATCCGGAGCGCCTCCGCGTAATGTCGGGCGGCCTGCGCGGCGGCCGCCTTCATCGCTCCGTCGGCTTTGTTGATCACCACCAGATCCGCGAGCTCGACCAAGCCTTTCTTGATGCCCTGCAGCTCGTCGCCGGCACCGGGCAGCATCAGCGCCACGAAAATGTCGACCATGTCGGCGACCACGGTCTCCGATTGGCCGACGCCCACCGTTTCGACGATCACCACGTCGAAGCCCGCGGCCTCGCAGAGCAGCATGGTTTCGCGGGTCATCCGCGCCACCCCACCGAGTGTCCCCGAGGAGGGTGATGGTCGGATGAACGCGCCGGGTTCGATCGCCAGCCGCGCCATGCGGGTCTTGTCGGCCAGGATCGAGCCACCGGTGCGCGTACTCGATGGATCGACAGCGAGCACGGCGATCCGATGGCCGCAGCGCACGAGAAAACAGCCGAGGGCGTCGATGAAAGTGCTCTTGCCGACCCCGGGCACCCCGGTGATGCCGACCCGCTGCGCCCGGCCGGTGAAGGGAAGAAGCTGGTCGAGGAGCGTTTCGGCGAGCGCCTCGTCTTCGGCTCGTCGGCTCTCGACGAGCGTGATCGCCCGAGCGAGCGCGGCCCGGTTGCCCGCGCGGAGCGCCTCTGCGAGGGCCGCCGGATCCGCGGGAGCCCGCCGACCGGGAGGCCGGCTCACCTGCAGCGGCTGTCCCACCGAGCTTCCCGTGTTCCTCAGCTCCGCTCCGTCGCGAGGCTAGCCAGTCGGCGTTCCGCCAAGAGTAACCGGACGCGGAGAATGAGCACGCACACGAAGTAGAGCTTGAAAACCAGCGCCATCGTCAGAAGTGGCCAGAGCATGCTCGGATGGACCGTCGGCCCGCCGATCCGCAGGATGCTCGCCGGCTGGTGCAGCGTGTTCCACCAGTCGACCGAGAACTTGATGATCGGCAAGTTGACCACCCCCACGAGGGCCAGGATGGCGGCCGCGCGGGCGCCACGCTCCGGATCGTCGAAGGCATCGTGCAACGCGATATAGCCGAGGTAGAGGAAAAACAGGATGAGCACGGAGGTGAGCCGTGCGTCCCAGACCCACCACGTACCCCACATCGGCTTGCCCCAGATCGACCCGGTGACCAGGGCGAGCCCGGTGAAGGCGGCTCCCAAAGGCGCTGCGGCGCGGGCCGTGATGTCGGCCATCGGGTGCCGCCAAATCAATGCTGCCGCGCTACCGGTGGCGATCACCACGTAGACGAAGAGGGCCATCCAGGCGGCCGGGACGTGGACGTACATGATCCGCGCCGCGTCGCCTTGCTGATAGTCCGGCGGGGCGACCACGAGCGACATCCAAAGCCCGACCGGGGCGAGCACGACAACGCCGGCGAGCGCCCAGGGGTAGACCGCATCGAGGATCCGGCCGAGGCGAAGGGGATTGGCGTAGCTGTGCATGGGGACACCTTCGGGCGGGACGAACTGGAGGTAGCATCGGCACGGGCGCCTTGGTAGACGTTGTGGGCGGCTGCGGCGCGGCCGCGGTGCCGCGGGCCCGACCCGATCCGATGAGCCGCCTCGACAGCTTCATCCGCCGCCTCGAAGCGCAGCGTGCCTGCCTCGATCTGGCTGCCCGGCTGGTGGCCGATCTGCCCGGTCCGGTGGTCGAGATCGGACTCGGCAACGGGCGAACTTACGACCATCTGCGCGCCCTTTTGCCCGACCGGCCGATCTTCGTCTTCGATCGACGTCTCGCCGCGCATCCGGCCTGTCGGCCGCCGGAGGAGTTCTTGTTCCTGGGTGACATCGCTCGGACCCTGCCGATGGCGCTCGGTCGGATGCGGCGGCGGGCCGCTCTGGTGCACGCCGACATCGGCTGTGGGGATCCGGAAGTGACGGCACGAAACGCCCGTAAACTCGCCCGCTATCTGCCGGCGATCGTGGCACGCGGTGCCGTCGTCGCGAGCGACCAACCGCTCGAAGCCCGCTGGACGGAGCCCCTGCCGCTGCCCGAGGGGGTCGAGCCCGGCCGGTACTTCCTCTACCGCTGCAAGGGCTTCGGTTGAGGCGAGCGGCGCGGAGCCGGCTCAGCCGAGGGCGAGGCGGAGCGCGGCGGCGGTCGCGAGCGGGGCGAGGGCCAGGGCGGCGAGCAGGAAGGCGCCCATGAAGAGGAGCGCTCCGGTCGCATCGAGGCCGGCGATCAACGCCTCGGCGGCACTCAGGCCGAAAATCAGGACCGGGATGTCGAGCGGCAGGACGAGCAGGGCCGCGAGCAGGGCGCCCTTGCCCGACCCGGCGAGCAGCGCGGCCCCGATCGAGCCGAGCAGGGTCAGGGTCGGCGTCCCGAGGAGGAGGGTGAGCGGCAGCGCCCAGAGCGCCTCGGCCGGGAGATGCACGAGGATCGCGAGGAGCGGCGAAGCGAGTGCCAAGAGGAGACCGGTTCCGAGCCAGTGGGCGAGGCAGCGGGCGAGGACCAGGAGCTCCAGGGGAGCGGGGGAGAGCAGCATCTGCTCGAGACCGCCGCCCTCGAGATCGGGCTGGAACAAACGATCGAGGCCAAGGAGCACCGCCAAGAGCGCCAGGACCCAGATGACACCTGCGCCGATGCGCCCCAAAACGTCGGGCGAGGCGCCCACCCCTAGCGGGAACAGCGCGAGTGCGAGGGTGAAGAAGCCCACCACGAGCAGGTTCTCGCCGAACCGACGTCGGGCGAGCCGGAGGTCGCGCTCGAGGAGGGCGACGGCGGCCCTCAGCACGGGTTCGGCTCGCCGAGCTCGAGGACGAGCGGATCACGCACCCTGACGTCGCCGTGTGTCGCGACGACGACCAGGCCGCCTTCTTCGCGTTGACGCTCGATCGCGGCCTCGAGGCGGGCCCGGTTGGCGCGATCGAGCGCGACGCCGGGCTCGTCCAGGAGCCAAAGCGGGCGGGGCACGGCGAGGAGCCGAGCCAGGGCAACGCGGCGCCGCTGGCCGGAGCTGAGCTCGCGAGCAGGGCGGGCGGCGAACTCGACGAGGTCGAAGGTCGCGAGGGCCGTGTCCAACGTGTCTGCTCCGCCGCCGAGCAGCGCGGCCTGGTAGGCGAGGTTCTCGCGCACCGACAGCAGCCCCTCCACGCCATCGGCGAAGCCCAGGAAATGAACGCGCTGGGCGTGCTCGGCGGGCTCCAGAGTGATCTCGCGGCCCAGCCACGTGACGCTTCCCTGCGCCGGGCGGGCGAAGCCTGCCAAAAGGCGCAAAAGACTGGTCTTCCCGGTGCCGTTGGCGCCCGAGAGGACGAGAGCGTCACCGGCTTCGAGCGCGAAACTGACCGCTTCGAAGACCAGCCGCCCGCCTCGCCGGCAAGCGAGCCCCTCGACCGCCAGCAAGGAGCCTCAGCCCGCCCCGCGACGGTCGTCGATGAGCTTGCCGTCGGCGTGCAACGAGCCGGGCGGGACCAACTCGATCTCCGCCCGCAGTCCCGTGGCGGCGCGGATCGCCTCGCCGATCGCCCGCTCGAGACCGGAAGGTGCACCCGGCACCTCGCAGCGCAAGATCATCCGGTCGCGCTCGTCCTCACGGATCACCTCGAGGCGAACCCGGCCGAGCACGTCGAACCGCTTCAAAGCCTCGCGGATCTGGTGAGGGTGGACGAACATGCCGCGGACCTTGGTCGCCTGGTCGGCGCGGCCCAGCCAGCCCTTGATCCGCATGTTGGTTCGCCCGCACGGACTCTCCCCCGGGAGAACGGCCGAGAGGTCGCCTGTCGCGAAACGGATCAGGGGATAATCGGGGTTGAAGACGGTGACGACGACTTCGCCGATCTCCCCCTCGGGGACGGGATCGCCGGTACCGGGCCGGACGATCTCGACGATCACGGCCTCGTCGACCACGAGCCCCTCCCGGGCACTGGTCTCGTAGGCGATCAAGCCGACGTCGGCTGTCGCGTAGCATTGGTAGGTGTCGATGTTGAACTCGTTGCGCAACCGATCGCGCAGCGAGGGGGGGAAGGCCTCGCCCGAGACCAGGGCTTTCTGCAGCGAGGCTGTCGAGAGGCCGAGCTCGCGCGCCTTTTCGAGGAGGATGAGGAGAAAGGAGGGGGTACCGACATAGCCCTTGGGCCGGAGGTCGTGGATCACCCGGACCTGGAGCTCGGTCTGGCCGGTGCCGCCGGGGATCACGGGGCAACCGAGGGCGCGCGCTCCGCCCTCGGCCATCGAGCCCGCCGGCGTGAGGTGATAGGAGAAGGTGTTGTGGATCAGATCACCCGGGCGGAAGCCAGCGGCGAAGAGCGCTCGGGCGAACCGCCAATAGTCGAGCCGCGGTCCCTCCGGATCGTAGATCGGGCCCGGCGAAGCGAAGATCCGCACGAGCCGAGAAGGATGGGTCGCGTTCAAACCACCGAACGGGAGGGCCGCCTGCTGGAGCGAGGCGAGGTCGGCCTTGCGCAGGATCGGAAGCTTGGCGAGGGCGGCCCGATCGACGATGGCGTCGGGATCGATGTCACCGAGGTGGCGGGCGAAGGCGGGGGCGTTGTCGAGGGCGTGGCGGATCAGCCCGGGCAGCGCATGAAAGACCGCTTGCTCGCGCTCGGCCGGCTTGCGGACCTCCTGCCGGTCGTAGAACACCCCGCCGCTCTCCGGCATGTTCACACCCTCCGCCGCTCGCGGTGCGCCCGAACCCCGTCGCTTATTGGCACGGCCGGGCTCTGCCGTCACCGGGAGCCGGCCGGCTGCTCCGGGATCGCGGCGTCGCACCGCTGCACCGGTTCACAGCCACCGTTTGCGCCGTTTGTAGCTTTTGATGTCGCGGAAGCTCTTGCGGCCGCTGCCGGAAAGGCCGAGATAAAATTCCTTGACGTCTTCATTGTCGCGGAGCGCCGCGGCCGGGCCGTCCAGCACGACCCGGCCGTTTTCCAGGATGTAACCGTAGCTGGCGTGCCGTAACGCCATATTCGTATTTTGCTCGGCGATGAGGAAAGTTACATGCTCTTCTTTGTTGAGGCGCTCCACGATCTCGAAGATCTCTTCGACGAGCTGCGGGGCGAGACCCATCGACGGTTCGTCGAGGAGGATGAGCCGGGGCCGCGCCATGAGCGCGCGGCCGATCGCGCACATCTGCTGTTCGCCGCCTGAAGTGTAGCCGGCGAGTGACTTGCGCCGCTCCTTCAGGCGCGGAAAGTACCCGTACACCATTTCGAGGTCGCGCTGGATGGCCGCACGTCCGTCCCTACGAGTGAAGGCGCCCGTCAGGAGATTCTCTTCCACTGTGAGGTGTCCGAAGCAATGGCGGCCTTCCATGACTTGGATGCAGCCGCGACGCACGAGTTCGTTCGGGGAGAGCTTGTGGATTTCTTCACCGTAGAAGGTGATCGTGCCCTTGGTCACCTCGCCACGTTCGGCGTGGAGAAGGTTGGAGATCGCCTTCAATGTCGTGGTCTTACCGGCGCCGTTGGCCCCGAGCAGCGCTACGATGGCTCCCTCCGGCACCTCCAGGCTGACACCTTTGAGGACCAACACGACGTGGTCGTACACCACCTCGATGTTGTTGACCGCGAGCGCAACAGGTGCGCTCGGCGCGGGTGCGATCTTTGGCGTCGGCTGGGCGAGGGCGTGCATGGCGGGCTCGCGTCGATCGGGCCCGGGATGGGCGGGGCGGCCGCCCACCCCGGCCGACGATGTTCAGCAGCTGCGCGGGGTGATGCCTTTCTCTTTGGCGTAGGCGGCCGCGGCCGCTTCGACCTTGGGCCGGAGATAGTTGATGTCGGCCTCGATCCAATCGGAGACGAACACCCACTTCTGGCCGTCCCATTGGTGGATCCGAGCCTTGCGCGCGCCTTCGTGGTCGGCGCAGGTGATCTTGAGTGGCGTCACCAGACCTTCGAAACCGAGGTCCTTGATCCGCTCGGCGTTGAGTTCGAGGTTCTCGTAGCCGAGACGCACGTCCTCGCCGACCACCACCTTTTTACCGGTCAACTTTTGTGCGGTACGGACCGCCTCGAGTTTCAGCATCGCGTCGATCATGCCGCGATTGTAAAGGACTTCGCCTACCTCTTCGCGTTTACCCGAGCCCTTGCCGGCATCGTACACGTATTTGAGGATGTCTTTGTGCACCGGATAGTCGGCGCCCGCCGGGTGGAGCGCCAGACCCTGGTAGCCTTTGGCGTCGTCGCCCGCCGGCCGCACATCGGGTTCGGCCGCCGCCCACCAGACGCCGTACATTTTGTCGCGCGGGTAGCCGACCGCCACCGCTTCCTTGATGGCCGTCGAATTCATCACGCCCCAGCCCCAGAGGAAGACGAAGTCGGGGCGGGTCTGGCGGATCTTGAGCCATGCCGCCTTTTGCTCGACGCCGGGATGGGTGACCGGGATCGCCTCGAAGGTGTAGCCGTGCTTCTGGGCATGGTCCTGGAGAACCGGGATCGGCTCCTTGCCGTAGGGGCTGTCGTGGTAAACGAGGGTGATCTTTTTGCCCCGGAGGCCTCCCGAGATCTTGGCCACGTGCTGGATCAGGATGTCGGCGGCACTCCAATAGGTGCCGAGCAGCGGAAAGTTCCAGGCGAACACGCGGCCGTCGGCGGACTCGGAACGGCCGTAACCCATGGTCTGGAGGGGGATCTTGTCGATCGGGACCTTCTCGGTCAGGGCGAAGGTGATGCCGGTCGACAGAGGCGAGAACGCGATCGCACCCGCTCCTTTGGTCTTGAGCCGTTCGTAGCACTCGACACCGCGGTCCGTGGCGTAGCCCGTCTCGCACTCCTCGAGTTCGATCCGCACGCCGTTCACCCCGCCGTCGCGGGCGTTGATCATCGCGACGTAGTCGGCGACACCGTTGGCGAAGGGGATCCCGTTCGGCGCGTAGGCGCCCGAGCGGTAGACGAGGTGCGGATAAAAGATGGTGTCGGCGGCGACCCCCGGCCCCACGGCGACCAGCGACAGGAGCGCGGCGCCGGCGAGCGCGAGACTCTTGAGCTTCATCCCACAACCTCCCTTGTTCGGACTCCGACGAGTCTGTGCCTCAGTAGGGGAACGGCCACAGGCGCATCTTCTCCTTGCCGATCTGCCAGAGACGCGCAAGCCCGTGCGGCTCCCAAATCAAGAAGAGGACGATGAGGGAGCCGAAGATCATGAACTCGAGATGGCTCACCATGGCGGTGGAGAGCTGGATCCCGACCAAGCCCGGCGCCTGGTTGAGGAAGATGGGCAGCACGGTGATGAACGCGGCTCCGAGGAACGATCCGAGGATCGAGCCCATGCCGCCGATGATCACCATGAAGAGGAGCCGGAAGCTCATGTCGATCGAGAACGCCAGGGGTTCCCAAGAGCCGAGATGCACGAAGGCCCAAAGGACCCCGGCACCGCCGGCCACGAAACTCGACACCGCGAAGGCGGAAAGCTTGGCCGTCATCGGGCGAATTCCGATGATTTCGGCGGCGATGTCCATGTCACGGATCGCCATCCAGGAACGGCCGATCCGCGAGCGGACGAGGTTCTTGGCCAAGAGCGCGGTCAGGCAGGCGAAGGCGAGGCAGACGAAATACTTCTCGCGCGGCGTGTCGGCGACCCAACCGAAGAAGTCGAGCGGCGGGGCGGTGACCGAGCCCGACGGGGTGTAGTTGGTGAACCAGGGCAAGCGCAAGAACGCCCAGTCGGCGAAGAATTGCGCCGCCAGGGTCGCGACCGCGAGATAGAGCCCTTTGATGCGCAAGGAGGGCAGACCGAAGACCACGCCCACGGCGGCGGCGATCAGCCCGGCGAGCAGGAAGTCGAGGAGCAGCGGCAAGGCCGGCAGGCGCAACGCCAGGTTGTACGCGGCATAAGCGCCGATCGCCATGAAGGCCCCGGTGCCGAGCGATATTTGCCCGCAGTAGCCCAATAGGAGATTGAGGCCGATCGCGGCGATGGCGAGGATCAGGAACGGGACGAGGATCGCGCGCAGCAGGTATTCGTCGGCGAAGAAGGGGATCCCGATCCAGGCGATCGCCAGGATGACGGCGATCCCGATCTTGTCCTGACGCAGGCGGAAGATCGCCTGGTCTTCGGCGTAGGAGGTACGGAACTGTCCGGTCTCGCGGTAGATCACGGCATCAGACCCGCTCGATGATCTTTTCGCCGAAGAGGCCTTGCGGGCGGACGAGGAGGACCGCGAGCGCGAGGACGTAGGCGAACCAGTACTCGATGCCGCCGCCGATCGAGGGGCCGATGTAGAATTCGGCCAGCTTCTCACCGGCTCCGACGATCAGTCCGCCGACGATCGCTCCGGGTATCGAAGTGAGGCCGCCCAGGATCAGCACCGGCAAGGCCTTCAAAGCGATCAGAGAGAGCGAGAACTGCACACCGAGTTTCGAGCCCCAGGCCATGCCGGCCACGAGCGCGACGATGCCGGCGGTCGACCAGACGATCAGCCAGATCCGGTTCAGGGGTATGCCGACCGATTGAGCGGCCTGGTGGTCGTCGGCCACGGCGCGAAGCGCCCGGCCGATCTTGGTGCTGTGGAAGAAGATCGAGAGGGCGAGGACCAGGGCGCCGGCGATCGCCGCCGCGAAGACGTCGATCGGGCTCACCAGAATGCCGCCCGGGAACAGGCTCTCGAGCAGGAACCAGGGCGAGGCGGGGATGCCGAGGTCGAGCTGGTAGACGTTGGAGCCCCAGATCGTCTGGCCGAATCCGTCGAGGAAGAACGTCACGCCGATCGTCGCCATGAAGAGGATGAGGCCGTGCTGGCCGACCAAAGGCCGAAGAACGAGCCGCTCGATCGCCCAGGCTACGGCGATCATGATGACGATGGTGAGCAGGAAGGCGAGTGGGAACGGCAACCACTCGGCGAGCCGGACGAGCGAGAGTGCGGCGAAGAGGACCATCGCCCCCTGGGCGAAGTTGAACACGCCCGAGGCCTTGAAGATCAAGACGAAGCCGAGGGCCACGAGAGCGTAGAGCACACCGCTCATGAGCCCACCCAGAACGACCTCGAGGAGCGGCCCGAGCTCAGCCATGGGCGACACCGAGATACGCTGCGATCACCGCCGGGTCGTCGCGGACCTGGTCGGGCGTGCCGTCCGCCAGGAGCTTACCGTAATCCAGCACGACGACGCGGTCGGAAATGTCCATGACCACGCTCATGTCGTGTTCGATGAGCGCGACGGTCGTGCCGAACTCCTCGTTGACGTCGAGAATGAAGCGGCACATGTCCTCCTTTTCCTCGAGGTTCATGCCGGCCATGGGCTCGTCGAGCAACAGGAGTTCCGGCTCCATGGCCAAGGCGCGCGCGAGCTCGACGCGCTTCTGAAGGCCGTACGGGAGCTTGCCCACGGGCGTGTGCCGGATGTGGGCGATTTCCAGGAAGTCGATGATCCTTTCGACGAAGTCGCGCTCGCGCAGCTCCTCGCTGCGGCCGCGGCCGACATAAAGAGCCTGCTCGATGAATGAGGCACGCATCTTGAGGATGCGCCCGGTCATGATGTTGTCGAGCGTAGTCATCCCCTTGAAGAGAGCGATGTTCTGGAAGGTGCGGGCGATGCCACCCTTGGCCGCCTCGTGCGGCCGCATCCGCGACCGCGCCCGGCCCTTCCACAGGATGCGGCCCTCCTGCGGGTGATAGAAGCCGTTGATGACGTTGAGCATCGAAGACTTGCCGGCGCCGTTCGGGCCGATGATGGCGCGGATCTCGCCCTTGCGGATGTCGAAGGAGACATTGCTCAAGGCGCGCACGCCGCCGAATCGCAAGGAGATGTTCTCGACTGCCAGCAACACCTCGCCGATCGCCCGCTGCCGTTGCGCGATCGGGGCGGGCGGCGGCGAGGGGGTCACCGTGGCGAGCATCAGGCAGCCCGGGCGAAGGTCGTGTGGGCGCTCGTGTCGCGGATCTCGAGGTCGGCCTCGATCCGCCCGGTGCGACCGTCTTCGAAGGTGACGACCGTGTCGACGTGCACCCGGTCGCGGCCCGCGTACATGGCGTCGATGATCGCCGCATAACGCTGATCGATCACCGAACGGCGCACTTTGCGGGTGCGGGTGACCTCCCCGTCGTCCGGGTCGAGTTCTTTGTAAAGGACGACGAAGCGACGGATGCGCTGGCTCTCGGGGAGGCTGGCGTTGACCTTCTCCACCTCGCCCGCGAGCAGGTCGACGACCTCCCGGTTCGCGGCGAGGTTCTGGTAGGTGGTGAAGCCGATCCTCCGGCTCTCGGCCCATTTCGAGACCATGGAGTAGCGAATGCAGAGAATGGCGGTGACGTAAGGCCGCCGGTTGCCGAGAACGACCGCTTCGCCGATGTAAGGGGAAAACTTGAGCTTGTTCTCGATGAATTGGGGGCTGAAGCGAACGCCGGCTGTGGTCCGAGCGATGTCCTTGACGCGGTCGATGACAACGAGGCGGCCCTTGTCGTCGAGATATCCGGCATCGCCGGTCCGCATCCAACCGTCCGCGGTCAGCACCTCGCGGGTCGCTTCCTCGTTCTTGAAATAGCCTTTGAACATGCCGGGGTGGCGTGTGACGATCTCGCCCACGCCGTTCTCGTCCGGATCGTCGATCCGGACCTCGGTGTCCGGAAACGGCACGCCCGAACTGTCGGTATCCACCTCGTCGTGGACCTGCAAGGTGTAGGCGCCGGCGAGCTCGGTCTGACCGTAGAGCTGGCGGAGCGGCACGCCCATGGCGAGAAAGAACTTGAACGTGTCCGGCCCGAGCGCAGAACCGCCCGTAGCGGCGGACTTGACCCGGGCGAAGCCGAGCCGGTCCCGAAGCGCACCGAACAGCAGGAAGTCCGCCAGTCGGTCGCGTGCGCCGCGCTCGACCGCTGCCGTTCCGACCCGGACGGCCCAGTCGAACAGGCGCCGCGTGAGCGGGCCCGCATCCAAGATGCGGGCGCGGACATCGGCTGCGGTCTGCTCCCAGACCCGGGGGGCCAAGAGGAGGTGGGTCGGGCCGATTTCCCGCAGATCCCGCATCGCCGTCTCGGTGCTCTCCGGGAAGTTCGCCCGGATTCCGCACAGAAGCGGCATGGCCACGGTGTAAACCTGCTCCATGATCCAGGGCAGCGGCAGGATCGAGACGTACTCGTCTTCGGGCCCGCGCGGATCGACCTCGAGGTAGGCGCGGATGTGGCGCAGGAAGGGCTCGTGCTGGAGCATCGCCAGCTTCGGGTTGGAGGTGGTCCCGGAGGTCGTGCAAAGCACCGCGACGTCGGATCCGCGACCGGCCGCCACCTCCTGCTCGAAGCGATGGGGCTCCACCCGATCGAGCTGCCGTCCGCGCTCCAGCAGCGCGTTCCAAGACACGAGACGCGGATCGGTGTATTTTCGCATGCCGCGATCGTCGTGATAGACGATCATCCGCAGGCTCGCGGCCGCCGGGCCGATTTGGAGGACCTTGTCGACCTGCTCTTCGTCCTCGCAGAAGATCACGGCGGCTTCGGCGTAACCGATCAGATAACCGGCCTCCGCCGCGAGTACGTCTTCGTAGATCCCGAGGCTCATGCAACCGAGAGCGTGCGCAGCGAGCTCGCTCCAGACCCAGTTCGGACGGTTGCGACCGAGCAGCGCCACCACTTCGCCCCGCCGCACACCGAGCGCTGCGAGCCCGAGGGCGATCTCCCGCACCCGGTCGCGGTAATCTCGCCACGTATAAACGTTCCAGATCCCGAACTCCTTCTCGCGCATCGCCGGCCGGTCGCCCCAGCGCTCGGCGTTGTGGAGGAGGAGCTTCGGGAAGGTATCGAGGGCCGCTTCGCTCATCGGCCGTTCCGCTGTCCGCCCCTCGCCACGCGGTGCCGGGCCACGTTCTCGACGAGGCGCCTCCCCACGGTCGCGGCTCTCCTCATGCGTGGCCTCCCACCTCGCGGTGAATCGCACGCCACCGCTCGCCGCGGCCTATACCAGGCGACCGAGCCGAGGCATAGGAGGGTTGCGAGAACTGCGACCGAGCGCGCTTTCGCCGGAGCTCGGCGGCCGGGTCGGGCTCAGGCGGCGCGCCGGTAGCGCCAGACGGTGGCAGGCGGCAGGTTGCGCAGCACGTAGCGAACCAGCTCGGCACGGATCCCGAGCCGCCGGGCCGGCACCGGTGGCACCGGCGAATAGCTGTACTGCAGCATGGTGCCGGGCTCGCGCAGCGCCCGCAAACCCTGCTCGACGATCGCCTTCTGGAAGTCGAACGGCATGCGGACCATCGGCAGACCCGACACGACGGTGGCGACGTCGTCGATACCGAGGTCCGCGAGAATGCGGTCCAGTCGGGTGGCGTCACCCGGAACGACCACACATCCCGGCAGGCGGCGGCCGAGGAAAGCCGCGAGCTCGGGGTCGAGTTCCACCACGACGATCCGGTCACGCGGGATACCCCGCTCGATGAGACCTTGCGTGATGGCGCCGGTGCCACCACCGAGCTCCACGACGTAGCGCCCGGGCTGCCACACGACGGCCTCGGCGATCGCCCGGGCGAGGGCCGGCGAGGACGGCTTGATCGAACCCATCGACCGCGGCGAACGCAGCCATTGCCGGAAGAAGAGCTCGCTCTCCTTGACGAACTCGGCTTGCTGCATGGTCTGCTTCCCGACTGGCACGGGCCGTCCCATGTCCCGCGCAACGAGACAACGGCGGCTCCACGATCCGCCCGGCCGACCCACCGGGAAACGCGACCGCGAGCGTTGCCCGCTGATATCGCTCGTCACCGACCTCGGCAAGCACCCACCTGTCACCGGACGGTCACGGATCCGGTATCGGCGTGGCGGGTGGCGAGCCCCGCGACGGGAGAGAGTTCGCTCAGGGCTCGAACCGCGACGACGAGCATGCCGAGCTCGGGCTCGGCGGCAGCACGCAGCTCGCCGAGGAGGGCTCGCCAGCGACCGACCCCGAGGGTCCGCTCGGCGAGGAAACGAGCCACCTCGGTTTCGGCCGCTGGCGGCGCCTCCGGCCGTAACCCCTCGCACAACGCTGCGACCGCGATCCGCCGCAGTTCGGCAGCGATCCGGTCGTCGAGCCCGGCGAGCGCCATGCGATCCCAGGCCGAGCGCGCTGCCACCGAGCCGAGCCGGCGGCGCAGTTCCCCGATTTCGAGCGCGCCGTGCAGCGCGGCCAACACGCGGGCGGCAGCGAGCGGATCGGGTGCGCCCACCGTTTCGGCCACGGTCGGGTCGAGGGCCAGCATCGCCGCGTCGCCGGCCAACGACAGGAACGGCAAGGCGGCAGCCCGGCAGGCGAGACCATGTTCGAGCCCGCTCGCGTGCAGCTCCTCGGCCCGGCTAGCCAGCCGCGCGGCCGAAGGCCTCGGCAATACCGTTTCGAGGCTCGAAGCGATCGCCTCGATGAGCGGCCGATAGGCGGCGACGACCTCGCGGACCACGAGGGGGCGGGGCATGTTCGCGAGGAACCAGCGGGTGCCGTCGACCAGCACGCGCCGGACCTCGCCGAGGAGGGCGAGTTGGAGAGCGGCCGGCACGGGTGCGGTCAGCTGCTCGATCTCGGCCGTCAGCTGGACGAGCCCGAAAGCGTCGCGGGCCACCACGAAGGCGATCACGAGATCCTCCAGCGCGGCGCCGGTGAGATCCTCGAGGTCGCTCGCGAATACCTCGAGGCCTCGGTTGACGAGGCTGTTGGCGAGCCGGGTGGCGACGATCTCGCGACGCAGCCGGTGTCCGGCGATGTGGGCGGCGAAGCGTCGGCGCAGCGGGCGTGGGAAGTACTTCGCGAGGTCGGCAGAGAAATAGGCCCGATCGGGAAGGCCGCTCGCCAGGATGTCGGTGTACAGGCTGGTCTTGGCATAGGCCAAGAGCACCGCGCGCTCCGGACGGGTCAGGATTTCACCCGCTTCGCGGCGTCGGGCCAGTTCCGCGTCGTCGGGCAGGTGCTCGAGCTTCCGATCGAGTCGGCCTCGCTGCTCGAGCTTGCGCATCAACCGTGCCTGGGCGTCGAGCAGCTCGGATCCGAGTACCTCGCCGATGCTCAAGGCGAGGTTCTGCAAGACATTGTCGCGGAGAACCAGCTCCGCGACTTCGTCGGTCATGGCACGGAGCAACTCGTCGCGCTGGCGCGGCGTGAGCTCGCCCTCGGCCATCGCCCGGCCGAGGAGGATTTTGATGTTGACCTCGTGGTCGGAGCAGTCGACTCCGGCGGAGTTGTCGATGAAGTCGGTGCCGATCCGGCCGCCCTTGCGCGCGAACGCGATCCGCGCTCGTTGCGTGAAGCCGAGATTGCCGCCCTCGACCACGACTCTGCAGCGGAGATCCTCGGCGTCCACGCGCACGGCGTCGTTGGCCCGGTCGGCGGCGTCGGCATGGCTTTCGGTCCGAGCCTTGACGAACGTGCCGATGCCGCCGTTCCACAACAGATCGACGGGAGCGGTGAGGATCGCCTTGACGAGCTCGTTCGGAGCGAGGGCGGGGATCTCGTCGGCCAGGCCGAGGGCGCGGCGGATCTCGGGACCGATCGGCACGCTCTTGGCGGTGCGCGCCCAGACGCCGCCGCCCGGGCTCAGCACAGCCCGGTCGTAATCGTCCCAAGAAGAGCGCGGTAGAGCGAACAGGCGTTTGCGTTCGGCGAAGCTAAGGGCCGGATCTGGATCGGGATCGACGAAGATGTGGCGATGATCGAAAGCCGCGATCAGCCGGATTTTGTCCGACAAAAGCATCCCGTTGCCGAACACGTCTCCCGACATGTCGCCGATGCCGACACAGGTGAACGGATCCCGGTTCGGATCGAGGCCGATTTCGCGAAAGTGTCGCTCGAGGGATTTCCATGCACCGCGGGCGGTGATGCCCATGGCCTTGTGGTCGTAACCCGCCGAGCCGCCCGAGGCGAAAGCGTCGTCGAGCCAAAAACCGTACTCGCGCGCCACCGCGTTGGCGATGTCGGAAAAGGTGGCGGTGCCTTTGTCGGCGGCGACCACGAGATAAGGATCGTCGTCGTCGTAGCGCACCACGCTCGGCGGTGGCACCACCCGATCGCCCACCTGGTTGTCGGTGAGATCGAGGAGCCCGCGAAGGAAGGTACGATAGCAGCGGATCCCCTCTTCGAGTTGGGCCTGGCGGTCGCCGGCCGGGGGCGGGCGCTTGACGACGAAGCCGCCCTTGGCGCCGACCGGCACGATGATCGCGTTCTTGACCATCTGCGCCTTCATCAGGCCCAAAATCTCGGTGCGGTAATCCTCGCGCCGGTCGGACCAGCGGATCCCGCCTCGGGCCACCTTGCCGCCGCGCAAGTGCACCCCCTCCGTCCAGGGGGCGTAGACGAAGATCTCGAAGGCCGGCCGCGGCTTGGGCATGGCCGGCACGCGCGCGGGATCGAACTTGAACGCGAGATGACCTTTCGGCTCCCCTCGGCCGTCCCTTTGGAACCAGTTTGTCCGCGTGGTTGCCAGGATCATCGCCCGCAAACCGCGCAGGATCCGATCCTCGTCGAGCGAGGCGACCCGGTCGATGGCGCTCGTGAGGGCCGCATCGAGCCGCGCGCACTCGGCCTCGCGATCGGGCCGCGAGGGATCGAAGCGGGCGCGGAACAAGGCCACGAGGAGAGCAGCCGCTTCGGGGTTGGCGGTGGCCACCGTCTCGACATAACTTTGCGAGAAAGGCACGCCGAGCTGCAGCCAATATTTGCAGTAGGCGCGCAGGATCACGACCTCCCGCGCGGTCAGGCCTCTGGAGAGCACGAGGCGGTTGAAGCGGTCGTTCTCGACCCGTCCGGTGTGAACTTCCAGAAAAGCGGTTTCGAAGACCTCGCGGACCCGCTCGACGTCCACGTCGCCCTCGACCACGGGCCGGGCGACGAAATCGTGGATGGCGAAGCCACGACCCTCGGCGTCGCGCAAGACGGCCGGCTCTTCGGCGAGCACCTCGAGGCCCAAGCTCTCCAGGATCGGCAGAGCCTGGGCGAGCGGTAGCGCCCCATCGGGGCGGATCACCTTGACCCGCACGAGCTCGCGATCCTCGAGCCGACGGTAGAGGCGGACAGAAAGGGGGCCGATCTCGCCTCGGGCAAGCCGGTCGACGGCGCGCAGGTCGGGGACCGCAGCGCGTGCCGGTACGCTTTCCCGATAAGCCGCCGGGAAGCCGGCGCCGTAGAGCCGGAACAGCCGGTTGCCCTCCTCCTCGCCGAGTTCGCGCACGAGCGCTTGTGCCAACCGATCGGTCCAGCTCTGCGCCGCGTCGGCCACGAGCCGCTCGAGGCGGGCGGGGTCGAGCCCGGCGGGCAGGCCGGTCGGGGTGCGCACGGTCAGGAGAATGCGGGCCAGCCGAGCTTCGGAGACGAGGGCTTGGAACTCGCTCTCGCTGCTCCCGAGCTCGGCTTCGAGCAGACGCTGGATCCGCTCTCGAAGGGCCGTGTTGTACTGCTCTCGCGGGACGAAGAGGAGGCAGGAGACGAACCGACCGAACGGGTCGGGACGGACGAACATCCGCACCCGGGCCCGATCTTGGAGATGCAGGATCCCGATCGCCGTCTCGTAAAGTCGATCGACGTCCGTTTGGAGCAGTTCGTCGCGCGGGAAGGTCTCGAGGATGTGGGCCAGGGCTTTGGCGGCATGCCCGCCGGGCGGAAGGGCGGCGCGCCGCATCACCGCTTCGACCTTGCGACGCAGGAGCGGGATCTCGCGCGGGCTGCGGTTGTAAGCGGCCGATGTGAGCAAGCCCAGGAAACGGTGCTCGCCGATCACCGTCCCGTCCGGCGCGTAGCGCTTGACGCCCACGAAATCGAGCCAAGCGTCCCGGTGGACGGTCGAGCGGGAATTGGCTTTGGTGAGGGTGAGGGGCGCCTCGCCGGCCATCGCTTTCTCGCGCAGCGCGACGGGCAACGCGGCGAAGCTCTCCGAGCGGGCTGCCCGACGATGGCGGGCGAGGATGCCGAGGGCACTCTCCGCCTCGCGCAAGAGCTGCGGTCCGTCGGCCTGGCGGACCAGCCGGTAGCTCGCGGCCCCGAGCAGCACGAGATGATCTTCGGCGAGCCAACGCAGAAAAGCGTGGATTTCGGCGAGCTCCTCGGGAGGAACCGCTTCGGGTGGTGGTCGGCACCCCTCGATCGCCCGCTCGAGCAGGGCGCGCATCGCTTGCCAATCACGCACCGCGGCGCGCACGTCGTCGAGCACCCGTGACAAGTCGTTCTCGAGGGCCGAGAGCTTCCCGGGATCGCTCAGCCGGTCGACCTCGACGTGGATGAAACTTTCGACCGTGACGCCGGGAGCCCGCTCCTCGGGCACGGCGAGGAGGGCCCCGACCCCGTCGCGGCACACCGGGACCACCGGGTGGACGGTGAGGTGCACGGCCGACCCGTGGCGGGCCAGCGCCATGGTCACGCTGTCGACCAGGAAGGGCATGTCGTCATTGACGATTTCGACGATCGTGTGCGTCGATTGCCAGCCGTGCCGGTCGATTTCCGGGTTGTAGACGCGCACCAGCGCGGTCTCCGGTGAGCGCCGCCTGCCGAAACGGAGATGGGCCAGAGCCGCTCCGTAGAGATCGAGGGGGTCGAGGCCCAAGAGATCGCCCGGCGGGACCCCCGCGAGCCAACGTCGCAGGAACGCTCGGGCGAGGTCGCGCTCGGCAGGGTCGACCCGTTCCTCGACGCTCCGCAGCACGCAGTCGACCAGCTCTGCCGCCCGCGGTTCGATCGTGGCGATCATCGCAGATCCCTCCGTGCCCGCTCCTGCTCGGCCCTCTTCAAGCACAGCAGGGTTGACGAAGCATTAAACCATCGCCGCTCGTGGGCCGTCCGGTTGCGGCCGGAAAGCCGCTCCGCTATGAGGGTAGCGTGGAAGAGCGGCGCGGCACCGCGGAACGAGACAGGGGGCATCGGATGACGAAGTGGCACCTCTCGAGGCGCAGTCTTTTGCTCGGGGCTTCCGGCGTCGCGGTCGCCGGGGCGATGCTCGGCCGGCCGCGTGGCGCCTACGCCGCGGGCAAGCTTTCGGTCGGTTTTTGGGATCATTGGGTCCCGGGCGCGAACGACACCTTGACGCGGCTCTGCCGCGAATGGGCTGCAAAGGAGAAGATCGATCTCACGATCGACTACATCCCCTCGCAGGGTAACAAGCTTTTGCTGACGATCGCCGCCGAGGCCCAGGCTCGCTCCGGCCACGACATTTTGGCCATGAACACCTGGCTGCCGGGGAGCCACGCCGAGCGGCTCGAGCCGGTCGACGACGTGATGAAGGACGTGCTCGCCAAGAACGGGCCGACGAACCCGGTCGTCGAATATCTGGGTAAACCGGACGGGCATTGGCGGGCGGTGCCGGCCACGCCGGGCTCGCAGATGAAGGGGCCGGCCTCGCGCATCGATCTGCTCGAGGAACACGCCGGGATCGACATCCTGGCGATGTATCCCCCGGACGGGCCGGCCACGCCGGCGGCCGAGCAGTGGACCTGGGATGCCCTTCTCGCGGCCGCGGAAAAATGCCACAAGGCGGGCTTCCCGTTCGGCATCGGCCTCGGTACCACCTCGGACAACGTCGATACGTGGGGTTCGCTGTTCCACGCTTTCGGGGCAAGGCTCGTCGACGAGAAGGGCAACATCGTCGTCAAGTCGGATGCGACACGAGCGGCACTCGAATTCGCGAAGAAGCTGGCGGCCTTCCTGCCGGGCGACGCGATCGCCTGGGACGACGGCTCCAACAACCGCTGGCTGATTTCGGGTAAGGGGGCCTTGATCTTCAATCCGCCGTCCGCTTGGGCGGTGGCCAAACGGGATGCACCACAGGTGGCCGAGAAGGTCTGGCACCATCCCGCTCCCACGGGGCCCAAGGGTCGCTTCGGCCCGTACCTGCCCTATTATTGGGCGATCTGGTCCTTCAGTCCGAACAAGTCCGCGGCGAAGAGTCTCCTCGCCCATCTCTCGACCCGCGAGGCGGCGGAACAGTTGGTGGCCGCGAGCCAGGGTTACGACATCCCCGGCTATCTTTCGTTCAACGATTTCAAGACGTGGAACGAAGAGGGGCCACCCCGGGGCACCCTGCGACATTATCCGCCGACCAAGGACCAGATCCTGTCGATCGCTGCCGCCCCGGCACCCCACAAGATCGCGGAGCAGATCTACAACCAGGCGACGATCACCAAGATGATCGCGCGGATCGTCCAAGGTGGCGATTCGATCGACAAGGCGATCGCCTGGGCCGAGAGCGAGCTCGAAGGCTTCATGCGCGGCTGAGGCAGCCTTGGCCGGCCTTCCGCTTCGAGAGCGGGAGGCCGGCCCCGGGAGGGCGAGGATGGCGCAGGCGGCAGCGATCGGCGGCGCCCTCGAGGAGCGCGGGGCGTCTCGCGGAGGTGGTCTCGCGCGGCGCCGAGCGCGGATCGCCTTCCTTCTCTGCCTGCCGCTGATCGTGCTGGTGCTCGCCCTGGTGATCTACCCTGCCTTCTATTCGTTGCATCTCGCCACGCTCAACAAGAGCATGACGCGGTTCGTCGGCCTCGCGAACTTCGCCTTTTTGTTCAAACGCGAGACCTTCTGGATGGTGGTCGAACAGTCGGTGATCTTCGCGGTCGGCGCGGTAGTCTTCAAGGCATTGATCGGCTTCGTCTTGGCACATCTCGTGCACCGACTGCCGCAGAGAGGTCAGCGGGCTTGGCGCGGCATGTTGCTCGTACCGTGGGTAATTCCGCCGGCCATGAGCACGCTCGTCTGGTGGTGGATGTACGAGCCGTCGTACAGTGCGCTGAACTGGCTGCTCGCCGGCATGGGCTTCGCGCCGGTGGCGTGGCTCGGCGATCCGTATTGGGCACGCTTCGCGGTCATCCTGGTCAATGTATGGTACGGCGCGCCGTTCTTCATGATCATGTACTTGGCCGCGCTGAAGTCGGTTCCGGCCGAACTCTACGAATCGGCCGAGATCGACGGCGCCAATGCCTGGCAGAAGCTGATTTATGTGACCTTGCCGATGCTACGGAACATCATCGCGATCACGGTGCTGTTCTCGCTGATCGTGACCTTCGCGAATTTCGACATCGTGCGAATCCTGACCGCCGGCGGGCCGCGCGACATGACACACGTGTTCGCCACCTGGGCGTTCAAGCTCGGTATCGAGTCGAACGACATCCCGCTCGGAGCGTGCGTCTCGCTGTTCATGTTCCCGATCCTCGGCTTCGCCGCGGTCTTCATTTTGCGCGACGTGCACCGGCGGTCGCGGGAGCTCGCTGGTGTCGCGGCCTGAGATGGCTGCCCCGGGGGCGGAAAAGGCGGCGACGGGGGATCTTCGCCGGCAGCGACGCTGGGCGCTCTGGTCGGCCTATGCGTGCCTGGGGCTGTTCTGCGTCTTCTTCCTCGCCCCGCCGATCTATGCGCTCGTCACGTCGTTGAAGACGAGCCAGGAGATCGCCGCTCTCGAAGGGAATCCCTGGCTCGTGCGCGACCCCACCCTCGCCAACTACGCGGCCTTGCTCGGCTCGAGCACGTTCCTGAGGTTCTTTTGGAATTCGGCCAAGGTCGCGGTGATCGTCGTGGCCGTCACGATGGTGATCGCCACGCTCGCGGCGTTTTCGTTGGCGCGGATGCGGTTCTTCGGCTCGACCGCGCTGGCGACCGGCGTGTTTCTGACCTACCTGATCCCGGAAACGCTGTTGTTCATCCCATTGTTCCAGATCTTCACCTGGTTGCGTGATCTGACAGGGATCGAGTTCATCAACAGATGGTGGATCCTCTGTATCGTCTACCCGACGCTCACCGTGCCGTTCTGTACCTGGATCCTGATCGGTTACTTCTCGTCGATTCCGAAGGAGCTCGACGAGGCGGCGATCGTCGACGGCGCGTCGACGCTGCAATTGCTCCTCAAGGTGTTCTTGCCGGTGGCCCTGCCGGGTTTGATCGCGGCCACCATCTTCGCGTTCACGGTGTCGTGGGCGCAGTTCCTCTACCCACTCGCCTTCACGACCTCACTCGATCAGCTGGTCCTGCCGGTCGGGATCGTCACCAACTTGATCAAGGGCGACGTATTCAATTGGGGCCAGATCATGGCGGGTGCCCTGCTGACCGCGGCGCCTCCGGTCCTGCTCTACGCATTCTTGATGGACTACTACATCGCCGGATTGACAGCGGGTGCGACGAAGGGCTGAGGGGCGGTCCGCTCAGCGGCCGCGGAGGCCGAGGATCCGCAACCGCAGGGCGTTGAGCTTGATGAAACCGGCAGCATCCCGCTGGTCGTAGACCTCGTCGGCTTCGAAGGTCGCGAACTCCTGGCGATAGAGGCTCACCGGGCTCTTGCGGCCGACCACGCTCGCCTGGCCCTTGAAGAGCTTCATCCGTACGGTCCCGGTGACGTTTTCTTGGCTCTTGTCGATCAAAGCCTGCAGCATCTCCCGCTCCGGGCTGAACCAATAGCCGTTGTAAATGAGTTCGGCGTAGCGCGGCATGAGCTCGTCTTTGAGGTGGGCTGCGCCGCGGTCGAGGGTCAAACTTTCCATGGCCCGATGGGCGAGCAACAGGACGGTGCCGCCGGGCGTCTCGTAGACGCCGCGTGACTTCATGCCGACATAACGGTTCTCGACCAGATCGAGCCGACCGATGCCGTTGGCGCCCGCGAGATCGTTGAGACGGCGGAGCAGGTTGGCGGGCGACAAAGGCTCGCCGTCGATGCTCACCGGATCGCCGCGCTCGAAACCGATCTCGACGTAGGTCGGCTTGTCCGGGGCGAGCTCGGGCGCGATCGTGCGGGTGAACATCTCCTCTTCGGGCTCGACCCAGGGGTCCTCGAGCGCGCGCCCTTCGTAAGAAATGTGCAAGAGATTGGCGTCGGTGCTGTAGGGTGGCTCGCCGCGCTTGCCACGGGGGATCGGAATCTGGTGCCGTTCGGCGTACTCGACGAGTTTGTCGCGGGAATCGAGATCCCACTCACGCCAGGGGGCGATGACCTTGATGTGCGGGTTCAGAGCGTAGCAGGTGAGTTCGAAGCGGACCTGATCGTTACCCTTCCCGGTGGCCCCGTGCGCCACCGCATCGGCGCCGACTTGGGCGGCGATCTCGATCAGACGCTTGGCGATCAGCGGACGGGCGATCGACGTTCCGAGCAGATAAGCGCCCTCGTAGAGCGCGTTCGCGCGGAACATCGGGAAAACGTAATCGCGAACGAACTCCTCCTGCAGATCCTCGACGAAGACCTGTGCGG
>JAILZQ010000230.1 GCA_023512415.1 Geminicoccaceae bacterium | reverse complement strand
GCACAGGACCGCGCCGACCCCGGCCGCCTCGCTGGGCGTGGCGATCCCGCCGTAGAGCGCCCACACCACGCCCACGATGACGAGGAGGAACGGCAAGACGCGCGGCAGGATCGCAAGCCGCTCGGCGAGCGAGGGGCCGGGCCCGACGGGCCGCCGCTCGCCGCGCCAGAGGCTCACCAAGACGGCCCAGAGCGCGAACAGGCCCGTGAGCATGAGCCCGGGCACGACCCCGGCCAGGAACAGTCGGCCGATCGAGGTCTCGGAAGCGATCCCGTAGAGGATCATGGTGATCGAGGGCGGGATGAGGATCCCGAGCGTGCCGCCGGCGGCGATCGCTCCCGTGGCCAGATCGGCCGGGAAGCCGCGCCGGCGCATCTCGGGGATGCCCATCTTGCCGATCGCCGCGCAGGTCGCGGGCGAGGAGCCGGTCAGTGCCGAGAAGAGCGCGCAGGCGCCGATGTTGGCGACCACGAGGTTGCCGGGCACCCGCCAGAGCCAGCGGGCGAGCGCCTCGTAGAGGTCGGCCCCGGCGCGCGAGGCCGCCACCGCCGCGCCCATCAAGACGAACATCGGGATCGAGACGAGGGTGAAGTCGTTGAGCCCGGCGAACAGCGTATCCGCCAGGTTGGCGAGCGCGATCGGCCCCTCGACCGCCAAGAGGAAGCCGATCGCGACGAGCCCGAGGGCGAAGGCCACGGGCGTGCCCGTCGCGAGGACGAGGATCGTGACGAGGCCGATCAACAGGCCGAGGGCGAGCGGGCTCACGCGCCGACCTCGTGTGGGCTACCGAAGGGCGGCCGGCGGCCGGTCGCGATCTGCCAGAGTTCGGCCACGTACTGGAGGGTCAGCAAGAGCGAGCCCACGGGCAGCGAGAGGTACGGGATCCAGAGCCGGGCCCGCCACATCGTCGAGGTGCGGTGGCCCTGGCTCCAGGCCTCCCACCACCATTCGAGCGAGGTCGCGAAGACCAGGAGGCAGAACAGGAAGCCGAGCCCGGCCGCGACCAGCCCGAGCACCCGCTTGGCTCTGCCCTGGAGCCAGAGCGGGACGACCTCGACGACCACGTGAGCGCGAACCAGGAGCACGTAGGGGGCGGCGAGGAAGGTCGCGGCGACCAGGGCGAAGGTCACGAACTCGTTCTGCCAGATGGCCGATCGGCCGAGCCCGTGGCGGATCACGAGCATCTGGCAGATGACCGCGATCGAGGCCAGCAAGAGCCCGGCCGCGACGAACGCCGCGGCGCGCGAGAGCGCGCTCACGATACGGACGTACGATTCCATCGCGGCGAGGGACCGCGGATCGGGCTGCCCGGGGGCGCGCCGTCAGCGAACGGCGAGCGCCTTCTCGATCAGCGCCTTACCGCCCGGGACCTGCTCGGCGAAGGTCTTGTAGGAGGTCTGCCAGGCGATGTCCTGCCACTTCTTGACCTGCTCCGGGGTGAGCGTCACGACCTTGCGGCCGGCCTTCTGGAAGGCTTCGACCATCTGCTCGTCGAGCTTCTTGCTCTCGGCGAAGAAATAATCTTCGCTCTTCTTGGCAGCAGCGAGGAGCACCTCCTTCTGCCGGGGGTTCAACCGGTCGAAGCTGCGCTTGGCCATCAAGATCGGCTGGTACATGAACCAGAGGGCGGTGTCGCCCGGCGCGGTGATGCAGCCGATCTGCTCGTAGAGCCGGAAGGAGACGAAGCTCGCGGTCGAGGTGTCGGTCCCGTCGGCCACCCCGGTCTGGAGCGCGCTGTAGACCTCGTTCGAGGGGATCTGCACGATCGAGGCGCCGGCCCCCGCCCACATCTCGGCGAAGGTCGCCCCGGCCGAGCGGATCTTGAGGCCCTTGGCGTCGGTGGGCTCGAGGATGCAGCGGTTCTGCGCGCCGAAGGCGCCGGCGAGCCAGGCATCGGCCAGGACGAGGATGCCGGCATCCTCGATGATCTTCTTGATCTCGGCCATGAAGGGCGAGGCGTTGAGCCGGCGGGCCCGCTCGTGGCTCAAGACGAGGCCCGGCATCAACGTGGCGCCGAACTGCGGATGCCGGCCCGAGGCGTAGTCGAGCGGGAAGGCCGAGATGTCGATCTGGCCCTTGAGCATCGCGTTCCACTGCTCGGTCGCCTTGACGAGCGAGGCGCCGGGATAGACCTTGATCGTGAGGCCGACATCGGCCTTTTCGACCTCGCGGGCGATGATCTGGACCATCTCGTCGCGGACGTCGCCCTTACCGCCGGGGAACTGGTGGCTCGCCTTGAGTTCGAGCTGGGCCGAAGCGGGCCCGGCCGCGAGCAGGGCGAGCAGGGCACAGCCGAAGGCGAGGGCAGGGGTTCGCATGACGGCCTCCTCCGATCCGGGTCGCGCCCGGCTCTTAGCCGGTCGCCCGCGCCCCTGTCACCTGGCGTCCCGCCCTCGGCCTCAGCCCTTGCCGAGGCGGCGATCCTGCTCGCGCACCGCCCAATAGACCCCGCCCAGCGCCAACAGCACGGTCGCGAGGCCGACGATCGTCAAGGCTTCGGTCTTGCCGAGGTCGAGGATGATGAGCTTGCGCAGGATGGCGAGCATCGCCAAGAGCACGACCGTGCGGACCTGGACGATGCTCTGGCGACGCTCGACCGCGACCAGGAGCGAGCGCTTGAACTCGAGCGCGATGACCACGGTGAAGATCATGCCGAAGACACGCTGGAAGGCGGCGTGCTCGGTGACGTCGAACTGACCCTTCAAGACGAGGCTGATCGCGACCTCGAGCAGCAAGTTCCACAGCGCCGCGACGACGATGACCGCGATCGCCGCGGTCAGCAGCACGACGATCGCCTGCTCGAACCGTTCGTAAAGGCCGAGCACCCGCCAACGGCCCCGGGCGGCTTCGAATTCGCGCCGCAACAGCCCTTGATGGCGGGCGGCCGGCCGGTTCTCGGTGCTCATCCTGCTGCCCCCGGTCGAAGTTGCCAGAGCCACGTTTCGGAAAGCGCTCGCTCGGCGAGCCGCAGCCAGGCGCGGAGTTCGACCGGCTCGCCCCCCGGGGCGTGCAGGTCGAACAGGATCCGCAGCCGGCGCGTGCCCGGAACCGGCTCGGCGACCGTGCGCAGGAGCCGGCCCCGGCTCGCGCTCACCACCGGCTCCGGCAAGGTCCCCTCCGGCAAGGCGTCGAGGGCGCGGCCCTCGAACTCGACGACGATGCGGAAAATGTCGAGCGCGCGCGGAGCGCCCGGCTCGTGACCGCGGCCGACCCGGGTGGCCGCGACCGTGGCGAGGCCACGTGGCGCGTAGGGGTCGTCGGCGAGCCAGAAGAGCCGGTACCGCCAGCGGCCCTCGCCGCCGGCCGGGGGCGGCTCCGCGGGCACCCACATCGCCACGATGTTGTCGTGGATCTCGTGGTCGGTCGGGATTTCCACGAGCTGCACCGACCCCGGGCCCCAGGGCTCGAGCGGCTCCACCCAGGCCGAGGGCCGCCGCTCGAAGCGGACCCCGTCGAGATAATGCTCGACGTTCCGGTCCCGCTGGAGGAGGCCGAAGCCCCTGGGGTCGCGGTCGAGGAAGCTCGAGACGACGACCGTCTCGGGATTGTTCAAAGGCCGCCAGATCCGCTCGCCCGCCCCGGTCCAGATCGCGAGGCCGTCGGAATCGTGGACCTCCGGCCGCCAGTCGAGCCAGCGGCTCTCGCCGTACTCGCCGTACCAGAACATCGAGGTCAAGGGCGCGATCCCGAGCCGCGCCACGGTCCGGCGGAAGAACAGGAAGGCCTCGACCTCCATCTCCACCCCCGCACCGCGCCAGGCGAGGAAGCGGAAGGCGCCCGCGAGCGAGGGGCCGTCGAGCAGCGCCTCGATCACCAAGGGCTCCTCCACGCGCAGAGCCGGATGCAGCCAGAAGCTCGTGAAGGCCGGGAATTCCTCGCCCACGGGCTCGGCCGTGTCGACCGCCACGGCGCGGGCCGAGAGCCCGTACTGGCCGAGTTCGCCGATCGCCCGGAAGTAGGACGCGCCCAAAAAGGCGAGCCAATCCTGGCGCGGCCAATCGGGGCGCGAGCGGGGCTCGTGGACGCGGAAGCCGGCGTGGCCGCCGGCCGGGCCGATCGCCCGCCAGGGATGATCGGCCGGGCTCTCGTAATCCTCGGGATCGTAGAGCACGCGCCGCGCCCGCCCGTCCTCGACCCGGTGGATCGCGACGGGGACGGGGAAGAAGCGGCCGAGCGGGAAGAAGCCCACCGGATGCCGGCCCGGGCCCTCGGCCCAGAGCGCCCGCTCCGGGCGGAAGCGGATCTGCCCGTGCCGCTCGTAGTCGATCGCCTGGACGAGGTCGGGGGCCGGCCGCTCGGGTGGCACGAAGGGGGCGCGGGCGAGCGCGCGGGCCCGCTCGACGAGCTGCTCGAAGGCGTGGGGTTCGGGCTCGCCGAGCGCGGGCCCGGCGAGGAGGTGCCGCGGGGCGGCCACGAGCGTGGCGAGGCCGGTCGCGAGGCGGAGCAGTGCCCGACGGCTCCTCACCACTCCTCCTCGAGGCGGCTCGCCGCCTCGGCCGCGCGGCGGTCGATTTCGGCCCGATCGAAGATGCCGCTGTCGCCCGCGTGCTTCGGGAACGCCCCGACGAACGGCAGGAAGCTCCGCTTGGCGACCGCGTGGAGCCGCTCGAGCTCGCCGAGCGGGTCCGGGTGGTCGTC
>JAILZQ010000229.1 GCA_023512415.1 Geminicoccaceae bacterium | reverse complement strand
CGCCAACAGCGCGTTGACCGTGTCCTTGCCGCCGTTGACGACGTTCATGATCCCGGGCGGGCAGCCCGCCTCGAGGAAGAGCTCGGCGAGCAGGAGCGGCGCACCCGGGTCTTTCTCGGAAGGCTTCAAGACGAAGGCGTTGCCGCAGGCGATCGCCAAGGGCGCCATCCACAAGGGGATCATGACCGGGAAGTTGAAGGGCGTGATCCCGACGCACACACCCAAGGGCTGGCGCAGCGAGACGATGTCGATGCCGGTGCCGACCTGCTGGCTGAACTCGCCCTTCAAGAGCTGCGGCAGGCCGCAGGCGAACTCGACGACCTCGAGGCCGCGCTGGACCTCACCGCGCGCGTCCTCGAGAGTCTTGCCGTGCTGCCGGGTGATCAGCCGGGCGAGCGCTTCGGCGTTCTTCTCGACGAGCTCCTTGAGCTTGAACATGACGCGCATGCGGCGCAGCACGGTCTGCTCGGCCCAGGCCGGCTGGGCGGCCTTGGCGGCCTGCACCGCCCGGTCGACCAGAGCCGGCGTGGCGAAATCGACCTCGCCGATCTGCTCGCCGATCGCCGGATCGAAGACCGGGCCCTTCTGCACGCCCTCGCCGCGGACCCGCTCGCCCGCCACGAAATGCCCGAACTGTTGCACGGCCCGTCCTCCCCGCTCGCTCGATGGGGCTTCGGCATAGGCGCCACGGCCGGGCCCGTCCAGAGGTCGCCGCGTGGCACGGCCGCACCGCGCGTCGACGCTCGACGACGCCCGGTCGCGTCGTCGGGCGCCGGCGATCAGCTGCCGAGCGAGCGGGTCGCGATGTCGGCCGTGTCCTTGGAGAGACCCGGGGTCGCGGCCAGGCGCTCGAGCTCGGCGCGCATGAGTGCCTGGCGGGCGGGCTCGTAGCGGCGGAAGCGGCCGAAGGCGGTGGCGAGCCGGGCGGCCACCTGCGGGTTGATCCGGTCGAGGGCGATCACCTGGTCCATCACGAGCCGGTAGCCGGCACCGTCGGCACGGTGAAAGCCCACGAGGTTCCCGGACGCGAAGGAGCCCAACAGCGCGCGGACCCGGTTGGGGTTGGTCATGGTGAAGGCCGGATGGCCGAGGAGCCGGGCGACCCGCTCGACCGCCGCTTCGTCTTCGATCGTGGCTTGCAGGGCGAACCATTTGTCGACGACGAGCGGCTCGTCGCGGTAGCGCTCGTAAAAGTCCTCGAGCACGGCATCGCGCTCCGCCGAAGGGCTGTCGGCGAGCGCGCGCAGCGCCGCCATCCGGTCGGTCATGTTGCCGGCGGTCCGGTATTGCGCGAGCGCCCGGGCCTCGGCCTCCTCGTCGAAGGCGGCCACGAGATAGGCCAAGGCGGTGTTCGCGAGCGCCCGCCGGCCGATCGTCAGGGTGTCGATCGCTTCGGGGTCGAGGCCCCGACGTTGCTCGTGATGGAGCTTCCAGAAGAGCGGCCGCAGCTCGGCCCCGAGTGCCTCCCGCCAGCCACGATGGACGGCGGCGAGCGGCTCGACGGTGATCACCGGAAGCTGCTGGGCGAGCCAGGAACGGCCGGGCAGTTGGGCGAGCCGGGCGCGGAAGGCCGGGGTGAGGGTCTCGTCGGCGAGCGCGCGTTCGAGCGCGGAGCGCAGGAGCGGCCCGGGACCCGGCCGCTCGACCGCGACGGTCCCCCGGATCTGGGCGAGCATCGCCTCGGCCGCGAGCCCCTGGGCCGCCTCGAAACGGGCGAAGGGGTCCGGATCGCGAGCCAAGAGCAAGGCGCGCTCCTCCTCGGAAAGCGGGAACTCGAGCCGGACCGGCGCGGAGAAGCCGCGCAGGAGCGAGGGGACCGGCTCCTCCTCGAGGCCGACGAAGGTCCAGCGCGCGCGGGCCGAAGCGAGCTCGAGCACGCGCTCCGTGCCGGCGCGTGTGTTCTCGCCCGAAAGTTGCACCGGTAAGGGCCGGCCGGTCGCCCGGCCGAGAAGGCCGAGGCGGATCGGGATCGGCATCGGCTCCTTGATCGGCTGGCCCGGGGTCGGTGGGACCTCCTGGGCGAGCTCGAGGGTGAGCGTACCGGCCGCCGGATCCCACTCACGGGAGACTTTGACGACCGGCGTTCCGGCTTGGCGGTACCAAATCAAGAAGCGCGAGAGGTCCTCGCCTGCCCCGTCGCCGATCGCCCGGACGAAATCCTCGCAGGTGACGGCCTGGCCGTCGTGACGGGCGATGTAGGTGTCCATCCCCTTGCGCCAGCGCTCCGGCCCGACCGTGGTGTGGAGCATGCGGATGACTTCGGCGCCCTTGTTGTACACGGTCGCGGTGTAGAAGTTGTCGATCGCCGCATAGGAGTCGGGGCGGATCGGGTGGGCGAGCGGGCCCGCGTCCTCGGCGAACTGGACCTCGCGCAGATGGACCACGTCGCCGATCCGCTTGACCCCGGCATCGTGCAGGTCGGAGGCGAATTGCTGGTCGCGGAAGACCGTCAGGCCCTCTTTGAGCGTCAATTGGAACCAGTCCCGGCAGGTGATCCGGTTGCCGGTCCAGTTGTGGAAATATTCGTGCGCGATGATCCGCTCGACGGCCTGGAAGTCGGCGTCGGTGGCGAGGTCGCGCCGCGCCAGGGCCGCCGAGGCGTTGAAGATGTTGAGCCCTTTGTTCTCCATCGCACCGAAGTTGAAGTCGGCGACGACGACGATCTGGTAGAGGTCGAGGTCGTATTCGAGCCCGTAGACCTCCTCGTCCCAGCGCATCGCTTTTTTGAGCGATTGCATGGCGTGCCGGCACTGTTCGATGTGCGCGGCATCGGCCCAGATCCGCAACGTCACGGCGCGGCCGGAGCGGGTCGTGAAGCGGTCTTCGAGCTTCGCGAGGTCACCTGCCACGAGCGCGAAGAGATAGGAGGGCTTGGGGAACGGGTCGTCCCAGACGGCGAAATGGCGGCCCTCCGGGAGATCGCCCGCTTCGATCGGGTTGCCGTTCGAGAGCAGGACCGGGAAACGGGCCCGCTGGGCCTCGAGCCGGACGCGGAAGCGGGCCATCACGTCCGGCCGGTCCTGGTACCAGGTGATCCGGCGGAAGCCTTCGGCCTCGCACTGGGTGCAGAGGATCCCGTTCGACAGGTAGAGGCCCATGAGCTGGGTGTTGGCGGCCGGGCGGATACGGGTCACGACCTCGAGCGTGCAGGCATCGGGCAGGCTCGGCACGCGCAGGATCTCGCCCTCGATCGCATAGGCGCCGGGCTCGAGCGGGCGGCCGTCGAGGGCCAGGCCCAGAAGCTCGAGCTCCTCGCCCATCAATACGAGGTCGCGATCGGCGGGGTCGGCGGCCGGGTTCTTGCGCAGATGCTGGCGGCTCGTGACGAGGGTGGCCTCGGGGTCGAGGCGGAAGTCGAGCTCGACCCGCTCGGTCAGGAAGGCGGGCGGCCGGTAATCCGACAGGAAGACGCGGCGCGGGCTCGCGATCTCGCTCATCGAGCGGCTCTCCCTCGCATCTCGACCCCGGTGTCGAGCCGCCCAGGTAGCGCGCCCCCGCCCCGCCCGCCAGCCTTGCCGCTCGGTAACGGCACCTCTAGCTTGCGCGGCCGACGAAGGAAGAGGAGGAGACGATGGCGAAAACGGCGTTCGTGGGCCTGGGCGTGATGGGCTACCCGATGGCGGGGCATCTCGTGAAGCACGGCCACGAGGTCGCCGTGTTCAACCGCACCCCCGCCAAGGCCGAGGCTTGGGCCGCCGAGCACGGCGGGCGGGCCTGCCGGACCCCACGCGAGGCGGCCGAGGGCGCCGAGATCGTCTTCTGCATGGTGGGCGACGATCCGGACGTGCGGGCCGTGGTCTACGGGGCGGACGGCATCCTCGCCGGAATGGGCGAGGGTGCGATCCTCGTCGACCACACCACCGCTTCGGCCGATCTCGCCCGCGAGCTCGCCGCGGCCTGCGAGGCGCAGGGCAAGCATTTCATCGACGCGCCGGTCTCGGGCGGCCAAGCCGGGGCGGTCAACGGCGTGCTCACGATCATGTGCGGCGGGTCGGAAGAGGCCTTCGCCCGCGCCGAACCGGTGATGCGCGCCTACGGCCGGCAGATCACCCTGATCGGCGGGCCGGGTGCCGGGCAGCTCACCAAGATGGTCAACCAGATCTGCATCGCCGGGCTCGTCCAGGCGCTCTCCGAAGCGGTCAATTTCGCGATCCGCGCCGGGCTCGACACCGACAAGGTGCTGGCCACGATCTCGAAGGGCGCCGCGCAGTCCTGGCAGATGGAGAACCGTTGGAAGACGATGGTCCAGGGCAAGTTCGACTTCGGCTTCGCGGTCGACTGGATGCGCAAGGACCTGCGCATCGCGATCGAGGAGGCGCGGCGCAACGGCGCGCCCTTGCCGATCACCGCGGCGGTCGACCAGCTCTACCGGTTGGTCCAGATGAAGGGCGGCGGCCGTTGGGACACCTCGAGCCTGATCGAGAACCTGCGCGAGCGCTGATGGTCGCGGCGGGGGAGGCTGGAATCCCGACCGAGCGCGCCCACATGGGAGGTCGATGAAGGACCGCGGCCCCGCCCCGGGGCCCGGTCGGCGTGTCGATCGCGAGGTCGTGACCATGAGGACGCAGCGTCCGCATCGCACCGCCAAGTTCCAGATCGGACAGATCGTCAAGCATCGCCTGTTCCCCTTCCGCGGGGTGATCTTCGACGTCGATCCGGAGTTCGCCAACACCGAGGAGTGGTACAA
>JAILZQ010000228.1 GCA_023512415.1 Geminicoccaceae bacterium | reverse complement strand
GGGGGGGGGGGGGGGGGCTCCCGCGCCCACATAACCCGGCGCCCCGGCGGGGCCGGGGGGGGGGCGGGCTGGGCCGCCCGGCGGGGGGGGGCCCGCGGGGAGGCATGGCGTGGGCAAGCTCTTGAGCGCGGCGCAGGTCCGGGCCTACGAGGAGAACGGTTTCCTGTTCCCGATCCGGGTGATGAGCGAGGCCGAGGCGCTCGCCTACCGGCGGCGGCTCGAGGCGGCCGAGGCCTCGCCCGATCCGCGGATCCCCAAATATCTGCGGACCAAGGCGCATCTCGTCTTCACCTGGTGTGACGAGCTGATCCGTCACCCGAAAATCCTCGATGCGGTCGAGGACGTGATCGGGCCCGACATCCTCTGCTGGTCCTCCGGCTTCTTCAACAAGGAAGCCAAGGATCCGGCCTACGTGTCCTGGCACCAGGACCTCACTTATTGGGGCCTCGAGCCGGCCGACATCGTGACGGCGTGGCTCGCCCTCTCGCCCGCCACGCCCGAATCGGGCTGCATGAAGTTCTGGCCGGGCAGCCACGAGCTCCAGATCCTGCCGCACGTGGACACCTTCGCCGAGAAGAACCTCCTCTCCCGGGGTCAGGAGATCCAGGTCGAAGTCGACGAAGCGAAGATCGTGTTCGACGTCCTCGCACCCGGCGAGATGTCGCTGCACCACGTCAAACTCGTGCACGGCTCGGACCCCAACCGGTCCGACGACCGGCGGATCGGCTTCGTGATCCGCTACGTTCCGACCTACGTCCGCCAGGTGGTCGGCCGGACCGACAGCGCCACGCTCGTGCGTGGCGTCGACCGCTACGGCCATTTCGAGCCCGAAGAGCGGCCGCGTGCCGACCTCGATCCGGCGGCGATCGCGCATTACGAGGAGGTGATGGACCGGCTCAACCGGGTCCTCTACCGCGGCACCGAGAAGGCGGCGGAACAGCCGGCGGCGATGTGAGCCGACCGGCGGGGAACAGGGAGGCGAGGATGACGACACGACGCGGATTGTTGGTAGGGGCGGCGGGTGCCGCTTTGCTCGTCGGCCCGGGCCGGGCGGCGCGAGCCGCCGCCGAGTACCGCTGGAAGTGGCAGAGCTTCTGGCAGCCGAACACGGTCAACCAGCTGGCCTTCGAGCGCTTCGCCGCGCGGGTCAAGGAGAAATCCGGCGGGCGGATCGAGATCGAGGCCTTGCCGGTCAACGCGGTCGTGCCGCCCGGCGAGATGCTGGATGCGGTGCGCGCCGGCGTGATCCAGGGCACCAACGGCGGCACCGGCTATTACGTCGGCAAAGACCCGGCTTTCGCGCTCCTGGCCGATCTCAACTGCGCCTGGGAGAACCCGCAGCAGCTCACCGCGTGGTACCACGAGGGTGGCGGCAACGAGCTCGCGCGCGAGCTCTACGCCCGCTTCGGCGCCTTCTATCTCGGCCCGGTGCTGTGGGGCGCGGAATCGATCCCGAGCAAGAAGCCGCTGCGCTCGATCGCCGATTTCAAGGGCGTGAAGATGCGCGCCCCCGAAGGCCTCGGCGCGGCGATCTGGGCCAAGCTCGGCGTGGGCGTCATCACGCTCCCGGGCACCGAGGTCTACACCGCCCTCGAGCGCGGCCGCATCGAGGCCACCGACTGGGGCACGCTCGGCATGAACGACCAGCTCGGCTACGGCAAGATCGCCCCTCACGCGATCTATCCGGGCATCCATTCGATGCCGGCCTCGGACGTGACGATCAAGCTCGACATCTGGGAGAAGCTGCCGGCCGATCTCAAGCAGGTGCTGCTCGACGAGACGGTCGAGTTCAACCGCTACAGCCTCGAGACCAACGAGAAGCTCGACAAGGAGATGGTCGCCAAGCGCGATCCCGCCACCTTGATCGCCTGGGGTCCCAAGGAGCGCCTCGAACTCCGCCAAGTGGCGCAGAGCGTCTGGGAGGAATGGGGCAAGAAGAGCCCGATGGCCCAGAAGGTCTACGACAGTTACGTGGCCTATCTGAAGAAGCTCGCCCTGCTCTGAGGCGGCTGCGGCCTATGGGCGGGCCGGACCGGCCGCCGCGGCCGTAGGCGGCGGGCCCGGCGAGCCGACGGCGGGTGTGGCGCCCGTGGCGGAAGGGGGGCGGATGGAGGCGCGGGGGCAGGAAGGCCCGATCGACCGGCTGTCGCGCCGCACGGGCGAGACGCTCGCCTGGCTGTTCCTGCTCTCCGCTGCGCTCACGGGTTGGGAGGTGCTCGCTTCCTCGCTGCTCGCAGCACCCACGGTGTGGGTGCACGACCTCACGACCATGCTCTGTGTGACCGCGTTCCTGGTGGGCGGCGCCTACGCCCAAGCCCGCCGCGAGCACATCCGCATCACCCCGCTCTACGACCTGCTGCCGGCTCGGGCCCGCCGCCTGTGCGACCTCGCGGGCCACCTCCTCGCCCTCGTCTACCTCGCGGTGCTCACCTGGTTCACCGGTGCCCAGGCGCTCGAATCGATCACGATCTGGGAGATGAGCGGGCACGCCTGGAACTTCCCCATGCCGGTGGTGATCCGCACCGCCTTCTTCCTGGGCTCGGCGCTCCTCCTGCTGCAGCTCGCGGCGCATCTTTGGGAGCTCCGGCGCGACCCGCAGGACGGCCGGCCTCGGCCGTGAGCATCGAGTTCGCGACCCTCGCGATGGTCGGGGCGCTCGCCGCGCTCCTCGCCATCGGCATGCCGATGGCCTTCGCGCTCGGCGCGGTGGGCGTGGGTTTCACGCTCGCCTTCTTCGGCTTCGACGCGCTCCTTTTGATATCCAGCCGGATCTACGGCTTCGTCACCAATTACGTCCTCCTCTCCGTACCGATGTTCCTCTTGATGGCGAGCATCATGGACAGAAGCGGCGTGGCCCGCGACCTCTACCGGGCGATGAGCGTCTGGGCCGGGCCACTGCCCGGTGGGGTCGGGCTCTTGACGCTCGTGGCCGCCGTGCTCATGGCCGCCACGACCGGGATCATCGGCGGCGAGGTGATCCTCTTGGGCCTCGTGGCGCTGCCGCAGATGCTCCGCCTCGGCTACGACAAGAAGCTCGCGATCGGCATCGTCTGCGGCGGTGGCTCGCTCGGCACCATGATCCCGCCATCCATCGTGCTCGTCTTCTACGGCCTGACCGCCAACGTCTCGATCGGCGATCTGTTCTTGGCGGTGATCGGGCCCGGGCTCATGCTGGCCGGGCTCTACGCCGCGTACGTCTTCGGCCGCTGCCTCTTGAACCCGGCGCTCGGACCGCCCTTGCCGGAGGCCGAACGGGCGATGCCGCTCGCCGAACGGCTGGCGATGCTCAAGAACCTGGTCCTGCCCTTGGGCATCGCCTTCTCGGTCCTGGGCACGATCTATCTCGGCCTCGCGGCCGTGACCGAGGCCGCCGCCATGGGCGTGCTGGGCGTGATCCTCGCCGCCTGGCTCAGGGGCGAGCTCACTATCCGCATGCTCGAGGAGGCCTCGCTGCAGACCATGGCCGCCTGCGGCATCCTCCTTTGGCTGACCTTCGGTGCCACCGCCCTGATCGGTGTCTACAATCTCATGGGCGGCATCGCCTACATGCGATCGGCGATCGGCTACCTGCCCTACGAGCCCTGGGTCGTGGTGCTGATCATGATGCTCGTGCTCGCGGTGATGGGCTGCTTCATCGACTGGATCGGCATCCTCCTCCTCACGATGCCGGTCTTGGTCCCGATCATCGAGACCCTGGGCTACGACAAGGTCTGGTTCGGCGTATTGTTCTGCTTGAACATGCAGATCAGCTACCTCTCCCCACCTTTCGGCCCGGCCTGCTTCTACCTCAAAGGCGTGGCCCCGCCGGAGATCAGCCTGCAAGAGATCTACGCCGCGGTCTGGCCGTTCATGATCCTCCAGGCGATCGCCATCGGCCTGCTGATCGCTTTCCCCGACCTCGCCCTCTGGCTCCCGCGCGTGCTCGCGGGGTGAGCTGCGCGCGCACCCGCGCCGTGCGCCCGCACGCCTTCGAGGCCCGGCGAGCCTTCCCGGGAAGCGGGCGGAACGCTCGGGCCTCTGGCCAGCGAGGCCGTGCGGCTGTACCTGAGGGTCGTCGCCCGAGAGCGACGCGAACGGGGAAGGGAGGCGCCCCATGACCGAGCCCAGCGTGACCGGGCCGATCACCTTGTCGAACCGCTTCTTGACGGAAACGATCCAGGTCTGCGTCGTCACCCGCGACCACCGGCGGACCATGGCCGGCATGGTCCGCGCGGGCATCGGGCCCTGGCGGGTCTACACCTTCGGCCCCGAGACCTGCACCGAGATGACCTACCGCGGCCGTCCGGACCGGTTCACCTTCAAGCTGTGCATGGCCTGGACCGGGCAGATGTTCTGGGAGATCGTCGAGCCGCTCGAGGGCCCGTCGATCTACGAGGATTTCCTCGAGCGGCACGGCGAGGGCGTGCACCACGTCGCCTTCGCCTGCGGCGACCTGCCTTGGGCCGAGCGCGTGCGCCAGTTCGAGAGCCGTGGCTTTCCCTGCATCCAGTCGGGCAAGTGGCTCGGGATCGTGCCCTGGGCTTATTTCGGCACCGAGGACGCGACCACCACGATCTTCGAGATCTTCGACATCCCGCCGGGCTTCACCATGCCCGATCCGGAGTCCTGGTACCCGGCCCGGCCACCGGGCTGAGCGCCGCGCTCGCGAGCGCGGCCGCCGGGCCCCGGGGCGGCGCAACGGCACCCCGCCGCGGGGGCGGGCGGCCCCCCCCCCC
>JAILZQ010000017.1 GCA_023512415.1 Geminicoccaceae bacterium | reverse complement strand
GATAGGGCTTTGAGGCCCTATAACGGTTTAGCAAACCGCCGCCTTCAGCCACTCGGCCACCCCTCCGCGGCGGCCGCGCCACGTCATGTGGGCGCCCCCGGCCGATCCGCCAGCGGCTCTGCTGCAATGCAGCATCGAAGCGCCCGCATCGCTCGCCGCCAGGCCGTCGACCTTCCTTTGGAGCACGGATCGGCCGGTGCTCGGTCCGAGGCGATCCGGTTCGGCGCCGCCGATGGGTACGAGCGCGCGATCGTGAAGCGCCGTGGGCGAGCGCGGCCTTGCCGGCAGTCCAACCGGGCGACCATCGTCGTGCGCCTGGGGAAGGGGAAGCCGATGATCGGGATCACGGGAGGGGCGCTCGCTCGGTTCGGCGGGCTGGTGCTCGGGGGGCCTTCGCCCGAGCGGGTGCCTCCTTCGGTCGCAGCTGCGATCCGCCACGAGCAGGACTCCTCGGAGGTCCTGGTGAGCCTCGTGCAGGCCGCGGCGCTCGTCTTCTTCGCGGCAGTCTACACCCTCACCCCCAAAGCATTTCCCCCGACGGTGCCGTTCGAGCCCGTGCCGATCGCCTTGGGCTTCTACCTCCTGTTCACCTTGGCCCGATCGACCCTGGCCCTGCACGGCCGCCTTCGCCGCGGACTCCTCGTGGCCTCGGCGGCGATCGACGTCACGGTGCTGATGGTCACGATCTGGAGCTTCCATCTCCAATACGGCCAGCCGGCGGCGATGTATCTTCGCGCGCCCACGCTCATGTACCTTTTCGTTCTGATCGCGCTCCGCGCGCTGCGTTTCGAGCCCGGCCTCGTCCTGCTCACGGGTGGCCTCGGCGCGCTCGGCTGGCTCGTGCTCCTGGGCTGGGCGCTCGCCGAGCAGCCCTCGGTCGGTGTCACCCGGAGCTTTCCGGAGTACGCGATGTCCTACGCCATCCTGATCGGCGCCGAGGTCGACAAGGTCCTCTCGATCCTCGCGACGACCGCGATCCTCGCCCTCGCGCTGCACCGCGGCCGCAAGCTCCTCGTCCGCGCCGCCACCGAGCAGCAGGCGGCGGCCGATCTCTCCCGCTTTTTCGCGCCCGAGGTGGCGGGCCGGATCCGCAACGAGAGCCTCGAGCTGCGGCCGGGCCAGGCCGAGCTGCGCGAGGCGGCGATCCTGTTCGTCGACCTGCGTGGCTTCAGCCGGTTCGTCGCGGCGGCACCGCCCCGGGCGGTGATGGAGTTGCTCTCGGAGTACCAGGCCTGCATCGTCGGCGTGGTCCGCAAACACGGCGGCAGCATCGACAAGTTCCTCGGCGACGGGATCCTCGCGAGCTTCGGCGCCACCCGGCCGAGCCCGAGCTGGGCCGCCCAAGCGTTGCGCGCGGTCGAGGAGCTCGTGGCCGAGGCCGCGCGCTGGCGGGCCGACCGGCTGGCGCGCGGCCTGCCCGCCCCGCCCGTCAACGCCGCGCTCGCGACGGGCCGGGTGCTGTTCGGCACGGTGGGCGACGCCGAGCGTCTGGAGTACACGGTGATCGGTGAGGCGGTGAACCGCGCCGCCAAGCTCGAGAAGCACTGCAAACGCGAGGGAGCCACCGCCGTGATCGAGCTCGAGGCCTGGCAGCTCGCCGAAGCCCAAGGTGCCCGCCCGGCGGCGGTTTGGGCGTCGTGCCCCGGGCGCCGCGTCGAGGGGCTCGAGCGGCCGGTCGACCTCCTCGTGCTCGCGGGGGAGGGCTGATGTTCGAGGGCTTCGCCTTGCGCCGGATCCGCTGCACGGTCGGCGAGATCGCGGTCCGTATCGGCGGCTCGGGGCCGCCCGTCCTCCTGCTGCACGGCTACCCGCAATGCCACGCCATGTGGCACCGGGTGGCACCCCTGCTGGCGGCCCGCCACACCGTCGTCTGCCCGGACCTGCGCGGCTACGGGGCCTCGGCCAAGCCGCCCGGCGACCCCGAGCACCGGACCTACGCCAAGCGGGCGAGCGCGAGTGATCTCGTCGAGCTCATGGCCACGCTCGGCTATCCGCGGTTCGCCCTCGCCGGCCACGATCGTGGTGGCCGGGTGGCGCACCGCCTCGCCCTCGACCGTCCCGAACGGGTCGAGAGGCTCGCGGTGCTCGACATCGTGCCCACCCGGACGGTCTTCGCCGCGACCGATCGCGAGCTCGCCCTGGGCTATTTCCACTGGTTCTTTTTGGCCCAGCCGGCGCCCTTGCCCGAGCGGATGATCGGCGCCGACCCCGACCTCTGGCTCGAGACGCTGTTGGCCCGCTGGTCGGGCACGCACGACCTCGAGCCCTTCGAGCGGCCCGCGCTCGACGCCTATCGGACGGCGTTCCGCGACCCCGCCACGATCCATGCGAGCTGCGAGGACTACCGCGCCGCGGCCACGATCGACCTCGAGCACGACGCGGCCGACGCCGATCGGCGGATCGCCTGCCCGCTCTTGGTCCTCTGGGGCGAGAAGGGGTTGATGCACCGCCGGTTCGACGTGCTCGCCACCTGGCGGGAGAAGGCCGCGGGGCCGGTCGAGGGCGAGGCCCTGCCGTGCGGCCATTTCCTACCCGAGGAGGTGCCCGAGGCGACCGCCTCGGCCCTGGCGCGCTTCCTCGCCGGCTGAGACGTCTCAGCTGTCCGAGGCCCGACCGCCGGATCCCGCTCCGGCCTCGGCCTCGCCCGGCAGGGGGTGGCCGATGCTGCGCGCCCGCTCGCGCGCCTCGGCGAGGAGGTTCCGGCGCAGCTCCGGATCGCCACCGATCAGCCGGTGGAAGTCGCTCGCGTCGAGTTCGAGGAGCCGGCAGGAGGTCAAGGTGATGACCGTGGCCTCGCGCGGTCGGCCCTCGAGCAGCGCGAGCTCGCCGAAGAAGCTGCCGGGCCCGAGCACGATCCGCCGCTCTCCCACCCGCATCACGACCCGACCCTGGTCGATGAAGTACATGGCCTCGGGATGCTCGCCCCGTCGGATGATCGTGTAGCGCGGCGGCAGGTTGCGCTGGTGGAGGAGGGCGGTGATCTCGGCGAGCTGGGCGGGCGGCAGGTGGCGGAACAGCGGCACCCGGGCGACCATGCCGGCGCGGGCGAGGAAATCCTGCTGCTGCATCTCGCGCACGAAGCCGGCGCCCAAGATCGCGGTCGGGAAGGCGATCGTGGCGAGGCTCAAGAGGGCGGCACCGCCCGCCACCAGTCGGCCGAGCGGGGTCACCGGCACGACGTCGCCGTAGCCGACCGTGGCGAGGGTCACGACCGCCCAATAGAGGGCCTTGGGGATGGAGCCGAAGGCCTCGGGCTGCACCCGGCCCTCGATCGCGTGCATGGCACCGGCGAGCAGCAGGAGGAGGATGGCGAGCAAGAGGCCCACCGCCGCGAGCTGACGGCGCTGGGCGTGCAGCACGACCTGGAAGGTGGCGAGCGCCGGCGACAGCCGCACGATCTTGAGGATTCGGAGCAGCCGCAAAAGCCGCAGCAGGAAGAGATCGGTCGGCAGGAGCGGCGCCAGCCAGAACGGCAGCACGGCCACGAGGTCGGCCACGGCCGAAGGAGTGGCGGCCCAGCGCAGCCGGCCCAGGATCGGATGGCCGTAGCGGCCGGCCCGGTCTTCCACGGCGACCCAGAGCCGGAGCGCGTATTCGAGCGTGAAGAGGAGCATGAAGGCGAGTTCGCCCGTTGCCAGAGCGAAGCCGATCCGCTCGGCCCAAGGCTCGACCGATTCGACCACCACGAGGAGCGAGGCCGCGAGGATCGCGAGGGCCAGACCGCCCCGTACCGCGTGGACGGCGGGGCCACTCGCTTCCTCGTCCTCGATCAGCTCGTAGATGCGCGCGCGCAGCGCCACGGGCCGCCTCAGGAGGCCGGTGCTCCCCCCGCCTCGCGCACGAGCCGCACCCGGCGGCCGCAGGAGGGCGGCTGTTCGACCGCCACCACTTCGCCCGTACCGAACCGTCCGCGCCAGACCGAAGCCGGCCGCGGACCCTCGACGAGTAGCGGCCCCTGCCGGCGCAGGGTGAACAAGAAGCTGCCGTTCGGGTTGACGGTGCCCTCCACCCACCAGCCGCCGGTCGCGGCGAGCCCGGTCTCCGCGGCACCCACCTCGCGCGCCGTGCCGCCGATCGCGAGGGCGTCGCGGAACAGCTCGAACTCGACCGGAGGGCAACGGCCTTCCGCGGTCTCTACCGCTTCGGCCCGGCCTCTCCAGCGCTCGGCCTCGCCCGTAGGGCGGTTGACGAGCGGGTCGACGCAGCCTGCGAGGAGGAGCGGGGCGGCGAGCGCCGCAGCGAGCCCGTTCCAGTCCCATCGATCCTTCGCCATGGCATCCCTCCGTACCGCCGCGCCGCGGCTCGCACTTTAGCGATCGCGGCGGTCACAGGTCACGCCACCCGCAAGGGCTTGTAGCGGATCCGGTGCGGCTGGTCCGCGGCGTTGCCCAGCCGGCGGTGCCGATCGGCCTCGTAGTCCTGGTAGTTGCCCTCGAACCAAACGACCCGCGAATCGCCCTCGAAGGCGAGGATGTGGGTACAGATCCGATCGAGGAACCAGCGGTCGTGGCTGATGATCACCGCACAGCCGGCGAAGTCCAACAGCGCGTCCTCGAGCGCCCGCAGCGTGTCGACGTCGAGATCGTTGGTCGGCTCGTCCAAGAGGATGACGTTGGCACCGGACTTCAACAGCTTGGCCATGTGGACCCGGTTGCGCTCGCCGCCGGAGAGCTGCCCGACCTTCTTCTGCTGATCGGCGCCGCGGAAGTTGAACGCGGCGACGTAGGCCCGGCTCGGCATGGTGTGTTTGCCGAGCTGGATCACGTCCTTGCCCTCCGAGATCTCCTCCCACACCGTCCGATCGGGGTGGAGCGCGTCGCGGCTCTGATCGACATAGCCGAGCACGACCGTGTCGCCGATCCGAAGGCTGCCGGCATCGGGTTTCTCTTGCCCCACGATCATCCGGAACAAGGTCGTCTTGCCGGCGCCGTTGGGGCCGATCACGCCGACGATCCCACCGGGCGGCAGGCGGAAGGAGAGGTTCTCGAACAGCAACCGATCGCCGTAGCCCTTGGCCAGGCCATCGGCCTCGACCACGAGATCGCCGAGGCGCGGGCCCGGCGGAATGACGATCTGGGCGCTGCCCGGCGCCCGCTCCTGGGCCTGGCGCAAGAGCTCCTCGTAGGCCTGCACGCGGGCCTTGGCCTTGGCCTGCCGGGCGCGCGGCGAGGCGGCGATCCATTCCTGCTCGCGGGCGAGCGTCCGCTGCCGGGCGACCTCTTCGCGCTCCTCCTGCTCGAGCCGTTTGCGCTTCTGCTCGAGCCACCCCGAATAATTCCCCTCGTAGGGATAGGCCCGGCCGCGGTCGAGCTCGAGGATCCAGCCCGCCACGTTGTCGAGGAAGTAGCGGTCGTGGGTGACGGCCACGACCGTGCCCTTGTACTCCTTGAGGTAGCGCTCGAGCCAGGCGACCGACTCGGCGTCGAGATGGTTGGTCGGCTCGTCGAGCAAGAGCAGGTCGGGCTGGGAAAGCAAAAGACGGCAAAGCGCCACTCGCCGCCGCTCGCCACCCGAGAGCCGGGTCACGTCGGCATCGCCCGGCGGGCAGCGCAGCGCGTCCATGGCGATCTCGAGCTGGCGCTGCAGCTCCCAGCCCTGGCAGGCGTCGATCTTCTCTTGGAGCTCGGCCTGCTCGGCCAGGAGCGCGTTCATCTCCTCCTCGTCCAAGGGCTCGGCGAAGCGGGCGGAGATCGCATCGAACCGGTCGAGCAGCGCCTTGGTCTCGGCGACCCCGTCCATCACGTTGCCGAGCACGTCCTTGCTCGGGTCGAGCCGGGGCTCCTGCTCCAGAAAGCCGACCTTCACCCCTTCCGCGGCCCAAGCCTCGCCCGAGAAATCCTTGTCGATGCCGGCCATGATCCGCAGCAAGGTCGACTTGCCCGCACCATTGATGCCGAGCACGCCGATCTTGGCACCGGGAAGAAAGGCGAGGGTGACGTTCTCCAGGATCTTCTTGCCGCCCGGATAGATCTTGGTCAGCCGTCGCATCACGAAGATGTATTGGTAGGCGGCCATGCGGCTCCTCGAAGGATCGGTGGGAAGGGGAGGGTGGGACGAGCGGCGCACCTTCTAGCGCATCCCCGGCGGTCGCGGAAGCGGTCGCCCCGGCCGGGCGCGGCAACGCGTCCCTTAGGGCCTTGCTCGGGAGGGGTTATTGGCGGAAACGGGTGTAACCGGACCCCCGAGCGGGCTCACCCGCGCCGGGCGGGGAGGCGACGATGGCCAAACGTGTGCTGGTGGTCGACGACGAGCCCAACATCGTCTTGAGCCTCGAGTTCTTGATGCGGCGCGCCGGCTTCGAGGTGCAGGTGGCGAGGAGCGGCGGCGAAGCCTTGAGGGCGCTCGAGGGTGAGCCGCCCGACCTCATGCTGCTCGACGTCATGATGCCGGAGTTCGACGGCTACGAGGTCTGCGAGCGGATCCGCGCCAAGCCCGAATGGCGGGGGACCAAGATCATCATGCTCACGGCCCGCGGACGCGAGGCGGAGCGCGAGCGCGGCCTGGCGCTCGGCGCCGACGCCTACGTGACCAAGCCCTTCTCGACCCGCGAGCTCGTCGAGCAGGTCAAGCGCATGCTCGACGTCGGCTGAGGAGCGTGACGTTGCCGGAGCCCCGCGGTCTGCTCTGGCTCTCCAGCGGCACCCTGGCGGCCGCCGCCTTCGGCCTCGGCATCTTCGCCTCGGCCCAACTCCACGGCACCGCACCGGCGGCCGGCGGTGCGGCACTCGCGATCGGCGCGCTGCTCGCGGCGGGCTGCCTCGCCGCCGCGGCGGCGGTCGACCGCCTCGTGTTGGCGCCGGCCCGCGCGCTCGCCCGGGCGATCGAGACCGTGCTCGGGACCGGCCGGCGCGAGCAGCTCGCGCTGCCGGCGCGGCACGCGCTCGGCGCCCTGCCCGGGCGGCTCGACGAGCTGCTCGAGCGGGTCGCGGGGGCGGAGCAACGGCTCGCCGAAGAGCGCGCCCGGGCCAAGGCCGCCGCCGAGGCCGATCGGCGCCGGCTCGCGGCGATTCTGAAGGACGTCGGCGAGGGGCTCGTCCACTGCGCCCCGGACGGGCGGATCCTGCTCTACAACGACGCCGCGGTGACCCTTCTGGGGTCGCCTGCCGGGCTCGGCCTCGGCCGCTCGATCTTCGAGGTGGTCTCGCGCGAGACGCTCGCCTACCACGTCGACCTGTTGCGCCGGACGGCGGCCGGCGGCCCGGCGCGGGCCGGCGAGCCGTTCATCGCCGCGGCCGGCGAGACCGGCCGGCTGCTGCGCTGCCGGCTGAGCCTGGTGGGCGAGGAGCTGCCCGGCAGCGAGGGCTTCGTGCTGGCGATCGCCGAGGCCGGGCTGCAGGTGGCGAGCGGTACCGGCCGGCTGTTGGACCAGCTGGAGACCGCCTGGCGCGGCCCGGTCGCATCGATCCGCGCCGCCGCCGAAGTCCTGCGCGACAGCCAGCCGGACGAGCAGAGCGGTTGGTTCGCCCGGGTGGTCGAGGAAGAGGCGGGCCGGCTCGAGAAGCTCTTGGCCGAGCTCGCCGGCGAGGCCCGCGCCCTGACACTCCGCCAATGGCCGCTGTACGACGTTGCGAGCGGCGACCTGCGCGACGTCCTGGCCGAGCGGCTCGCCACGCTCGGCGTGCCGGTCCAGCTCGGCGGCGAGGGCGAGAGCGTGTGGGCGAGCGCCGACTGCGCGACGCTCGTGAGCCTGCTCGCGAGCTTCCTCGAAGAACTCGCCGGGCGGGGCGTGCGCGAGGCCCGGCTGTCGGCCCGCGCGCGGCCGAGCGGGGTCACGCTGCGCCTCGCCTGGACCGGTCCGGTGCCGACCCGCGCCGAACTCGACGCCTGGCTCGACGGCAAGCTCGACCGCTTCGGCCTGCCCTTCACGGCCCGCGAGATCGCCGAGCGGCACGGCGCGGAGCCCTGGGTGGCGGCCACCGCCGACGGCGCGGCCCTCCACTTCCCGCTGCCGCCCCCGACCGGCCTCCACCCCGTCCGCGTCGCGCCGGTGCTCCCGGCCCGGCCCGAATTCTACGACTTCGACCTCGCGCCTTCGGCCGGCGCTCTCGAGGCGCGCCCCTTGCGTTCGCTCACTTACGTGGTGCTCGATTGCGAGACCACGGGCCTCGATGCCGAGACCGACGACCTGCTCCAGCTCGCCGCGGTCCGGGTGGTCAACGGCCGGGTGATCCACGGCGAGGTCTTCGACTGCCTGGTCGATCCCGGCCGGCCGATCCCCGAGGCGTCGATCCGCTTCCACGGCATCACGCCCGAGATGATCCGCGGCAAGCCGCCGCCCGAGCTCGTCCTCGCCCGCTTCGCCCGCTTCGCCGAGGGTGCCGTGCTGGTCGCCCACAACGCCGCCTTCGACTTGGCCTTTTTGCACAAATACGAAGCGGGCGCCGGGATCCGTCTCGATCAACCGGTGCTCGACACGCTCTTGATCTCCGCCCTGCTGCAGGACCAGGAGGGCGACCACAGTCTGGACGGCGTGGCCGCCCGCCTCGGGGTCGAGATCCGCGGCCGGCACACCGCACTCGGCGACAGCCTCGCCACCGCCGAGATCCTGGTCCGGCTGATCGGCATGCTCGAGCTGCGGGGGATGGCGACGCTCGGCGAGGCGATCCGCGCGAGCCGCTCGATGGTCGAGATCCGCCGGCAGCGGGCGCGTCGCGGGGAGGTGGCCCGCCGTGCTTGATCGACCCGTCGCTCGACTGGCGGCGCTCGCGCTCGTGGCCCTCGTGCTCTTCAACTTCCCGACCCTCGCGGTGGTCGAGCGCATCGTGGCGGGCGATGTCCCGCTTCTGCCCTTCTACCTGTTCGGCGTGTGGGCGGTGGTGATCGGAGCGGCCGCCTGGCTGATCGAGCGACAAGGGGAGGAGTGAGCCATGGGCTGGCTCGCCCCGACCGCGATCCTGGTCTCGCTGCTCTATCTGGGCCTGCTCTTCGCCCTCGCTTCTTGGGGCGATCGGCGCGCCGAGGCCGGCCGGTCGGTGATCGCCAACCCCTACGTCTACACCCTCTCGCTCGCCGTCTATTGCACCGCCTGGACCTATTTCGGCAGCGTCGGCGTGGCAGCCGCGCAAGGCGCGGGCTTCTTGCCGGTCTATCTAGGGCCCACGCTCCTGGCCCTGCTGTTCCTCGGCTTCGTTCGCAAGATCCTGGTGATCGCCAAGGCCTACGGGATCACCTCGATCGCCGACTTCGCCTCCGCCCGCTACGGCAAGAGCGGGGCCGTGGCCGGGCTCGTCACGATCGTCGCGCTCGTGGGCTCGATCCCCTACATCTCCCTCCAACTCAAGGCGGTTGCCACCGGCGTCGGGCTGTTGATCGCGCACGGCGGCGGGCAGGACGTGTTGGCCGGCATCGGGGCCGATACCGCCTTGATCGTCACCGTCCTGCTCGCCGCCTTCTCGATCCTCTTCGGCACCCGGCACATCGACGCCACCGAACACCATCAGGGCATGGTCCTGGCGATCGCCTTCGAGAGCATCGTCAAGCTCTTCTGCTTCTTGGCGGTCGGCCTGTTCGTCACCTGGGGCCTGTTCGGCGGCCCGTTCGACCTCTTGGCGCGCGCCGGGGAAGCCGGTCTGAGCGATCGGCTGGCCTTCACCGGAACCCGACTCGGCGCCGCCGACTGGTTCGTCCTCACCCTCCTCTCCGGCCTCGCCGCACTGCTCTTGCCGCGCCAGTTCCAGGTCGTGGTCATCGAGAACCTCGACATCGCGCACCTGAAGCGAGCCAGCTGGCTGTTCCCGCTCTATCTGTTCGTCATCAACCTCTTCGTCCTGCCGATCGCGCTCGGTGGCCTGATCCTGGGTGGCACGGTGGGCGAGGCCGACAGTTTCGTGCTCGCCCTGCCGCTCGTGCACGGCCAGAGCTGGCTCGCGATCTTCGCGTTCTTGGGCGGGCTGTCGGCTGCGACCGCCATGGTCATCGTCGAGACGGTGGCCGTCTCGACCATGATCTCCAACGATCTCGTCATGCCGATTCTCCTGCGGATGAAGGGTCTGGGCCTCGCCCGCAAGCCCGATCTCACACGCTTGATCCTGGGCGTGCGGCGGGCCGGCATCCTTCTCGCGCTTCTGGGCGGCTACCTCTTCTTCCAAGGCGTCGGCGAGGCCATGGGCCTCGTGAGCATCGGCTACATCGCCTTCGCCGGTGTGGCCCAGTTCGCGCCGCTGCTCGTGCTCGGCATCGCCTGGAAGGGGGCCAACCGCAACGGCGCGGTGGCCGGGCTGTTGGCCGGCTTCCTCGTCTGGCTCTACACGCTCGTGCTCCCCTCCTTCGTCACTGCCGGCATGTTGCCGCAGAGCCTCGTGGCGGAAGGCCCGTTCGGCCTCGATCTGTTGCGCCCGACCGCGCTCTTCGGGCTCGCGGGGCTCAACCCGGTGGCCCACTGCGCGATCTGGAGCCTTTCGGTGAACACCGGGCTCGTCGTGCTCGTGAGCCTGCTCACCCGGCCTTCCGACCTCGAGCGGCTGCAGGCGATCCTGTTCGTCGACGTCGAGCAGAGCCGGCGCACGCCGCGGCTCTGGCGCGGCGAGGCCAAAGTCGGTGCGCTCGAGGAGCTGCTCGTGCGCTTCCTCGGCCGGCCCGCGGCCGAGGCGATCTGGCGGGAGGAGGCGGCCCGTCGGGGCCGTCCGCTCGGGCCCGAGGAGCCGGCCGATGCACGGCTCGTCGAGCGCGCCGAACGCCAGCTCGCCCGGGCGATCGGCGCCGCCTCGGCGCGGGCGGTGGTGGCCTCGGCGGTGCGCGGCGAGACCGTCGGACCCGATACGCTCATGGAAATCCTCGACGAGACGCAGAAGGTCCTGGAGTACAGTCGGCGGCTCGAGCAGAAATCGCACGAGCTCGAAGCCGCCACCGCCGAGCTCCGGCGTGCCAACGAGCGGCTGCGCGAACTCGACCGGCTCAAGGACGATTTTCTCGCGACCGTGAGTCACGAGCTCAGGACGCCGTTGACCTCGATCCGCTCCTTCTCCGAGATCCTGCTCGACAACCCCGACCTCGATGCCGAGGAGCGGGCGCATTTCCTGCGGATCATCACGAGCGAATCGGAGCGGCTCACCCGGCTGATCAACGACGTGCTCGATCTCTCCAAGATCGAGTCCGGCCGGATGGATTGGCAGGTGGCCCCGGCCGATCTGGGCGAACTCGTGCGCGCCGCGATCCGTGCCGGCCAGGGGATCCTCACGGAGAGGGGGGTCGCCCTCGAGGTCGCGATCCCGGCCGAGCCCACGCCCGTGGTCTGCGACCGCGACCGGATCGTCCAGGTGGTTCTCAATCTGCTCTCGAACGCCTGCAAGTTCGTGCCCCGACCCGGGGGGCGGGTGCGGGTCGAGCTGCGCCGCCGGGGCGCGGTCTTCGAGGTCCGGGTCGAGGACAACGGGCCGGGCGTGCCCCCGTCCCAGCGCGAGGCGGTGTTCGAAAAGTTCCACCAGCTCACGGGCGACCTCAACACCCAAAAACCGACCGGCACCGGGCTCGGCCTCACCATCTCCCGGCAGATCGTCGAGCGCTTCGGCGGCCGGATCTGGGTCGAGGATTCGACGCTCGGTGGCGCCGCGCTGTGCTTCACCCTGCCGGTCGCCGAAGAGGTCGCAGCACTCGCTGCCTGAACCGCCCGCCCGCGCGACCCGGCCCCGAAGCTGCGCTCAAGCCGAGCGGTCGAGCCGGCGCCGCATCTCCGCGAGCAGTCCGTCGATTCCGGACCGGCCGGCGATCTCGGCCACCTCCGAGCGTTGGGTCACGACCATGCTCACTCCCTCGGCGACGAAGTCGATCAACAGGAGCCGGCCGCCTTCGGCGCGCACCCGCCAATCCACGGCGATCGGCGTGCCGCCCTGCCGGAGGATGCGGGTGGAGACGAGCGAGTCGCGTTCGTCCACGGGCTGCACGCCGACGATCTCGTAGGTCTCGCCGCCGTACTCGTCGAGCCGCTCGGCTATCGTCTTGAGGATCAGCGCGCGGAACAGCGCCACGAAGTCCCGGCGTTGCGCTTCGCTCGCCTCGCGCCAGTACCGGCCCAGCACGAGACGCGCCACGATCGCGAGGTCGGTGGCTTCGTCGATCAGCCGGGCCAGTCGCTCCAACCGTGCCGTCCGGTCGAGCCGGCCGTCGCGCAGCACGGCGAGCACCTTCTGACCGAGTCCGTCGACGAAGCGCGCCGCAGGGGCGCTCGGCTCGGCCCGGGCCGGACCGCCGCCGGCGAGCCCGACCGCGACCGTCGCTACGACGAAGCCGGCGAGCCGCCGGCGGGCGAGGGCGCCCCAGCCGCCTCGCTCCGTTCTCGCCGTCACTCTTCCTCCTCCCGGAAGATCGATTCGTAGCGGGGATCCCCCGCGGCCGGTCGACGGTTGCGGATCTCGGCGGCGCGCCGCTGGACGTAAGCCGAACGCACCGTGGCGTAGGGGTCGAGGCTGTTGCGGCGCACGTCGCGGATCACCGGGTCGAGGCGGTGGCGGGTGTCGACCGCCTCGGAGCCGGCCCGCGCCGCCCGCAGCTCGTCGCCGGCGACCGCGGTCCACGGATCGATGAGGAGCTGGTCGACGGCGAGGCCGGCGGTGTCCCGCAGCGTCGAGGGGCCCAAGAGCGGCAGCATCAAGAAGGGGCCCTCGCCCACACCCCAGACCGCGAGCGTCTGGCCGAAATCCTCCTCGTGCGCGGGATGGCCGAGCTCGCCCGCGAGGTCGAACAGGCCGAAAAGCCCGAGCGTGCTGTTGATGAAGAAGCGAGCGAAGGTGGTGCCGGCCCGGTCGGTCTCGCCCTGGAGGAGATCGTTCACGAAGGTGACGGGCGCGCTCAGATTGTCGAGGACGTTGCGCACGCCGGTGCGGACAGGCGAGGGGAGCTCGCCATAGGCTTCGGCGACCGGACCCAGGAGCATCACGTCGACCAGCTCGTTGAGGCCGAACACGACCCGGTTGACCGGCTCCAGCGGATCGAAGGGCTCCACGGCGCGGGCGGTCGGAACCGCCGCGAGCCCGACCAAGAGCAGACCGAGCACGATCGCCCGGGGCGCGACGGCGAAGCCTGTTTCCTCGGTCTCCATCACCCCTCGCTCGGCCGCTCGGCGCCGCCGGGTCCGGCCGCCGCCAGACCTAGATCCACGCCCCGGGCTCGGCAACCCGGGCTCACCGTCGCCGAGCGGCACAACCGCGTACGCGAACCCGGCCGGCACCGTCCGCCGGATCGGAAGATGCCGCTAAAAGGTTGACGCGAGGTTGAGAGCGGGTCGTGATCGGGGAGCGGCCGGTGGAGTTCGGCACGACGCCACGGATCGTCGGGATCGACCGTTTGCGCGAGCGTCTGCGGGCGCTGCTCGGTGGCGACTCGCTCGTCTTCCGCCGGTTCGACCGGGCTTTGCGGGCGGGCGACCCCGGGCGGGTCGCGGCCGCCATCGACGCCCTCGCGCTCTACCCGGGCGAGCTCCGGCGCGAGGTCGAGGAGGCGCTCTTCGCCTGGTTGTTCGACGAGCCCGCCGCGCGCTCGCTCGGCCGGCTCGACGACCGGCGGCCCGGCTGACGGAGCGAGCCTTCGGCCTGCGGGCCGAGGCGCGCCGTTCCTCGTCCCTCGATACCGGCTCGGGTGGCCGAAACCGTCGCGCGATCGCGCTGGTCCGCTCGGGGCCCGTTCGCCTGGGGTGTCGCCATGCTGCGCACCCGGCTCGCCGACGCGCCGTGCTCGACCCGCGGAGGAGCCCCGCGCTCGCGCCCGGGCTCGCCGCCTGCGACCTGCGCCGTGAGGCGGCCCGGCGGCCGGGTCGGTGGGGCGCCGGCCGAGACGGGGAGCGCCTCCCGCTCCTGGCCGACCGGACCCTCGGACGGGTCCGCAGGGGCGCCGTTCGGTGCGGCCGCGTCGTGGACCCGCGCGGGCCTGCCCGAACGGTACGAGCGGCCCTCCGGCAGGGGTGGCGACGGGCGGACGAGCGCCGAGCGCCCGCCCGGCAGCCGGGCCCTGCGGTCCCTCGGCCGTCCGTCGACGCGCCGACGGGTGGCTCCGTCCGCCCTCGCCGGTCGTTGCCCCGCCCGGGGCCGGACGGGATGGCAGGGACCGCGTCGAAGGGAAGGCCCGGCGGCCTCGCTCGCCCCCTCCGACGCATCGCTCCGGGGCGGCGGTTCGCTCGGCTCGCTCCGATCCGATCGCGCGAGCTTCGGTCGGCCGCGGTTGCCCGGGGCCGGCCCCTCCGCTTCGCTCGTCGGCTCGATCCGCCGAGGTCGAGCCGCCCGGACGTCGGAGAAAGCACTCGGAACGCGCGGCCTCGGCGTGCACGCGGCCCGCTGCGCCGGCATTCGGGGCGGGCACGGCCGGCGGGCGGTGCACTTGCCGCGAGATATAACGAGATGTACATATGCGCCGAGCTTTCGAGGGAGCGCGCGGTGGCGACGGAGACCGAGCTCGATCGGCTGCTCGACGGCCTCGAGGCCGCCGGCGAGCGAACCCGGTTGCGGCTCCTCGCGGTCTGCGCCGAGGGAGAGTGGACGGTGAGCGAACTCGTCGAGGTGCTCGGCCAGAGCCAACCGCGGGTCTCCCGCCATCTCCGGCTGTTGAGCGAGGCCGGCCTGCTCGAGCGGTTCCGCGAGGGCAGCTGGGTCTTCTATCGTCGGGCGAGCCGCGGGCCCGGAGCAGCGCTCGCCCGGGCGCTCGCCGGGCTCCTGCCGACCGACGATCCGACCCTCGCCCTCGACCGGGCCCGGCTCGCCGCCGTGCGCGAGGCGCGTCGCGGTCGGATCGAGCAATGGTTCGACGGGCGCGCCGCGGAGTGGGACAGCGAGCGCGACCTGGCCGCCGAGGGCAGCCGCGTCGAGAGCGTGCTCAGCCGGCTGTTCGCCGAAACCCGGCCCGCGAGCCTGCTCGACATCGGGACCGGGACGGGGCGGATGCTCGAAGTTCTCGGGCCGTTCGTCGGCGAAGCGCTCGGGGTCGACGTCTCGCACCGCATGCTCGCCCTCGCACGGGCCAATCTCGACCGCGCCGGCCTGCGCCACTGTTCGGTGCGGCACGCCGACATGTACCGGCTGCCGCTCGCCGATTCGAGCTTCGCCGCGGTCACCCTGCACCAGGTCCTGCACTTCGCCGACGACCCCCGCCAGGTTCTGGCCGAGGCCCGTCGGGTGCTCGAGCCGGGCGGGCTGCTCGTGGTGGTCGATCTTGCCGCCCACGACCGCGAGGAGCTCCGGAGCGAACGTCGACACCGGCGGCTCGGCTTCAGCGACGAGGAGATGGCCGCCTGGTTCGGCGAGCTCGGGCTCATCGCGCGACCGCCGTTCCGCTTGCCCGGACGTGAGCTCACGAGCGTCGTCTGGTCGGCGCTGGCCCCCGGGCGCCAGCCCGGCCGGGTGCGGGCCGGTGCGCCGAGGGTCGCGGCATGAGCTCCGGGCGGGGGGCGGCGAGCCGCCTGCGCGCGGCCGGCTGGCTCGACGAACCATTGCCGCAGGTCCGCCTCTCGATCGAGGTGTTCCCGCCCAAGAGCCCGGAAGCGACCGAGCGACTCTGGCAGAACCTCGAGCTGTTCGCGGCCACTGGGCCGCGCTTCTTGTCGGTCACCTGCGGTGCCGGGGGCAGCGGCGAGAGCGGCACCTTCCCCTTGGCGGTGGCGATCCAGGCCCGCTTCGGGGTTCCGGTCGCGGCGCATCTCACCTGCGCCTTCGCGCCGCGCGCGGAGATCGACGCGCTGCTCGAGCGCTACCGTGCCGCCGGGATCACCCGGATCGTGGCCCTGCGCGGCGATCCGCCCAAGGAGACGGGCCCCTATCGGCCGCGGCCGGACGGCTACGCTTACGCCGTCGACCTGGTCCGCGCGATCCAAAGGATGGGCGGCTTCGAGGTGAGCGTCGCTTGCTACCCGGAGGTCCACCCCGAGGCCCCGTCGGCCGCCTTCGACCTCGACAATCTCAAGCGCAAGGTCGAGGCGGGCGCGGTCCGGGCGATCGGCCAGTACTGCTTCGACACGGACCGGATCCTGCGCTTCCGCGACGCGGTCGCGCGCGCCGGCATCGCTTGTGAGTTCGTGCCGGGTATCATGCCGATCCACAGCTTTTCCCAGATCCGCCGCTTTTCCGCCGCCTGTGGCGCCAGCATCCCCACCTGGCTCGCCGATCTTTTCGAGGGCGTGCCCGAGGGCTCGGCGCTGCACGGCATGATCGCCGCCACGGTCGTCACCGAGCAGGTGCGCCGGCTCGCCGCCGCCGGCTTCGAGGCGATCCACGTCTACGCCTTGAACCGCGCCGAGCTGCCGCTCGCCATCGTCCAGATCCTCAAGGCCGCCCGGCAGGGCGCGGCCGGTTGAGCGCGGGGCGAGCCGATGGCCGATTTCCTCGACTATGCGCGCGAACGCCTCGTCCTGTTCGACGGCGGCATGGGGACCCAGATCCAGGCCCGCGGCCTCTCGCTCGACGATTTCTGGGGCCAGGAGAATTGCTCGGAGGTGTTGAACCTCTCTCGGCCCGATCTCGTGCGCGAGATCCACGCGGCGTACCTGGCGGCAGGGGCCGACGCGATCGAGACCAACAGCTTCGGCGGCTCGCCGCTCACGCTCGGCGAGTTCGGCCTGGCCGATCGGGCTCTCGAGATCAATCGTCGGGCGGCCGAGCTCGCCTTCGAGGCGATCGCCGAGCTGCCGAAGGACGGGCGCGAGCGCTTCGTGGTCGGCGCGATCGGCCCCGGGACCCGGCTGCCGTCCCTGGGCCACGTGGACTACCGGACTCTCGAACAGGCGCTCGCCGTGCAGGCCCGCGGTCTGCTCGAGGGCGGCGTCCACGCCCTGTTGATCGAAACCTGCCAGGACCCCCTGCAGATCAAGGCGGCGGTCAACGGCTGCCGGGCCGCCTTCGCGGCGCTCGGTCGGTCCGTCCCGCTCATGGTGCAGGTGACCGTCGAGACCACGGGCACCATGTTGGTCGGCACCGACATCGCCGCGGCCGTGGCGATCGTCGGGGCCCTCGACGTGCCGGTCCTCGGGCTCAATTGCGCCACCGGACCCAAGGAGATGGCCGAGCACGTTCGGTATCTCGCGCAGAACTGGCCGGGACCGATCTCGGTCCAACCCAATGCCGGCCTGCCCGAGCTCCGCGAGGGGCGGACCTTCTACCCGCTCGGCCCGGCCGAGCTCGCGCTCTGGCTCGAGCGGTTCGTGGTCGAGGACGGCATCACCTTCCTGGGTGGCTGTTGTGGCACCAACGAGGCGCACATCGCTGCGCTCGATTCGATGCTGCGCCGGCTGGCTCCCGACGGCTTCCGGCCACGACCCGGGGCGCGCAACGTCCGCCCCGTCCCCTCTCTCGCGTCGCTCTTCTCGGCGGTGCCGCTCCGTCAGGAAAACGCGTATCTCGACATCGGCGAGCGCTGCAACGCCAACGGCTCCAAACGGTTCCGCGAGCTCCAAGCGGCCGGCGACTGGGATGCTTGCGTGGCCATCGGCCGCGAGCAGGTCCGCGAAGGTGCCAACGCGCTCGACGTGTGCACGGCCTATGTCGGCCGCGACGAGGTCGCCGACATGGTCGAGCTCGTGAGCCGGATGCGCGGCCAAGTCGACGCACCTCTCGTGATCGATTCGACCGAGCTCCCGGTGCTCGAAGCGGCGCTCGAGCTCTACGGTGGCAAGGCGGTCCTCAACTCGATCAATTTCGAGGACGGCGAGGGGCCGGCCGAAGCGCGGATGCGGCTCGCGCGGAAGTTCGGTGCCGCGGTGATCGCGCTCACGATCGACGAGCGCGGCATGGCCAAGACCGCCGATGACAAAGTGAGGATCGCCCGGCGGCTGGTCGACTTCGCCTGCGGCCGGTTCGGCTTGCCGCTCTCGGACTTGTTGATCGACCCGCTCACCTTCACGATCTGCACCGGCAACGAGGACGACCGCAAGCTGGGGCTCTGGACCCTCGAAGCGATCGAGCGGATCGCCGCCGAATGGCCCGAGGTCCAGATCGTCCTCGGGCTGTCCAACATCAGCTTCGGCCTCGCACCCGCGGCCCGTCACGTGCTCAATTCGGTGTTCCTCGACGAGGCCCGGCGACGCGGCCTGACGGCGGCCATCGTCCACTCGTCGAAGATCGTACCCCTCCACAAGATCCCGCAGGCCGAGGTCGAGGCGGCCCTCGACCTCGTCTACGATCGGCGGCGGCCGGGGCACGACCCGCTGCAGGCCTTCATCGCGCTGTTCGCCGGCCGCAAGGCGGGCGCGGCCGAGCGCAAACGGCCGGAGACGGTCGAAGAGCGGTTGAAGCAGCGGATCGTCGACGGCGACCGCCAGGGCCTCGAGGCGGATCTCGAGGAGGCGCTCGCGCGCTACGAGCCGCTCGCCATCATCAACGAGCTCTTGCTCGACGGGATGAAGACGGTGGGCGAGCTGTTCGGCGCCGGGAAGATGCAGCTTCCCTTCGTCCTCCAGTCGGCCGAGACGATGAAAGCCGCGGTCGCGTATCTCGAACCACGAATGAAGAAGTTCGAAGGCCGACACAAAGGAACCATCGTGCTGGCCACCGTGAAGGGTGACGTCCACGACATCGGCAAGAACCTCGTGGACATCATCTTGACCAACAACGGCTACAAGGTCGTCAATCTCGGTATCAAGCAGCCGCTCGCCAACATCCTCGAGGCGGCCGAGGTCCACAAGGCCGATGCGATCGGTATGTCGGGGCTGCTGGTCAAGTCGACGGTGATCATGAAGGAGAACCTCGAGGAAATGGCGAGGAGCCAGGTCCGGATCCCGGTGCTGCTCGGCGGGGCGGCGCTCACGCGGGCCTTCGTCGAGGAGGATTGCTTCCGGGCCTACGGGGAACGGCCGGTGGCCTACGCGCGCGACGCGTTCGACGGCCTCGTGCTCATGGACAAGGTGATGAGCGGCGAGATCGCCGCCTATTGTGCGGAGCGGGCGAGGAAGGCAGCGGCTCGCGGCCGACCCGGCAAGAAGCCGCGCACGCTCGCGCATCTGGACGGCAGGGCGCGACCGCAGCGGCCCGTCGACCTCGAGGAGATCCGCCTGCGCCGCGAAGCCCTCACCCGCGACGTGCCGGTCCCCAAGCCGCCCTTTTGGGGTGCCCGGATCATCGAGCGCGTCCCGGTCAAGGCCCTCTTGCCCTATCTCAACGAATCGATGCTCTATCAGTTCCACTGGGGCTACGAGAAGCAAGGTCGGCGGCCGGAAGAATTCCTCGCCTGGGCGCAGAAGGAGCTTCGCCCCATCCTCGCGGATCTCGTGGCACGAGCCGAAGAAGAGGACGTCTTCGAGCCCAAAGCCGCGTACGGTTATTTTCCGGCAGCGGGAGACGGCAACGACGTCGTGCTGTTCGAGCCGGGAGGCGAGCGCGAACTGGTCCGGTTCCACTTGCCACGTCAGGCGAAGCCGGGCGGTCTCTGTATCGCCGATTTTTTGCGTGACATCCGCGCGGCGGAGCGCGACGTCCTCGCGCTCCAGGTGGTCACGGTGGGCCAGCGCGCCTCCGAAGTGGCCCGCGCCTGGTTCGCCCAGAACCGCTACCAGGACTATGTAAGGCTGCACGGGCTCGGGGTGGAGCTCGCCGAGGCGCTCGCCGAGTACGTGCACGCCCGGATCCGCGCCGAACTCGGCTTCGGCCACGAAGACGCGCGCGAGATGCGCGAGCTCTTGAAGCAGGGTTATCGCGGCAGCCGCTACAGCTTCGGCTATCCGGCCTGCCCCAATCTCGCCGACCAACGGCCGCTGCTAGAGCTGCTCGAAGCGCACCGCATCGGCGTCGAGCTCGGTGAGGAGGACCAGCTCTGGCCCGAGCAGAGCACCTCGGCGATCGTCCTGCACCACCCGCAGGCGCGCTACTTCGCCGTCTGAGCCGAGGCGGCACCGCATCCGAGCACATCTCGGGTCGCGGCGGCCTGCCGCTCGGCAGCGAGCAGCCGGGCGAACCGGTCCGGCGGCATCGCCTTGCCGAGCAGGTAACCTTGACCTTGCTCGCAGCCCGCCGCTTGCAGCATGCGCAACTGCTCGACCGTCTCGATCCCCTCGGCGACCGCGACGAGGCCCAGATTGTGGGCGAGCTCGATCGCCGTGCGCGCGAGCACGATCGGCGCGCCCGAAGCGGTGCCGACCACGAAGGAGCGGTCGATCTTGAGTTCGTCGACGCGCAGCCGCTGGAGGAGGGCGAGCGAGGAGTAGCCGGTGCCGAAATCGTCGATCGCGAGGCGCACCCCGAGTCCGCGCAGGCGAGCCAGCACCCGCTCGACGAGCTGGCTGTCGGCGACCAGGGTGGTCTCGGTGAGCTCGAGGGTGAGCGCCGCGGGCTCGATGGCGTTGCGGCGCAGCTCCTTGGCGACCAGCTCGGGCAACCGCTCGTCGTGCAGGGCCCGGGCGGCGAGGTTGACCGCGACCCCGACGCGGCTGCCCTCCGCGCGCCAGCGGGCGAGGTCGGCGAGGGCGGTGCGAACGGTCCAGTGGGTCAAGGCGACGACCGAGCCCGTCCGCTCGGCGAGCGGCACGAACTCGGCCGGAGCGATCGGTCCGTGCTCGGGATGGTCCCAGCGCAAGAGCGCCTCGGCGCCGACGATCCGGCCGGTGGCGAGCGCGAACTTGGGCTGGTAGGCGAGCTTGAACTGGCCCTCGTGGATCGCCCGGCGGATCGCCGTGGTGGCGACGAGACGCCGCAGACTGTGCGGATCGGCTTTCTGATCGTAGAGCTGGACCGGTCCGGTGCCACGCTTGGCGGCGTACATCGCGACGTCCGCGCAGCGCACGAGCTCGCCGACCTCGCGGGCGTGGCGGGGCGCCAGCGCCACGCCGACGCTCGCGTCCACTTCGACCGTGACGTCGGCCGCGAGGCGGAAGGGCTGCTGGATCGTCTCGACCAGCCGGTGTGCCAACTCGACCGCTCGTTCGGTGCTGCAGGGCGGTCGCAACAGGACGGCGAACTCGTCGCCGCCGAGGCGGGCGGCGAGCTCCTCCGCGTGCAGGCAGTCGCGGACGCGCTGGGCCGCGGTCTGCAAGAGCCGGTCGCCGACATCGTGGCCGAGCGTGTCGTTGACCTCCTTGAAGCGGTCGAGGTCGAGCAAGAGGAGCGCGAGCTGGTCGGTGCGGTCCTCGAAGCCGGCGAGCTCCCGCTCCAAAGTCTCGTAGAGGAAGGCGCGGTTGGCGAGCCCGGTGAGCGAGTCGTGGGTCGCCTGGTGACGCAGACGCGCCTCCTGGCGTCGCCGTTCGGACACGTCGCGCAGGGTCACGAGCAAGAGTTCCTCCGGCTCGGCTCGCACCGTCGACAGCGACAGCTCGACCGGTAACCAGAATCCGTCGCGGCGGCGCGCCTCGGTCTCCCATTGCCCGCCGGGGAGCGGCATCGCCTGACCGCCCTCGAGCGGCAGCTGCGGCAGGAGATCCCCCAGCCGGCGGCCGAGCATGCCGCTCGACGATTCCCAGCCGAACATCGCCGCCGCGGCGCGGTTGGCGAGACGGATCGAGAGCGTCCCGTCGGCCACGAGGATTCCGTCGAAGGCTTGGTCGACGAGCGCGCGGAGCTGGGCGTCGAGCCCGACCAGGGTCCGGCCGCGCTCGATGGCGATCGCGGCGAGCCCCTGGTCGTGCAGGCGCACGAGCTCGGCCGTGTAGCGGGCGAGGAGCGAGCGTCGGCCGAAGGCTCGGGTTCGAAGGGTGGCGATCACCTGTCGGGCTCCGCGCGGGTTCGCCCCCGAACCTAAGGCGACTTCCTCAACGAAAGGTTAACCGCAGGTGCACCGTGCCGCCGCTCGGCGCGCGGGATGTTTACCCTTCGTCAACCTTCGGATGGTAAGCGCGGCGGCAAGCGCGTGGGTCGCGGAGATCCGGGCGCTCAGCTGGCGGAGGTCGGGGTGCCGGGCGGTCTGGTGATCGGCAAGGTGGTGGCGGTGTCGGGCGCGCAGGTGGTCGCGACCCTCGACCCCGGGGCGGCGGCCGGGACCCGCCGAGCGCGGGTGGAAAAGGGCCATCTCGTGAAGATCCGCTTGCCGCGGACTCTCGCTTTCGGTCTGGTTTCGGGGCTGTCGATCCCGCTACCCGGCCGCGAAGACGAGATCCGCCTGGCGGAACTCGTGCTCTTGGGCGAATGCCCGACCGGACCCGACGGCAGCGTCGGTCCGTTTCGCCGCGGGCTGAGCGCCTACCCGGCGCTCGGTGACGAGGTGGCCGAGGCCGAGCCGGGAGACCTCGGGCGCTTGTGCGCGGGGACCCGGGGCAGCGGCCTGCCGATCGGCCGCCTGCATCCGACCGCCGAGCATCCGGTCCCCGTCGAGATCGACCCCGATGCGCTCCTCGGCCGGCATTTCGCGGTGATCGGCTCGACGGGGTGTGGCAAGTCCTGCGCCGTCGCCGCGCTCGTCCAAGGGCTGATCGCCGGGCATCCGGAGGCGCACGTGCTGATCCTCGACCCGCACGGCGAGTACGGCAACGCCTTCGCCCGGGAGGCCGTGCTGCTCGGCCCCGAGAGCCTCCATCTACCCTACTGGCTGTTGACCGGTGACGAGCTCGTCGAGGTGGTCTGCGGCGGCGTTCCGGAAGGGCCGGCGCGGCAGGCCGCCGAGTTGCTCGTCGATCTCGTGCCGAAGGCCAAACGGCTTTACCGGGACTCCCGGTCGAGCGAGTTCGTGGCGACGATCGACACGCCCGTGCCCTATCGGCTGGCCGACCTCGAGCGGGTGATCGACGAGGCCCTGGGGCGGCTCGAGAAGGCCGAGAGCCCGGCACCCTATCGCTGGCTGCGCGCCCGCCTCGTGGCACTCGCCCGCGACCCGCGCTTCGGCTTCATGTTCGGGGGAATCGCGGTGCACGACACGATGGCCAAGACCCTGGCCACCGTCTTCCGTGTTCCACCGGCCGGCCGGCCGGTCACGGTGGTCGACCTGTCGGGCATCCCCAACGAGGTGTTGAGTGTCGTCGTCTCGCTGTTGCTGCGCCTCGCCTTCGACCTCGCCTATTGGAGCGGCGGTCGGTTGCCGATCCTGATCGTTTGCGAGGAGGCCCACCGCTACGCACCGGCCGATGCCGGCCGCGGCTTCCTGCCGACCCGCCTGGCGATGGGCCGGATCGCCAAGGAGGGCCGCAAGCACGGGGTGGCGCTCGGGGTCGTGACCCAGCGGCCGAGCGATCTCGAGCCTTCGGTCCTCTCCCAGTGCAACACGATCTTCGCCTTCCGCATCACGAGCCCGCAGGACCAGGACCTCGTCCAGGCACTCTTGCGCGACGACGCCAACGGCTTGCTCGATTTCCTGCCCTCGCTGGGTGACGGTGAGGCGATCGTCCTCGGCCAAGCCGTACCGATCCCTTTGCGCGTGCGCTTCCCCGAACTCGCGCCGGAGCGGCGTCCGCGCGGCGCCACGCCCTCCTTCAGCACGGCGTGGCAGGAGAGGGGCGACCCCGGCGATCTGCTCGACGCGCTGGTCCAAGCTTGGCGTCGACGGTGATCCGGGTTGCGGTGGGAGACCGGCACGTGCCCGCGTCCCGCTTCACCGGGCGGGTGCGAGACCCGCCGATCCACGGGACCCTCCCGAGGCCGCCGGAGCGACCGGCGACGGTCCGTCGGGCGGGGGCGCCGGTGGACGGCAGAGGAGCGCGGGGCGGGGTGGGCGGCAATCCCCGACCCTTCGCCTCCCGGCGCGGACCATCTAGCGACACGCCGGCGGGGCGAGGCGTGGTGATCGGCCTCGGCCGCGCCCCGGAACCGTCGGGCCGAGCGGCCGTGGTGCCCGGGCACCGCGGAACACCTGCGGCGAACGGCGACGGCCAGAGGGCTCCTGGTTCGGGTGAGCCGCCCGCATGGCCTGGCCGCGGTGGCGCCCTGCTTCGACGACGGCCCGTCGGATCATGGTGCGGGCCGATCGGCCCGAGCCCGCTCCCCGCCGTCCCGTTCGCGCCGCGCCGTGCTCGAGCCGCCGTGTCGAGAGACGTCGCCGGATACGCGCGACCCCCCTCGTCCCTCGATGGCCAGCCGGCGCGTCCGCCCGCGGGCCGCTTGGGCCGGCGGGCGCGGTGTCAATGCAGGCCGCGCGGGGCTGCCGACGCGGGCCGCCCGACCCTCCCGTGGGCTTCGGCGTGGCGAACCGTCCGGCCGGGCGGCGAAGGCAGGAGCAGCCGCCGGTCGCGCAAGCCGGTCTCGACGAAGCGCTGCAAGCGGGCCGCCACCTCGAGCGGCTCGCCTTCGAGTTCGGCTCGATCGAGTGGCGCTGCGAGGCGGAGCTCGAAGGTTCGCCCGCGCTTGTCGAGGAGCTCGTGGAACAGGGTGATGTCGCGCAGCTCTTTGCCGAGCTGCGAGAGCAGATAGAAGAGCGCGGAATTGCGCGCGAGGATCTGCAGCGGCACAATCGGAACCTCGAACCGGCGGGCGAGGCCGACCGCCGCAGCCTGCCAGGGTCGCTCGGCGAGGCCGCGCCAGCTCAGATAAGCGAGCCGCCCCGAGGGGAAGATCACGAGCGCGTGGCCGTCGCCCAGCAACCGGGCGACCGCGACCAGGAGCTCGCGGGCCTTGGCCCGGCTGCGCTTCGCTTGGACCCACTCGACCGGGACGATGAGCTCGGCCAGGCCCGGGGCGACCCGGAGCGCGTCGGCGTTGGCGAGGAACCAGAGATCGTCGCGCCGGCGCCGCAACGCCGCGGCGACCGCGATTCCGTCGGCGAGCCCGGTCGGATGGTTGGCGACCAGGATCGCGGGGCCGCTCGCCGGCAGGTGTTCGAGGCCGGTGACGAGGGTGCGGATTTCCAGGAGATCCTCGAGGAACCGGAAGATCGCGCGACCCGGCATCGGCCGGACCAGTTCGGCCAGCGTCACCGCCTCGCGATAGGAGACGAGCGGGCACAACACCCGGGCGAGCAGCCAGCGGCCGAGCGGGCTCGCCACGAGACGCGGCGCGCGCTCGGCGATCAGCTGGTCGACGATGCCCCCGTTCGGCCCGCCCGGCGGCGGATCGAGGAACGGCACCGACGCTCGGACGCTCCAGAGCATGCGTCGCCCGCTCCGTCGATCCGATGCCCGCGCGAGCCTAAGAGCAGCCGGTGAAAGCCGGATGACAGGCCCCGGCGCGGGCCGGGCCGCTCGCCGACTTTACATCCGCCACGGCGGCCGCGACGATCGGGGCGAACGGCGAGCCGGGGTTCCGATGAGTGCCAGCCGATCCTTCCTGCCCGTTTCCGGTATGGAGCTGCCGCGGTTCGCCGGCATCCCGACCTTCGCGCGCTTGCCTTGGCTCGCCGTCGAGGAGGCCGAGGCCGTCCAGATCGGCATCCTCGGCGTCCCGATGGACACCGGCACGACCAACCGGCCCGGCGCTCGCCACGGCCCCCGCCAGCTGCGCGACGCCTCGACCCAGATCCGGCTGATCAACCAAGCGAGCGGCGTGCGGCCGTTCCACCTCGCCCGCTGCGCCGATCTCGGCGACAGCCCGGTCAACCCGGCCGACGTTCGCGACAGCCTCGAGCGGATCGAGGGCTTCGTCCGCCGGGTCGTCGAGCGCGGTATCGTGCCGATGAGCCTCGGGGGCGATCACCTCGTCTCGCTGCCGATCTTGCGCGCGTTGGCTCGCGAGCGGTCGGTCGGTATGATCCATTTCGACGCGCATACCGATTTCTACGACAGCTATTTCGGCGGCTTCCGCTATACCCACGGCACACCCTTCCGCCGTGCCGCCGAGGAGGGGCTCTTGGACACTCGACGGGTGGTCCAGATCGGCATCCGCGGCTCGGCTTACGACGGCGAGGACGTGGCCTGGGCCCGGGCGCACGGGGTGCGGATCGTCTTCGTCGAGGAGCTCGCCGACCGCGGGCCCGAGGCGGTGATGGCGGAGGCCCGGGCGATCGTCGGCGACGGCCCGGTCTATGTGAGCTTCGACATCGACGCGCTCGATCCGGCCTTCGCCCCGGGCACGGGCACCCCGGAGATCGGCGGGATCACCACCCGCGAGGCGCAGCGCATGATCCGCGCGCTCGACGGGCTCGATCTCGTGGGCGCCGACCTGGTCGAGGTCTCGCCACCCTTCGACCCGAGCGGGCTCACCGCGTGGACCGCCGTCAATCTGATCTTCGAGCTTTTGTGCGTGCTCGCCACGACGGTCGCGCGACGCGCCGGCTGAGCGCGGCCTTCATCCGCGGCCGAGCCACTCCTCCTCGAGGGCGTGCCAGGCGGCCATCGCCACCACGATGCCGCCGATCACGATCAACGGCCAGGCCATCACCTTGAACGCGATCAGCCCGACATAGGCCGCGAACAGCGCGAGCCCGACGAGTGCCGCGATCTTCTCGGTCACGGGGTGGTCTCCTCGGCCAGGGTGGTGCGCAGCCAGGCGGCGACCCGGAACAGCCGCTCGTCGTCGCCGACATCGGCCACGAGCTGGAGGCCCATCGGCAAACCCGAGGGGCCGGTGAACAGCGGCAGGGTCAGGGCCGGCGTGCCGCACAGGGTCCAAAGCGTGCAGAAGGCGGGATCACCGGTCGAATCGAGCCCCTTCGGCGCCTCGCCGGGTGCCGCCGGTGTGACGAAGGCGTCGATCTCGTGGAACAGAGCGGCGAGCTCGTGGCGGAAGTCCGCGCGGCGGGCGAGGGCGCGTTGGTAGGCGACCGCGTCGACGCGCTCGCCCTCCCCGACCAGCTCGCGGAACCGCTCGCTCACGAGCGCGCCCCGCTCGGCCACGAGCCGGCCGAAGCGGAAGGCGAGCTCGGCCGTCCAAATCGTCCGGTGCACCTGGATCGCCTCGGCGAAGGCCGGCGGCAGCTCGAGCGGCACGGCCACCTCGCCGAGCGCGTCGGCGAGCTCGGCCATCGCCTCGCGCATGGCGGGCTCCGCCCGATCCCAGGTCGGACCCCGGACGATCGCGAGCCGCGGCCGGACCGGCAGTCCCTCCTCGACCGCCCGCACGAGCCGCGGGGCCGCCTGCGGCCGGGTCGCCGGATCGTCCGAATCGAAGCCCACGAGCGTCTCGGCCAGCAGCGCCGCGTCGGCGAGGTCGCGGGCGAAGACGCCGACATGGTCGAGGGTCGGCGATTGCTCGAGCATGCCGGTGCGCGGCACGAGCCCGTGTGTCGGCTTGAAGCCGACGACGCCGCAGAAGGCGGCCGGGCGGATGACCGAGCCGTTGGTTTGCGAGCCGATCGCCAAGGGCACTGTGCCCGCAGCGACCGCGGCGGCCGAGCCCGAGGACGAGCCGCCGGGGGTGCGTTCGGGATCGTGCGGGTTGCGGGTGGGGCCGGGGGTGAAGGCGGCGAACTCGGTCGTGACCGTCTTGCCGAGGATCACCGCCCCGGCGGCTTTCAGCCGGCCGACCAGCCAGGCATCGGCGGTCGGCCGGCGGCCCACGAAGATCGGCGAGCCGTGCTCGGTCGGCAGATCGGCGGTGTCGACGATGTCCTTGACCCCGACCGGCAGGCCGAAGAGCGGGCCCCGCCGCCCGCCCCGGCGGCGCGCCTCGTCGAGCGCGTCCGCTCGGGCGAGGGCGTAGTCGCGGTCGAGATGGGCCCAGGCCCGGATCCGCGGCTCGTCGGCTTCGATGCGGGCGAGGCAGGTCTCGACGAGCTCGCGGACGGTGATCCGCCCTTCCTCGAGGGCGGCGCGCAGCGCGCGGGCGGTGGGTTCGGGCGCCATCGGCTCAACGGACGCCGTAGAGGAGGTCGGGCAAGGCGAACACGATGCCGGGGAACACGTAGACCAGCACCATCGACAGGAACACCATCGCGAGGAACGGCATGCAGCCGCCGAAGATCTGCGTCAGTTGGACCTGCGGTGGTGCCACACCTTTGAGGTAGTAGGCCGACATCGCCATGGGTGGGGTGAGGAACGAGGTCTGGAGGTTGAGCGCCACGAGGATGCCGAAGAACAGCGGATCGACGTTGAAGTGCTTCAGAAGCGGCAGGAAGATCGGTACGAAGATGATGATGATCTCCGACCATTCGAGCGGCCAGCCCAGCAAAAAAATGATGAACTGCGTGAGGATCAGGAACGTCACGGTGTTCAGATCGAGCCCGAGGATGAAATGCTCGATGACCTTCTCGCCGCCGAGATAGGAGAAGACGCTCGAGAAGTTCCACGAGCCGATGAACAAGAAACAGACCATGGCCGAGGTCCGCGCGGTCAAGAACACCGCTTCTTTGAGCCGCCCCCAGTCGAGCGCCCGGTAGGCGGCGGCGAGCAGGAGGGCGCCCAGGGCCCCGATCGAGGCGGCCTCGGTCGGCGTGGCGAGACCGAACAGGATCGCACCCAGGACCGAGAGGATGAGGATGGCGAGCGGGAAGAAGGAGGTCAGGAGCGCGAGCCAGACCTCGCTCCGGGAGACCTCCGCCAGCTCCTGATGAGGCAGCCGGGGGGCCAGGTGCGGCTGGACGGTCGCGCGGCCCACCACGTAGAGGAGGTAGAGCCCGGCCAAGAGGAATCCCGGAAAAAGCGCGGCGGCGTAGAGCTTGACGACCGAGACCCCGGCCGCGGCGCTGTAGACGATCAGCATGATCGAAGGCGGGATCAGGATCCCGAGCGTCCCGCCCGCGGCGACCACGCCCGAGGACAGGCGGACGTCGTAGCCGGCTCGGAGCATCGCCGGTAACGCCAAAAGGCCCATGAGCGTCACGACCGCGCCCACGATGCCGGTGGCGGTGGCGAACAGCGCGCAGGTGACGAGGGTGGCCACCGCGAGCGAGCCCGGCACCCGGCGCATGGCGAGCTGGATCGCGTGGAACAGCCGGTCGAGGATGTTGGCGCGCTCCACCACGTAGCCCATGAAGAGGAACAGCGGGACCGCGACCAGTACGTCGTTCGACATGATGTCGAACGTGTTCTGCACGAGGAGGCTGAAGATCCTCGGCCCCATCGCGTAGTAGCCGAAAAAGACGGCGAGTGCCAAAAGCGTGAAGGCGATCGGGAAGCCCAAGAAGATCGCGACGATGAACAGCACCATCTGGAGGATGGCGACCTGCGGGTCGGTCATCGGACCGTCTCCCCGCGGGCGCGCATCGCCTCCTGCTCGTGGAGGATGGCGGATTCGAGTTCCTCGACGTCGTGCAGCCGGCGCGGCCATCGGCCGTCGCGCAGGCACAGCAGGCAGCGGCAGATCTCGGCCGTCCCTTGGAGGAGGAGCAGCAGGCCGGCGATCGGGATCAAGGTCTTCATCGGATAGACCGGCATGCCGGCCGGGCTGTAGATCGAGACCTCCCATTGCTGCCAGGAGCGGCGGGCGAAGGTCCAACCCGAATAGAGCAGCGCCGCCGAGCCGGGCAGCAGGAAGAGGAGGTAGAGCACGAGGTCGACGCTCGCCTGGACCCGCGGCGGCCAGAGCCGGTAGATCACGTCACCCCGGACGTGGCCGTTGCGCGAGAGGGTGTAGGCACCGGCCATCAAGAACAGCGCCCCGTACATCATGTAACTCATGTCGAACGCCCAGGTCGTGGGCGCACGGAGCAGGTAGCGCACGAAGACCTCGTAGGCGCCGCCGAAGGTCAAGATCAGGATGGTCCAGGCGAAGCTGTGGCCGACCCAAAGATTGAGCTTGTCGACCGTGCGGACGAAGCGCTCCACGGAGTACCCTCGTCGTTCTCGTTGGCCGGGTCAGGGTGACACGCGAAGCGGGGCGGCCGCAGCCGCCCCGCTCAAAGCCGTGGCGACGGGCGGCCGGAGGGCGGCGCCCTCCGGCCCCGGGATCACAGCGCCAGCTTGCCGAAATGGTGCTCGTAGGCCAGCCGCTGGTCGGCGGCGTTGAACAGCTCGTAGGCCACCACCCGCTTGACCCAGGCCTTCTGGCTGTCGACCACCTTCTTGAAGAACGGGTCCTTCAAGAGGTCGGCCAGCACCTCGTCCCAGGCCTTCATCTGGGCGTCGAGGATGTCCTGCGGCGTGCGGTACACTTTCACACCGTGCTTCTCTTGCAGGACGAAGAAGTCGCGCGAGTAATTGTCGAGGGCGGTCGCGGTGTTGGCCGTGCTCGCGGCCTCCGCGGCGTGCTCGAGGATCGCCTTGTGCTCAGCCGGCAGGGCGTCGAACTTCGGCTTGTGGAAAATGATCTCGAAATACTCGGTCGCCTGATGGTAGCTCCCCATCATGTAGTTCTTGGCGACGTCATGGGCGCCGAACCGCATGTCGGACGTCGGGTTGTTGAACTCGAAGGCGTCGATCACGCCGCGCTCCATGGCCGGCAGGATCTCGCCGCCGGGCAACTGGGCGACCGACATGCCCATCTTCTGGAAGAGGTCGGCCGCCAGCCCGACCGTCCGGTACTTGAGGCCCCTGAGGTCGGCGACGCTCTTGATCGGCTTCTTGAACCAGCCGAGCGGCTGGGTCGGCATGGGCGTGGCGAAGAAGCCCACCACGTTGAGCTTCAAGATGTCGTGGATGAGCTCGTTATAGAGTTGCTTGCCGCCGCCCTTGTGGATCCAGGCCAGGCCCTGGGTCGCGTTCCAGCCGAGATAAGGCCCCGTGCCGAACAGCGAGGCGGCCTTGTGCTTACCGTACCAATAGACCGTGACGTGGTGACCGGCATCCAGCACGCCTTCGTGCACCGCGTCCATGATCGAGAACGGCCTGACCACCGCCCCGGCGAGAAGATACTCGATCCTCAGCCGGTTGCCCGACATCTTGTTGACACGGTCGACATATTCCATCGCCATGTCGTTCAAGATGTCGGTCGCGGCCCAAGCCCCCTGCATCTTGAGCACCGTGGTCTGGGCGCGGCTCACGTTCGGCATGGCGATGGTGGCCGCACCGCCCGCGGCGACCACCGCCCCGGCCTTGAGGAAGCGGCGGCGCGTCTTCGCCTGGTCCGCGTCCCGCTCCTGTACGACGACCCGGGTCTCGCTCATCACCCACCTCCCCGTGTGGCGTTGGCGTTGACGCGCAACTTGGTGGAGCTTAAGCGAAATGTCTACTGCCGCCTGCGCCGCGCGACCCGGCGGGGCGCGAGGTTCGGCCGAGGAAGGGGCCCGGGCACGACGTGTGGTTGAGCGAAAAGGTGGCGATCGTCACCGGTGCGGGGGCCGGTGTCGGTCGGGGAATCGCCCGGGCGCTCGCCGAGGCGGGTGCGGCGGTGCTGGTCACCGACATCGACCTCGAAGCGGCCGGTCGGGTCGCCTCGGAGCTCGAGGCCGCAGGTGGTCGTGCGCAGGCCTTCCGTTTCGACGTGCGCGAGCCGGCCGAGGCCGAAGCGGCCTGCGCCGCCGCCGTCGAGCGGTTGGGCGGGCTCGACATTTTCGTGGCCAATGCCGGCTCGACCGCCCGGCTGCCTTTCCTCGAAATGCCCAAGCGCTTCTTCACGGAGCTCCTCGAGCTCAACCTCACGGGCACCTTCGTCTCCTGCCAGGCGGCGGCCCGCGTCATGGTGACGCGCGGCCGGGGCGGGCGGATCGTCACGATCAGCTCGAACTCCGGCCGGTTCGGCGGCCGCGGCCGGGCGGCCTACAGCGCCTCCAAGGCCGGCATCATCGCCTTGACCCAGACCATGGCGATCGAGCTCGCGCCCTACGGCATCCTCGTCAATTGTGTGGCACCGGGTCCGATCCGCACCGAGAAGACCGCGGCCGACCGGCCGAGCGAGGCCTTCACCGCGCGCATGGCCCTGCCGCGCTTCGGCGAGCCGATCGAGGTCGGCCGGGCGGTCGTCTGGCTCGCTTCGGAGGCGTGCTCCTTCACCACCGGCCACACCCTCGGGGTCGACGGCGGGCTCACCGTCACCGGCATCATGGAGGGTTGAGCGCCGATGGCGGTTGCGGCGCGCTTCGAGCATTTCCGCCACGGTGCCGACATCGGCGTGCGGGGCATCGGCCCGACCCTCGAGGAGGCCTTCGCCCAGGCCGGCCGGGCCCTCACCGCGGTGATGGTCGACCCCGAGCTCGTGGCGCCGCGCGTGACCGCGGCGATCACCTGCACCGCCCCCGACCGCGAGACGCTCCTGGTCGACTGGCTCAACGCTCTTCTCTACGAGACCGCGACACGCCACATGCTGTTCGGCCGCTTCGCGGTGCGGATCGACGGCGAGCGGCTCGAGGCCACCGCCTGGGGGGAGCCGATCGATCCGGCCCGCCACGCGCCGGCGGTCGAGGTCAAGGGGGCGACCATGACCGAGCTCGCGGTCCGACCGCTCCCGGAAGGGGGGTGGCTCGCCC
>JAILZQ010000016.1 GCA_023512415.1 Geminicoccaceae bacterium | reverse complement strand
GATCTCGGTCACACCCCGGATGCCGGCCTCCTCGATCGCGGTGCAGACCGAAAGGCTCTTGAAGAAGGCCTCGAGCGACATCTCTTCGTCGATCTCGACGAAGAGATGCTCGTCACCGCCGAAGGAATATCGCGATTCCGTCCTCGCCACCGCCACCTCCTTCACGCGAGCTTTTCTCGGTTCGATTCGAGCCAGGGCTCGAGCCAGGCCGTGTGCACGTCCCAGCCCCGGACTTCGGGTGCGCGGACCAGGAGCCGGTGCAGCCCCGCCGTGGTCGGGATCCCACCGATCGCGAGTTCTCCCAAGGCCCGCTCGAGCCGAGCGAGCGCCTCCGCGCGGTCGCGGCCGCGGGCGATCAGCTTCATGAGCAGGGAATCGTAGAAGGGCGGGACCTCGTAGCCAGCGTAGAGTGCGGTGTCGATCCGCACCCCGGGCCCGCCCGGCAGTTCGAGGCTCGCGATCCGCCCGGGATGCGGGGCGAAATCGCGCCCCGGGTCCTCGGCGTTGATCCGCACCTCGATCGCGTGCCCGCGCGGGACCACGTCCTGCTGGCGGAAGGGCAGGGGGGCACCACCCGCGATCTCGAGCATCGCCTTGACCAGGTCGACCCCGGTGATCTCCTCGCTCACCGGATGCTCGACCTGGATGCGGGTGTTCATCTCGAGGAAGTAGAATTCTCCGCGGTCTTCGTCGAACAGGAACTCGACCGTGCCGGCCCCACGATAGTGGACCCGCTCGGCGAGCCGGACGGCGGCGGCGCACAGCCGCTCGCGCACCGTGGGATCGAGCCGGACGGCCGGGGCCTCCTCCCAGAGCTTCTGCCGGCGGCGCTGCAGGGAGCAGTCGCGCTCGAAGAGGTGGATCACCTGCCGGCCGTCGCCCAGCACCTGGACCTCGAGATGGCGGGCCCGCTCGATCCGTTTCTCGAGGTAGAGCCCGCCGTCACCGAAGGCGGCCAGGGCCTCCGCGCGCGCCTGCGGCCAGAGCCGGGCGAGCTCCTCCGCGTCGCGCGCGATGCGGATCCCGCGTCCGCCGCCACCGGCCGCGGCCTTGATCATCACCGGGAAGCCGGTACGCGCGAGGACCTCGCGGGCCTCCTCGAGCTCGTGGATCCGCCCCGCACTGCCGGGCACGGTGGGCACGCCCGCTTCGGCGGCGAGCCGGCGCGCCTCGACCTTGTCGCCCATCGCCCGGATCGTGTCGCCCGTGGGACCGACGAAGACGAGGCCGGCCACCTCGCAGGCATCGGCGAACTCGCCGTTCTCGGCCAGGAAGCCGTAGCCGGGGTGTACGGCGTCCGCGCCGACCTTTTTCGCCGCCTCGACGATCGCCGGGATCGAGAGATAGGACTTCTTGGCCGGTGGCGGGCCGATCTCGACCGCCGCATCGGCGAGCCGCACCGGCAGGGAATCGCGATCCGCCGCCGAATGGGCCTGGACCACGCGGATGCCGAGCTCGCGCGCGGCCCGCTGGATGCGGAGCGCGATCTCGCCGCGGTTGGCGACGAGGAGGGTGCGGATCGCCAACGCGCTCAGCCCTCGAGCTCGGCGAGCGGCTGGCCGGCCATCACCGCATCCTCGTTCTCGACCAAGAAGCGCACGAGCTTGCCCTCGACCTCGCTCTTCACCTCGTTGAACGACTTCATGACCTCGACGAGGCCCACGACGTCGCCCACCGCCACCGGATCGCCCTCGCTTTTGTAGGGCGGCTGGTCGGGCGCCGGCCGGCGGTAGAAGGTCCCGGGCAGGGGCGAAAGGATTTCTTTCTTGGCCATGTTCTCAGCTCTCCTGGTTGGCCGCGCCGCCGAGAGCGGCGAGCGCCGCGCGCACGGCTCCGGCGATCGCGACCGCGTTCGGTGTATCGGAATGGACGCAGACGGTCTCGACCACGACCGGGACGTCCGTGCCCGCGGTCGAGCGCACCACCCCCTCCTTCACGGCACGCACCACCCGCGCCGCCGCCTCGTCCGGATCGACCGCGTGGTGCTCGCGGGTGATCACGAGCCGGCCCGCTTCGTCGTAGTCGAGATCGGCGTAGAACTCGCGCACGAGCCGGAGGCCGCGGGCCGGGTAGATGCGCTCGTGCTCGGTGCCGGCCATGCCCAGGATCGGCATGCCGAACACCGAAGCGGCGTCGCAGATGGCGTGCGCCACCTCGGGATCGCGCGCGGCCATCCCGTAGAGGGCCCCGTGCGGCTTGATGTGGTGGAGCTCGATGCCTTCGGCGCGCAGGAAGGCGGTGAGGGCGCCCACCTGGTAGAGGATGCAGTCGGCGAGCTCGTCGCGGCGCATCACCATCGCACGCCGGCCGAAGCCCTGCCGATCCGGCAGGGAGGGGTGCGCCCCCACCTTCACGCCGTGGCGTTTGGCGAGCCGCACGGTCGCGTGCATGTGCTCGAAGTCGGAGGCGTGGAAGCCGCAGGCGACGTTGGCGAGGTCGACGAGCGGCATGAGCCCGGCATCGTCGCCCATCCGCCAGAGGCCGAAGCTTTCGCCCATGTCGCAGTTGATCGGCACCATCGGAGCTGCCCTCACGCGCGCAGGCTCGCCATCGCCCGCAGCCGGAGCTGGTCGGCGATGACGGCGAGGATCAACAGGAGGCCGAGGACCACGGTCTGGAGGTAGGACTCGATCCGGGCGAGGTTCATCCCGTTCTGGACGAGCACGATGAAGAGGGCGCCCAAGACCACGTTCTCGACCCGACCGACCCCGCCGCGCAGCGACACACCGGCGATCACGCAGGCGGCGATCGATTCGAGCGGCATCGAGGCGCCGATGTTGGCCTCGCCGGTGTCCAGACGAGCGGTCAGCAAGAGCCCGCCGATCGAGGTGGCGAGCGCGCAGAGCACGTAGGTCGTGAACAGCACCCGGCGGGTGTCGATGCCCGAGAGGCGAGCCGCCTTGATGTTGCCGCCCACCGCGTAGAACGAGCGGCCGAGCCGCGTGCGGTAGACGAGCACGAGCATGACGAGGACGAGAAGCGCAGCGATCAGGATCGGAACCGGCACGCCCAAGAGCGTGCCGAAGCCGAAGACCTCGCCGAACAGGACCGGCATCCCGTAAACGGGAACGCCCCCGGTCAAATAAAGCGCGATGCCGAAGCCGACCGAGGCCATGCCGAGGGTCATGATGAAGGGCGAGACGCCGAAGAGCGCCACGCCGAGCCCGTTCGCGACCCCGATCGCGGTCCCGGCCGCGAGGCCGGCCATCGAGCCGAGCGCGATCGAGAGCCAGGGCAGTTCGGGAAAGGCCGCGTGCGCCGCGGCCATGGCCGACGCGCTCACCACCGAGGTCAGTGCCAGGATCGTGCCGACCGAGAGGTCGAAGCCGCCGGTCAAGAGTGCCAGCATCTGGCCGAGCGAGACGATCAACAGATAGACCGCCTGGCGGACGACGTTGGTGAGGTTGCGGACCGTCAAGAAATTCTCGGACAACGACGCGAAGACGATCACCGCAATGAGCAACAGGAACGGCAGAACGCCCAGCCGGACGAACAGGCGCACGAGCAACAACCGCACCCTTTCGGCCGGCCCCGGTGCGGCGAGCGCGGTGGCGCGGTCGGTCTCGATCATGCCGCCTCGCGCTCGAAGAAATGCTGCAGCACCGCCTCCTCGCCGATCTCGGCGCCGACGAGCTCGGCGCGGACCCGGCCGCGATGGAAGACGAGCACGCGATGGGAGAGGTGGAGGATCTCGGGCAGATCGGAGGAGACGAGGAGGATCGCCGTGCCCCGCTCGGCGAGCTCCACGACGAGCCGGTAGATCGCCGCTCGGGTGGCCATGTCGACGCCCACGGTGGGCTCGTCGAGCATCAAGAGCCGAACCGGCCGGGCCAGCGCCCGGGAGAGCAGGACCTTCTGCTGGTTGCCGCCGGAGAAGAGCTCGACCGTGCGCTCGGGGGCGGCGGGCCGGAGCTCGATCCGCCGCGCGAGTTCGTGGGCGAGGCGGGCTTCGCGGAACGGGCCGAGCCAGGGCCCGGGACCGAGTTCGGGCCGGTCGAGCGCGGCCATCGTCATGTTCTCGCGCGCGGGCCTGACCATCGCGAGCCCTTCCTCGCGTCGGTCGGGCGGCAGGTAGAGCACGCCCCGGGCGAGCATCGCAGCCGGGGTCACGATGTCGACCGGCGCCCCGTCGAGCAGCAGCCGGCCGGAGGCGATCGGCTCGATGCCGAAGACGGCGCGTGCCGCCTCCGACTTGCCCGAGCCGACGAGGCCCGCGAACCCCAAGATCTCCCCCGCACAGAGCGCGAAGCTGGCTGCCACGACGCTCCCCGAGCGGGTCGTGAGGTCCTCGACCCGCAGGACCGTCGCGCCCGCCGGCGCGGGGGGCAGGGGCGGGAAGATCTGCTCGATCGTCCGCCCGGTCATCAGCCGGACGAGCTCGTCCTCGGCGGTCGTGGCCGGCACGGTCGCGATTTTCCGCCCGTCGCGCAGGACCGTGACCCGATCGCCGATCCGGCGGATCTCGCCCATCCGGTGGGTGATGTAGAGGACCCCCACCCCCTGGGCCTCGAGCTGTTCGACGAGGGCGAGCAGCCGCCGGGCCTCCCGTTCGGTCAAGGACGCGGTCGGCTCGTCGAGGACGAGGACCCTGGGCTCGCTGCGGAACGCCTTGGCGATCTCGACCATCTGCTGTTCGGCGCGGGTGAGGCCCTCCACTCGGGCGTCCGGGTCGAGGGCGAAGCCCAGCCGGTCGAGGAGCTCGCGGGCGATCCGCCGCGCCGCGGCCACGTCGAGCAGGAGGCCGCGCCGAGGTTCGTCGCCGAGCACGATGTTCTCGGCCACGGTGAGCTGCGGGACCAGCGAGAACTCCTGGAACACCGCCGAGACCCCGGCCCGGCGCGCCTCGTGCACGGAAGCGAAGCGGACCGCCGTCCCGGCGAGCCGGATCTCGCCCGTATCCGGCGTCTGCACGCCGGCCACGAGCGAGATCAGCGTGGACTTGCCGGCGCCGTTTTCGCCGAAGAGGACGTGCACCTCACCGGCGCGGAGCTCGAGGTCGACCCGGTCGAGCGCGAGCACGCCCGGATACGCCTTCGAGACCCCGCGCAGCTCGAGGAGCGGCGCCGCAGCCACCCGACCCTCGCGTCGCTCGCGGCCGTGCGCCCGCTTCAGGGCACCTTGAAGGTCGGCTTGAAGGTCGGCGGGGCGAGTGTCGAGGCGGTGTCGAACCCCTTGATGTTGTCCTGGGTCACGACGAACAGAGCGGGGCCCACGTGCTTGAGGTAGTCCTTGCCCTCGAGGATGCGGATCGCCTGGTCGACCGCGATCCGCCCTTGGATCACCGGCGAATCGGTCGGGGCGGCGAGGATCTGACCCCGGCGGATGCCCTGATCGACCCCCGGCGTGTAGTAATAGGAGACGATCTTGACCTTGTCCTGGAGCCCGCGCGTGCGGACGATCGGGATCGCCGCCTCGGCGGTGACCGCGGTGCCCACGATGTAGGCGATGTCGGGGTGCGCTTCGAGCGTGTCCTCGACGAGCTTCGATTGGACCTCCTTGCCGGTGTCGCCGTACTTGGTCTCGACCACCTCGATCGCCGAGCCCTTGATCGCGTCGAGGAAGCCCTTGTTGCCGGCCTCGACCCAGCCGGCACCGGCCGGGCCCGGGAACCAGCCGACCTTGACCTTGGGGCTGCCGGCGGGGTGCCGCTTGGCCAAGAACTCGCCCGCCTTGGCCCCCATCTCGCCGAAGGAGACCAGCGACTTGGCCGAGAGCTCGGGCGAGCTCATCCCGTTGATCACGTCGATCACCGGCACGTTCTTCTTGCGGATCTCGGCCACGAGGTTGTTGAGCCCGTCGTAGGAGATCGCGCCGATGATCACGGCGTTGGCACCGCCCGCCACGCAGTTCTCGATCTGGGCGATCTGCTTGGCGAGCTCGGTGTAGCCGCCGGCCTCGACGAGCTGGAGGTTCACGCCTTGCCGGCGCGCCTCCTCGACCACGCCGTAATCGACCGCGAGCCAATAGGCGTCCTTCATGTGCGGGAAAGAGACGCACAGGTTCCAGGGCCTCGAGGCCTTGGGTAGGGGCACGTAGTCGACCGTCTTCCGCGGGCTCGCCATGTCGAAGGGCGGGTCCCAGACCTCGACCTTGTAGGGGAACCAGTCGGCCGCGTGGCCTCGCACCACCGTGCCGCACACGATCAGGGCGAGCGCCGCCGCGCCCGCGCCCAGAGCGTTGCGCCGCATCCTTTTCCTCCCTCCAGGGGCCGTGGCAGGGCACGGCCGGTCGCCGTGCCGGCACTCTTGCCGAGCGCGGCGCGTTTGTGAAACAGGAAGTGCCGACGCTCCTTTTCGCTTTTTCCGAAGGGCCTCCGGGTTGAGCCTCACGCTTCGCCAGGTCCGTGCCTTCCTCGCCGTCGCCGCGGCCGGCCGGGTCTCGCGCGCCGCCTCCGAGCTCGCCCTTTCGCCCTCGGCGGTGAGCGAGGCCGTGGGCGAGCTCGAGGAGCTGTTGGGTCATCGGCTGTTCGAGCGGACGACGCGCGGCATGCGCCTCACCCCCGAGGGCGCGCGCTTCGTCGAGCATGCGCGCAACGTGGTGGCCGCGGTCGATGGTGCCCTGCGCGCCCGCCTCGCCCCCAAGGACGAGGTCGACGGCCGGGTGCGGGTCGGCGTTACCTACACGGTGGCGGGCTATTTCCTGCCGGCGCACCTCGCCCGCTTCGCCCGGCTCTTCCCGAGGATCGACGTCGAGCTCGTCGAAGCCCCGCGCCCCGAGATCGAGCGCCGGCTCGGCGAGGGCGAACTCGAGCTCGCCGTCCTCTTGACCTCGAACCTGGTCGACCGGGCGCGGCTCGCCCACGAGACCTTGATCCGCTCGCGCCGGCGCCTCTGGCTGCCCACCGGCCACCGCCTCGCGGCCCTCGCGACCGTGCCGCTCGAGGAGATCGCGCAAGAGCGCTATGTCATGCTCACGGTCGACGAGGCCGAACTCACCGCACGGCGCTACTGGGCGCGCACGCCTTGGATGCCGAAGGTCGTCTTCCGCACGAGCTCGGTCGAGGCGGTGCGCAGCATGGTCGCGGCCGGGATGGGCGTGAGGATCCTCTCCGACATGGTCTACCGCCCCTGGTCGCTCGAGGGGCTCAGGCTGGAGACCCGCGACGTGGCCGAGCCCGTCCCGACGATGGACGTGGGCCTCGCCTGGCGGCGTGGCGCCGAGCCCGGCCCGGCCGCCCGGGCGTTGCGCGACTTCTTGGGCTACACCTTCAACGCCGCGGGTCAGAGCCTCGCCGGCTGAGCCGGGTCCGGCGCCGGCGCCTCGGCACCGGCCAGGAGCTCGCGCACGAGCGGGCTCGCGAAGCGTCGGCCGAGCTCGACCGCCCAGAAGGTCTCGACGATTTCGGGCAGCGCCCGTGCTTCGACGAGTTCACCACGGGCGAGCTCGTCGCGCACCACCACGGGCGGCAGGAGGGCCACACCCACATCGGCCCGCGCCAAAAGCCGCATCGTCGCCATGTCCTCGACCTCCGCGGCGATCGCCGGGCGGATGGCGAGCCGAGCGAGGAGCGCGTCGAACGCGGTCCGCAGCCCCGTCTCGGGCGTCGGCAGGACGAGCGGCTCCCGCGCCAGCAGCGCCTCGAGCAGCGGCACGGGCGAGCCGAGCCGGTCGGGGGTGCCGACCAGGCTCGCCCGCATTTCGGCCAGGCGATGGACCACCAACCGCGAGCCGCGCTCGCGTGGCGGCGCCAGGGTGGTCAGGACGAGGTCGAAGGCGAGGCTCTCGAGCCCGCGCAGGAGCTCCGCCTGGCTGCCGATCCGGATCACCACCTCGACCTCGCTCCGGCCGATCACCGGCCGCAGGAAGCCCACGAGGAAATTGCGCGAGAGGGTGGCGAGCGCACCGACACGCAGCAATTCCCGCGCTCGGCCGTGGCCGCGCAGCGTGGCGACGAGATCCTCGCCGGTCCGGAAGATGACCTCGGCGTGCTCGAGGGCGATCCGCCCCGCCTCGCTCAGCACGAGGCCGCGGCCGCGACGCTCGAAGAGCGCGTGGCCGAGCCGATCCTCGAGCGCCTTGAGCTGGGCCGAGAGGGCGGAGGGCGAGAGGCCGAGCCGCTGGGCCGCGCGGGTCAGGTTGCCCTCCAGGGCGACCGCGCGGAACAGGCGGAGATGGTGGTAGTTGAGGCTCATCGTTCGATCCGATCGAACGGATCGGCCAAAACATTGTAATTTTCAAGAGGCTGTTCCCGCTGGATAAGGCTCGCCGGACGTGACCCTCGCGGGAGCCCGCCGATGAGCCTCGATCTCCTGCCGCTCCTGGCCCCGATCCTGCCGGCCGTGGCCGGCCTCGCCGGCCTTTTCCGACCCGGTCCCCGACCGCACCCGATCCCCCGCCTCGCCGAAGCGGCGGCCGCCGCGGCGCTCCTCGCGGCGATCGCCACCGCGGGGCTGTTGGTCGTCTCTGGACCCGCCACGGTCGGCATCGGCGAGGGTCCGGTCGTCCTGGCTCTCACCCGCGACGCGCTCTCGGTGCCGATGCTCCTCCTCGTGAGCTTCGTCGGCTGGGTCGTGATCCGCTACGCCCGGGTCCAGCTCGACGGCGAGCCGCGCGAGGGTGCCTTCGCCGGCTGGATGTCGCTCACCCTCGCGGCCGTCCTCCTGCTCGTGCAGGCCGGCAGCTTGCCCGTGTTGTTCGCGGCCTGGGTGGCGGTCGGCGCCGGGCTCGGCCGGCTGCTGCTCTTCTACCCGGAGCGGCCGCAGGCTCGGCGGGCGGCCCGCCAAGCCCGGCTCGTGGCGGGGCTGGCCGACACCGCGCTCGCCACGGCTCTCCTGCTGCTCGTCTGGAGCTTCGAGACGAGCGCGATCGACGCGATCGCGGCCGCGGCGCGGACCGGCGAGGTGCCGCCCGCGGCGCTGCTCGCAGCCGGCCTGCTCGCCGCCGCCGCGCTCGTGCGGACCGCCCAGCTGCCGTTCCACGGTTGGCTCGTGCGGGTCATGGAAGCGCCGACCCCGGTCTCGGCCTTCCTCCATGCCGGGATCGTCAACATCGGCGGCTTCCTCCTCCTGCGCTTCGCCGATCTGCTCGTGCTGGCCCCCGGGGCGCTCGCCGCCCTCGTGCTCCTGGGCGGGTTCACCGCGCTCGTGGCCAGCCTCGTCATGCTCACCCAGCCGGCGGTCAAGACCGCGCTCGCCTGGTCGACGGTCGCCCAGATGGGCTTCATGATCCTCGAATGCGGGCTCGGGCTCTGGCCGCTCGCCCTTCTCCACCTGCTCGCCCACTCGCTCTACAAGGCGCACGCCTTCCTCTCCGCCGGTACCGCGGTCGAGGTCGTCGCGGCCCAGCGCCGGCCCGGTCCGGTCGCCGTGCCCGGGGGCCGGGCCGTCCTCCTCGCCGGAGGAGTGGCCCTCCTCGTCTACCTCGCGGCGGTGCCGCTGCAGGTCGCGCTCGACAAGCCGCCGCAGGCCCTGGTCCTGGGCGGGGTCTTGGTGCTCGGTGTCGCCTACCTGCTCGCCCAGGGCCTGGCCGATGCGGCCCCGGCCGCCCTCGCCCGGCGGACCGCGCTCGCCTCGCTCCTCGCGGTGCTGGGCTATCTGGTCTTCCAGAGCCTCGCCGGCTGGCTCGTGGCGGGGCTGTTGCCGCCGCCGCCTCCGCCCACGACCCTGGATTGGGCGCTCATGGCGCTCGTCATCCTCTCGTTCGCCGGCGTGGCCCTGGCCCAGACGACCCTGCCCCGCTGGGCCCACCATCCCGCCGTCACCGGGCTGCGGGTCCATCTCGCCAACGGCCTCTACCTCGACGCCCTGGTCGACCGGCTGATCGGTGACCTGCGCACGGCGCGGGCCGCCTGACCGAACCTCCATTCCGAGGAGACCGATCATGACCATGCCCGAGATCGTCCCGCCCCGGCTGGGTGCCGTCCTGCGCGCCGCCGAGGCCGCGGTCCGCGCCCTGCCGCCCGCCTGGCCGCTCGACGCCACGGTCGCCGTGAACCCGTTCCTCGGCCAGGCGGGCGAGACGCTCGCCCGGGTCGCAGCACGGCTCGGTCGGGTCGCGGGCGTGCGGGTGACGATGCCGCGCAGCTGGTATCTCGAGCGGATCGAGGCCGGCGAGATCCGGGCGGAGGATCTGGAGGAGGCGCTTGCCGCCTGCACCGAGCCCGGCCGGCCGGGCTCGCTCGAGGCCTTGCTGGCCGCCGCGCGGAGCCCGAGCCCGCCGCCTCCGACCCTTCCGACGGTGGCTGAGCTCGCCTTCGAAATCTCCGGGGTCGACTGGCCCGAGCTCGTGCGCGAGCGGATCGGTGCCTGGGCCGCCGCGTTCTTCGACCGGGGTCAGGCGCTCTGGTCGTCGCCGCCCGGCCAGGATGCTTGGGCCTCCTGGCGGTCCTGGGCGAGCCGAGATCTCGTGCCCGAGATCATCGGCCTTCGGGGGTTCGCCGCGTTCGTGGCCGGCCTCCCCGACCGGCCGGAGCGGGCGCTCCTGCTGGCCGCCGATGCCCTCGGCATGCCCGATGCCGCGCTCCACACCTGGTTCCACGCGCTGCTCGCGCGCATCGCGGGATGGGCCCAGCTCGCCCGGCTGGCGGGGTGGGAAGCGGAGCGGCAGGGCGGCCTCGACGAGACCGCGCTGGTGCTGCTCGCCGTGCGGGCCGCCTTCGAGGAGGCGCTCCACTTGCAATATCGCCAGCAGCTCGCCGAGCGCTGGTTCGCGGTCCGGGAGGCGCATGCCGCCCCGCTCCGGCCGACGCCGGCGCAGATCGTCGATTCGATCCTCCAAGAGGCGGCCGAGCGGGCGTTCCAGCGCCAGCTTTCGACCCGTCTTCCCGCAGCCGCGCCGGACGCGGCCTCGAACCGGCCGGCCCTGCAGGCGGTGTTCTGCATCGACGTCCGTTCGGAGCCGTTCCGGCGGGCGCTCGAATCGCTCGACCCGGGGATCGCGACCGCGGGCTTCGCCGGCTTTTTCGGCCTGCCCCTCACCCATCGGCGCTGCGGCTCGGACGTCGCGGAGCACCATCTGCCGGTCCTGCTCTCGCCCACCCTGTCGAGCCGGGCGCCGGCCGCGGACGAGGCCGATCGGCGGATCGCGGCACGGGCGAAGCGGGCCTGGGGTCGGTTCCAACGCGCGGCGATCTCCTGCTTCGCCTTCGTCGAGGCGGCGGGACCGCTCTATGCCGGCAAGCTCTTCGGCGACGCGCTGCGGCGCGGCCGCCCGGCGGCCGAGGAACCCGCCCCGGTCTTCGACCCGCCGCTCGCCGCGGCCGAGAAGCTGGCGCTGGCCCGGGGCGTTCTCCAGGCGATGTCGCTGCCCGAGCCGTTGGCCCCGATCGTGCTCCTGATCGGCCACGGTGCCCACGTCACCAACAACCCGCACGCGAGCGCGCTCGCCTGCGGAGCGTGCGGTGGCCATCACGGTGCGGAGAGCGCCCGGCTCCTGGCCGCCCTCCTCCAGGATCCCGAGGTGCGCGCGGGCCTCGCGGCCGAAGGTGCGGGTATTCCCGAGGACACGGTGTTCCTGGCCGGGCTGCACGACACCACGAGCGATCGGCTCACCCTGTTCCTCGACCATCCCGCACCCGCCGAGGCGGTGGCGCGGGTCAAGGGGTGGCTCGAGCGGGCGGGTGCGCTCGCCCGGGCCGAGCGGGTGCTCACCTTGCCGCGGGCGAAGGCCTCCGAGGATCTGCTCGCGCGCGGGCGGGATTGGTCGGAGGTGCGGCCCGAATGGGGGCTCGCGGGCTGCGCCGCGTTCATCGCCGCGCCCCGGGCGCGCAGCCGCGGCCTCGCCCTCGGCGGCCGGGCCTTCCTGCACGAGTACGATCACCGGCGCGATCCGGGCTTCGCCACGCTCGAGCTGATCTTGACCGCACCCGTGATCGTCGCCTCGTGGATTTCCCTCCAATATTACGGCTCGGTGGTCGCACCGGCGCTCTTCGGCGGCGGCAACAAGCTCCTGCACAACGTCGTGGGCGGGATCGGCGTTCTCGAGGGCAATGGCGGCGATCTGCGGGTGGGCCTGCCTTGGCAGTCGGTGCACGACGGCGCACGCTTCGTCCACGAGCCGCTGCGGCTCACCGTCGTGGTCGAAGCTCCGGTCGAAGCGATCCGCGCCATCGTCGCCCGGCACGAGGGGTTGCGCGCGCTCTTGGACCAGCGCTGGCTCCACCTCCTGGTCCTGGACGAGACCGGAGCGGTCGCCTGGCGCTACGCGGGCGGGCTCGCCTTCGCCCCGGAAGGCGGGGCGAGGCCGGCTGCGGTCGCCGCCTGAGCTGCGTTGTGGCCCGGGGAGCGGGGTGTCGCCCGCTCCCCGGGTTCCGGTGCCAGACCGTAGGGCGCCACGAGCCGCCAGACGTGCGCCGGGATCATCGTCTTCATCTTTGCGCGGGCGGCGTGGCGGAGATGGAGCACGGTCTCGATCGCCTTCATCTCGACCCGGGTGCGGGCGAACTCGAGGCCCTTGGGGCCGAACCAGCGCTGAACGCGCCCGGCGATCGGCCGGACCCAGTCCGGCATCCGCCGCAGGGGCAGGCCGCCCGCGGCGCGTGCGACGTTCTCGGCATAGGCGCGCACCGGGCCCGCCCGGCGGCCGCGGCTCTCGAGCGGCTCGATGCGCAGTTCCGGCTCGATCAGGCCCAACAGCTCCTCGCCGCGATCGTTGCGGACGAGCAGCCACTGGCTACCCGAGCCGCCCATGTAGCCGACCGTGAGGTCGGCCAAGACGTTCGTGTAATCGACGCAGGTCCGGCAGGTGAGCGGGAAGAAGTCGGGGGGCAGCCGGGCGATCGGCAGCTCGAGGAACGGCACGAAGCGCACCCGGCCGTCGGCGTAGCGGAGCTCGACCCGGTAGTCGGCGCGGAACTCGAGGTAGGTGATGCGCCCGGGCTCGGGGTCGAGCAGCGCGAGGAACTCGTGGAAGCGCTCGGTCGTCGTGTTGTCGGAGCAGGGGGTGCCCACGATCCACAGGCGCTGGAGGCCGAGCTCGGCCTCGATCTTGCGCAGCGCGTGGACCTGGCAGGGGATGCCGATCAGCGCGAGCCTCCGGTAGCCCGCGGCCAGCGCGGGCTCGAGCAAGGCCAGCGTGGGTGCGAAGCCCATCCGCATGCCGCGGCACGCGGCCATGCCCTCGGGCCGGGTCACGATCACCGGCCGCGGCCGCCAGGGATCGCCGGGTGTCGGTGCGACGGTGAGCACGGCCTCGGCGCGCCCCGTCTCGAGCAGCCGTTCGCCGAGCCGGGTGGCGATCCCGGTCCACTGCGCGCCGGCCCTGGGCGGCAGCAGACGGGCGCGCAGCATCCGCCGGAACGGCCCGAAATGCAGCTCGTCGGCCCGCTCGGGATCGCGCGCCCGGCCGTGGACCGCTACCTCCGCAGCCGGGTAGTCGGGGGCGATGAACTGGCAGGCCCGCCCGCAGGCTTTGGCGATCCGCATCCGCGACAGCCCGCAATCGGTGCAGAGGCTCCGCGGCCGGGCATCGGCCAGGGGCGGTACCCACACCGCGGGCGGCCGCTCGTCGGCGGGCAGGCTCGCGGCCGAGGTCGCACCCGCGCCGATCCCGGCTCCCTCCGCCATCGGCTCAGGCGAGCAGCAGATTGCGCCGAACCGAGAGGAACTCGTCGATCGCGGAAAGGAAGCTCCGCTCGTCCGCCTCGGTGAGTGGCAAGGAGAGCGTGAGATAACCGCGCCGGGCCAGATAGTGCCCCCGCTCCAGCAGGTCGTAGTGGAGCAGACGCTGCAACAGCTCGCGGCGGAGCGGATCTTGCGCGGCCAGATCGCGTCCCGAGCGCAGCGTCCCGCCCTGGCAGTGCAGGCCGAGGATCGATCCACATCCGGTGCATTGGAACGGCAGCCCGTGCCGGGCGGCCAGCGCGTTGATCTTCTCTTTGAGCTGCTCGCCGCGCCGGAAATGCGCCTCCAACGCCTCGGCCGTGGCGAGCTTCCGCAGTCCCGCGAGCCCGGCGGCCATCGCCAAGACGTTGTTGTTGAAGGTGCCGGCGTGCGGGATCGCCTGCGGCCGGCGGGGGTCGAACTGGGCCATGATCGCGGCTTTGCCACCGAACGCCGAAAGGGTGAGACCGCCGCCCAGATATTTGCCGAGCGAAGTGAGGTCCGGGGTGATTCCGAGCCGCGCCTGCAGCCCGCCGGCGCTGGTCCGCGAGGTCATCACCTCGTCGAAGATCAGGCAGATGCCGTAGCGGCTGCAGGCCTCGCGCAGCGCTCGAAGGAACCCGGGCTCCGCCGGCAGCGCACCCGCACTGCCCTGCATCGGCTCGACGAGCACGGCCGCGAGCTCGTGGGCGTGCGCCTCGAGCAGAGCGAGCGTGCCGTCGAGGTCGTTGTAGGGGGCGAGCACCCAGGGGAAGGGGGCGTTGATCCGGTCGGCGCCCGGGATGAAATAGAAGACCCCGCCGTGATAGCCGTGCTCGAACACCATGACCGCCGGCCGCCCGGTGAAGGCGCGCGCCGCGGCGATCGCGAAGAGATTGGCCTCGGTCCCGGAATTGCAGAAGCGCACAAGCTCGAGCGAGGGGAACCGGCGGCAGAGCTCGGCCGCGAGCGGACCCTCGAAGCGGTTCGGTCCGCCGAGCGCGATCCCGTCCTCGAGCGCCTCCCGGATCGCCGCGAGGATAACCGGATGGCTGTGGCCGTAGAGGCCGGCGGAATATTCGCCGAGCCAATCGACATATTCGTGGCCGTCGACGTCGACCAGCCTCGCCCCGTGGCCTCGGGCGATCACCATCGGGAAAGGCCGGAAGAACAGGACCGTGCGGGTGTTCCCGCCGGGCATGGCCTCGAGGTTCTGCTCGAAGATCGCCCGGCTCTTCGGTCGGGCCGCGACGTAGCGCGCCTCGGCGTCGGCGACCGCCTCTTCGAGCCCGAGATTGGCCGCCCGAACGGCCATGCGTGCGGTCGCCATCGCTCGATCCTCCCCTGGCCGACACCATAGGCCGTCGCTCCGATGGCGCGGTCAAGCGTCGCGAGCGCAGATCGCCTCCACGGGGATGCAGGCTCGCGCGGCAAGGTGCAGAAGGGAGACAAGCCCCTCGCTGCAAAGGCGAGCGGTGCGCAGCCCCGGCCGGTCCCGACCCTCCTCGCTCTGCGGCTCGCCGCAGCCGGGCCGTGCCCGAGCTCCGCGCCGGAACCCCCCCGGGTGCCGTCGCCTCGACCGTGGCCGGTCCGGATCCCGGCCTCGCCGGCCTGCTGGTTGCCGGGCCACTCGAGGATGCGTATTTATCGACTTTAGCGCGCGACGAGCCGCCGCACGGTCGGCCGGGGCGTCGAGACGGGCCGCAGGGTTCCGCCGCGCGGCGGCCGAGAGGACTGCTCGACCATGGAAACGCTCGCCGAGACGAGACCGGAGCCCGCCGCGGCGCCGGCCGCCCGGCGCGAGCGCCGACTCGCCCTGCCGATCGCCGGCATGAGCTGTGCGGCCTGCGCCACCCGCCTCGAGCGCGTGCTCGGGCGTCTGCCCGGGGTCGCTGCGGCCGAGGTCAACTTCGCGACCGAGCGGGCCGAGCTCCTGCTCGCCGACCCGCCGGCCGCCCCGGCCGATCTCGTGGAGGCGGTCCGCTCGGCCGGCTACGCGGTGCGCGAGCGGACCAGCCGGCTCGCGATCGGCGGGATGAACTGCGCCTCCTGCGTCGGCCGGGTCGAGCGGGCGCTCGCCGCCGTGCCGGGCGTGCTCGAGGTGAGCGTCAACCTCGCGAGCGAACGCGCCGAGGTCCGTCATCTGGCCGATCCGGCGATCCCGGCGGCACTCGTGGCGGCCGTCCGGGAGGCCGGCTACCGGGCGGCGCTCGAGGGCGGGCGCGGTCTCGAGGCCGAGCGGGCAGCGGCCGCCGAACGTGCCGCCCGCCGGCGCGAGGGCGTGGCGCTCGTCCTGGCCGCGCTGCTCACGGCGCCCCTCGTCCTGCCGATGCTCGCCGCCCCTTTGGCCCTCCACCTGCACCCGAGCCCGTGGCTCGAGCTCGCGCTCGCCGCCCCGGTCCAGTTCCTGCTCGGCGCGCGCTTCTACCGCGACGCCTGGTCGGGGCTGCGGGCCGGCACCGGCAACATGAGCCTGCTCGTGGCGCTCGGCACGAGTGCGGCCTTCCTGCACGGACTCGTGCTCGTTTTGCTCGAGGGCGAGGCGGCGCGCGGTCGGCTCTATTTCGAGGGGGCAGCGGCCATCATCACCGTGGTCCGGCTCGGCCGCTGGCTCGAGGCCAGGGCCAAGGCGAGCGCCGCTGCCGCTTTGCGCGAACTCGCCGCGCTGGCGCCCGAAACCGCACGGGTCGTGCGCGCCGGTCGCGAGGTCGAGCTGCCGGTCGAGGAGGTCGCGGTCGGGGATCGGCTGGTGATCCGCCCGGGCGAGCGGGTGCCGGTCGACGCCCGCATTCTCGACGGTGTGAGCGAGCTCGACGAGTCGCTCTTGACCGGCGAGAGCTTGCCCGTGCGCAAGGGCCCGGGCGATCGGGTGATCGCCGGCTCGATCAACGGCAGCGGGCTGTTGCGCTGCGTGGCCGAGCGGGTCGGCAGCGACACCACGCTCGCCCGGATCACCGAGCTCGTCGAACGGGCGCAAGCCGGCAAGGCACCGATCCAGCGGCTGGTCGACCGGGTGAGCGCGGTCTTCGTGCCGGCGGTCGTCGCGTTCGCGGCGTTCGTGTTCCTCGCTTGGCTCGCCGCCGGGGGTGGCCTCGACCGGGCCTTGCCGGCTGCCGTGGCGGTGCTGGTGATCGCCTGCCCCTGCGCGCTGGGTCTGGCCACACCCGCAGCCCTGGTTGCCGGGACCGGGGCGGCGGCGCGTGCCGGCATCTTGATCCGCGACATCGCCACCCTCGAGCGCGCGCACGCGGTCGACCTCGTGGCCTTCGACAAGACCGGCACGCTCACCGTCGGCCGGCCCGAGCTGGTCGCCGTGCATCCCCTGACCGGCTCGGAGGAGTCGCTCCTGCGCCTCGTGGCCGCCGCCCAGCAGGGCAGCGAGCACCCGCTCGGTCGGGCGATCCTGCGAGCAGCCTCCGAGCGCGGCCTCGCATTGCCCCCGGTCGAGACCTTCGAGGCCCGGCCCGGTGTCGGTCTCGTCGCGCGGGTCGAGGGGCGGGTGATCCGGATCGGTCGGGCCGAACTCCTCGAGGAAGTCGGGATCGCAACCGCACCGCTCGCCGAACGCGCCCGGTCCGAAGCGGCCGCCGGCCGCAGCCTCGCTTGGGTGGCGGTCGACGGCGAGCTCGCGGGCCTCTTGGGGCTCGAGGACGCGCTCAGGCCCGAGGCAGCCGAAGCGGTCGCCGCCCTCCACCGGCGCGGGCTCGCGACGGCACTCCTTTCCGGCGATCTGCGCGCGACCGCCGAGCGGGTCGCCCGTGCGGTCGGCATCCCGAGCGTCGAAGCACCGCTCCTGCCAGCCGAGAAGGTCGCGGCGATCGCGCGCTTCCGCACCGAGGGGCGGGTCGTGGCGATGGTCGGGGACGGGGTCAACGACGCCCCGGCGCTCGCAGCCGCCGATGTGGGGGTCGCGATGGGAGGCGGGGCGGACGCTGCGCGTGCTGCCGCCGGCCTGACCCTTTTGCGCCCGGACCCTCGGCTCGTGGCCGCTGCCCTCGAGATCGCCGCCGCGACCCGCCGGACGATCCGCCAGAACCTCGTTTGGGCCTTCCTCTACAACCTCCTGGGCCTGCCCGTCGCGGCACTCGGCCTGCTCTCACCGGCCCTGGCCGGCACCGCCATGGCGCTCTCGAGCGTCTCGGTCGTGGCCAATGCGCTGCGCCTCCGCCGCTGGCGGCCGGCACGGGATACCGCGGCATGAACGGGCCGCGGCTCGCCCGCCGAGCGCTGCTCGCCGCGGCGGCGACCGCACCGCTCGCCCGCCTGGCCGGTGCAGGGTTGCAGCCGCTGCGCCTGCGCGCCGCACCCGCTCGCGTAGAGCTCGTCGGCGAGGGCTGGCCCTCGACGGAGGTTTGGGCCTACGACGGCTCGGTACCGGGGCCGACGCTGCGCGGGCGGCAGGGCGAGCGGCTCGTGGTCGAGGTCGAGAACGGCCTGCCCGAGCCCACGACGGTGCACTGGCACGGGCTCAGGGTCCCGGTCGGCATGGACGGGGTCCCGGGTAGCAGCCAACCGCCGATCCCACCGGGTGGTCGGTTCCGCTACGAGCTGCCGCTCGCGGATGCGGGCACCTTCTGGTACCACCCGCACCTTCGCAGCGCCGAACAGGTCGGCCGTGGCCTCTACGGCCTCCTCGTGGTCGAAGAGCCCGAGCGCTGGCCGGTCGACCGCGAGCTGGCACTCGTGCTCGACGATTGGCGGCTCGGGCCGGACGCGGTCAACGAGGTGCGCCCGAGCCCGCACGACGCTTCGCACGCGGGCGCCTACGGCAACACCGTCACGGTCAACGGCAGGGTGGTCGAGCGGCTGGAGGTGCGGCCCGGCGAGCGGCTCCGGCTCAGGCTGCTGAACGCCGCCAACGCGCGGATCTTCGCGCTGCGCCTCAAGGGTGCCGAGCCGTGGCTCGTGGCGCTCGACGGCCACCCGCTGGCGCCCCGACGGATCGAGGACCCGCTCCTCCTCGCACCCGGCCAGCGTGCCGATCTGGTGCTCGACGTGCCGGCGGTGCGCCTCGCGCGGATCGACCTCCTCGACGAGGGCGACCCGCAAGGGACCTACCGGGTGACGTCGCTCGCGGTGACCCGCAACGAGGCGCCGCCGCCCGCCGTGGACCGTGGGCCGCCGCCCGCGCTTCCGGCGAACCCCCTGGCCGAGCCGGACCTGGCCGCAGCGCAGGAGCACGAGCTCGTGCTCGACGGCGGCATGATGGCGACGATGATGCGCGGCCGGGCGCCCGCCGCGCGACTGCCGCCTCCCGACCCGCGCGAGCTTCGGGCGCTCTTCGGCCGAGGTTTGTTCTGGACCATCAACGGCCGCGCGATGGCCGAGCACGGGCACGGCCACGAGCCGCCGCTCTTGCGCCTGGCGCTCGGCCGCAGCTACCGCCTCGCGATCCTCAACCGGACCGCCTTCCCGCACCCGATCCACTTGCACGGCCACGCCTTCCGCGTCCTCGCCCGCGACGGCCGCGAGGAGCTCGGCCGGCCCTGGCGCGACACCGTGCTCGTGGCCCCGGGCGAGCGGGTCGAGGTCGCGTTCGTGGCCGACAATCCGGGCCTTTGGATGCTGCATTGCCACGTGCTCGAACACCAGGGCTCGGGCATGATGGCCCTGGTCGAGGTCGCCTGAGGGAGATCGCCCATGCCGTTCGGCCGCCGCGCACTCCTGCTCGCCGTCACGGCCGCCCTCGCGCCGCGCGCCGCCGCGGCGGCACCGCTCGTCGAGATCTGGAAGCTGCGCGGCTGCGGCTGCTGCACGCTCTGGGCCCGCCATCTCGAGGCCCAGGGCTTTTCGACCCGGACGAGCGAGCACGCCGACCTCGCCCCGATCCGCGCCCGGCTCGGCATACCCGAGGAGCTCGCCGGCTGCCATTCGGCGCGGCTCGCGGACCTCCTCGTCGAGGGCCACGTGCCGGCGCTGGCCATCCGCCGCCTCCAGGCCGATCGGCCGGCGTGGGTGAGGGGGCTCGCGGTGCCCGGCATGCCCGCGGGCTCGCCGGGCATGCCCTCGCCCACGCCCGACCGCTACGACGTCTTGGCCTTCGGTGCGGATGGCCGGGTCGAACGCTTCATGACCTTCGTCGGTGAGCGGCCGGCCTGAGCGGCGCGCAGCTCGAGGCGGCCGGCCGGGCCGTAGCGAGCCTCGCCGCAGGCGATCCCGGCGGCTGCCAGGCTAGCCCGCAACGCCGCGCCGTCCATACCCAGGAACCGTTCGAGGAGCGCGACGTAGGCTGCCACGAAGCACGGGCCGTGCTGGTCGGCGGCGAGCCCGTGCGCGCATTCGTGCAGGACGATCGGTGCGGTGCGGGCCCAGCGCGGCAGCTTGACGACCTCGCGCGAGCCGCAGGCGTGGCGGCGACCGCGCCCGTCGGTCACCCGCGGTGGCGCCCACCCCGGTGTGCCGGCCCGGTCGGCTTCCGCCCAGCGATAGACCGCCTCGACCAGGGACCGGCAGGCCGCCAGGTCGAGAAGCCCGTCGCGGCCCGGAAAGACCACCGCCTGCTCCCAGCGATAGACCCGAGCCCGCTGCCGGTCCGCCGGCCGCCGGCGTCGACGCGGCGACGAGCGGGGCACGGTGGCGACGAACCCGGTCAGGATCCGCAGGAGCCGCGTCGGCACGCCTCGCCTCGTTCGTTCCGGGGTCGACCATGACCGTGGCGGCGGGTGGCGGCAAGCCGTCGGGTGCGGTTGCCGAGCCGGCGCGCCGCCGCCTATAGAGCGCCGGTCCTGGCACGGGCGTGGCATGGATCCGGTCGACGACCCCAAGGGCTATTACCGGGCACTCGGCGTCGGTCGCGATGCCTCGGCCGAGGAGCTCAAGGCCGCGTTCCGCGAGCGTGCCAAGCTCTGGCATCCCGATCAGGGCGGGCCCGAGGCCGACGAGGACCGCTTCCGTCACCTCGTCGAAGCCTACGAAGTGCTGCGCGACCCGGTGCGCCGCCGCGCCTACGACGAAAGCGCGTTCCGCTCCGCGCGCGAGCGGGCCGAACGCCACACGGCGGCCTCGGCACGCCCCCGGCCAAAGGGGCGAAGCCCGCGGCTCACGCCGCGCTCGGGGAGTTGGCCCTTCGGCGCGGTTCTCGCGGTGATCGCGCTCGCGCTCGTTAGCCTCGGCGCGACCGCGCTCTGGTGGTCGGCCGAGCGGCAGCTGGCGCTCGCCGACGCACAGATCCAGGATCTGTCGCTGCGCCTGTCCGACGCGGTCGCGGCGCAGGCCGACACCCGCACCCGCTACCGGGCGTCGACAGTGGCCGGCCTCGACCAAGCGCTCCAAGCGGGCCGATCGGGGGGTGGGTTCCTGTTCGCGGGCGAGGTCGCGTTCCCGCCCGGCGGCACCGAACTCGACCCTGAGGGGCAACGCCAGCTCGAGCGCGCGGTCGTGGGTCTCGCCGAGGCGCTCCGCAACGTGCCGGCCGATCGCGATTGGCTGATCCTGGTCGAAAGTTTCGCAGCAGCAGCCGCCTCGCCCGCTGGCGTAGAGGTGGCTGCCTGGGAGAAGGCGCTCCTGCGGATGGCGGTGGTGGTCGACGCACTCGCCCGCCAGGGCCTGCCGGCGGAGCGGCTGGCCGGCCGCTTCCAAGCCGGGATGGCGCCACCCGACCAGCGCCAGGCCGAGGGCCGGGTGGTCGAGATCAAGCTCCTGTGCTGCTTCCGGCCCGACTGACGCGGGTCGCCCCGGAACATCGCTCCACCCGAGCGCCGCGTCGCCCGCGCCGGCTTCGCCCACCACTGCTTCACCGACCCGCCCCGAGCTCGGCGCGCCGCCCCACCGGCCACGCTCGCTGTCCGCCGTGATCGCCGCGCCGCCCGGCCTCGACCCCGCTGCTCCCGTGCGGGCAGGCCCGGACGGCTGACCGGGCTCAGACGGCGAGCTTGACCTTCTCGAACTCGAGCCGGAAGTGGCCGGGAGCCACCGGGGTCGTCACGCCGGGAACGGCTGCCAGCACCTCGGCGAGGCGCTCGCGGGCCGCGCGGGCGGGGCCGGGCCGCGAGCTCTCGATCAGCACCACCGCGTCGCAGACGCCCACCGCCCGACCCTTCTTCTCGGCGGTCTCGATCGTCGAGCCGGCCCGGTTGGTCTCGCACCAATGCACGCCGGCGATCCCGGGCTCCAGGTAGAGCTCGGGAAGGAGCCCGGTGAACAGGCGCCGGCGCAACTCGGCGAGCGCTCCGCCCGGCGCGTCGATCCCGGCCGCGACGAGTTCGGCCCCGTCGCCTTTCGCCTGGCTGAAGATCTTGCGGGTGAGGCTCCGGGTCGTGTCGCAAAAATAGGGAAGGGCCGCGCGCGTCCACTCGGTCGGGGCGTTCAAGCGGTTCAAATAGTCGGTGCCGACCTGGACCTCGGGGCTCACCGTCTCGTAGCACATGAAGAAGCGGACCGGGGCGTCCACCGCGACGTAGCGGCGGCCGCGCAGGAAGCCCGGGATCCCGACCCGCTCGGCCACGTGCTCGTTGTCGTGCCAGGCGTAGAAGGTCTCGAGCCCTTCTTCCCGGATGTTCGACCAGATGGCGATGAAGCCCTCGCCGAAGAGTGTCATAGCTCCTCCCTGCTCGCCCCGGCGCTCGCATTCGCGCGTGTTCGTGTCGCGGACGTCCCGGCTGCGGCCAACGAAACGCGGCCACCGTGCAGGACGCCCCGCGCCAAGAAGACGTCGGTGATCGTCCGGACGATCCACTCGAAGCCGGGCTCGCGCCGCGCCTGGAGCCCGCGCGGGCGGGCGAGGGGCACCGGCACGATCCGCTCGATCCGCCCGGGCCGCGGGCCCATCACCACGACCCGGTCGGCGAGCAAGACCGCCTCGTCGATCGAATGGGTGACGAACAGCACGGTCTTCCCGGTCGTGAGCCACAGCTCCTCGAGGTCGATCCGCAGCTGCTCGCGGGTCAAGGCGTCGAGCGCGCCGAACGGCTCGTCCATGAGCAGCAGCGGCGGGTCGTGGATCAACGCGCGGGCCAAGGCGGCGCGTTGCTGCATGCCGCCCGAGAGCTCGTGCGGCCAGCGGCTCTCGAAGCCCGCGAGGCCGACCGCCGCCAACAGCTCCTCCGCCCGGGCCCGCCAGCCGGGCCCGCGCAGGCCGCGCAGCTCGACCTGGACGAGGACGTTGCCCAAGAGGTCCCGCCAGGGCAGGAGCACGGGCTTCTGGAAGACGATCCCGAGCTCCGTCACCGGTCCCGTGACGCGCCGGCCGCCCACCGTCACCCGGCCTTCGCTCGGCGTCAGGAGGCCCGCCACGATCCTGAGGAGCGTGCTCTTGCCGCAGCCGGAGGGCCCGACGATCGCCAAGAACTCGTGCACCGCGACCTCGAGGTCGAGCGGGCCGAGCGCCCGGGTCTCGAGGCCGTCGCGGCGGAAGGTCTTGGCCACACCGGAAAGGCCGATCATCGCACGCTCGAGCGGGCTCGGCCCCGGCGCGCTCCCCCTCGCGAGGTGCGCGAGCGCGGCGCTCACCGCGGCAGGAAATCGTTGGTGACGAACGACATGGCCGGCCGGTCGGTCTTCAGGTCGCGGTACTGGACGAGCAGCTCCTTGGTCCGCTCCCAGTCCTCGGCCGCGGCGTAGCCGATGCCCTTGCCGCGGGTCGCGGGCGAATCGAGCAGGTCGAGGTCGACCAGGAGCTGCTTCTTGGTGGATTCGCGGTCGAGGTCGGGCTTGACCGCGAGGGCGGCCGCCACCGCCGCGTCGGGATCGGCCTTGGCCGCTTCCCACGCGCACACCGTTCCCTCGACGAAACGGCGGACGAGGTCGGGTCGGTCGCGGATGGTGTCCTCGTGGGCGTGGATCGTCATCCCGACCGTGTTGACACCGAGATCGGCGAAGCGCAGGCCGGCGGCCTTGTGGCCCTGCGCCTCGATCAAGAAGAACTGATCGTCGATCCCGCCCAAGAGCGCGTCCGTGCGGCCCTCGAGGGTGGCCGGCACCTTGGCCGGCGGGTCCATGAAGACGAGCTCGATCCTGCTCGCATCGAGCCCGTTGGCCCTGACCACCGCGGGGAAGAGCTGGGTCAAGGCGTCGCCCGGCGAGACCGCGAGCTTCTTGCCCTCGAGGTCCTTGGCCGTGCGGATGCCGACCTTCTCGAGGCTGATGATCGCGAAGCCCGAGGTGTTCAGGAGCGACATCACGGCCTTCAAGGGCGTCCCGCGGCTCACCCCGATCATCAAGGAGCCGGCATCCGACATCCCGAAGGTGGCGCCCTTGGCCCCCACCACCTGCACGGCGCGGACCGAGCCGCGCCCCTCCTCGATGGTGAGCTCGACGTTCTCGCGAGCGTAGCAGCCGTTGGCCACACCCAGATAGAACGGCGTGTGCAGCCCGCCCAGATACCAATTCAAGATCAAGGACGCCTTGTCGGCCGCGGTGGCGGACCCGGTCGCCGATGCCAACAGAAGCGCCCCGACCAGGCCACTTGCGAGTTTTCTCATGTGCGCCCCCCTGTCCGACCGAAGCCGACTCGGTTCTCGCCGAACTCTAGGCGCCGGATGCCCGCTCGACCATTCTCGCAACCCGTGGCCCGACCCGCGGGCGACGCAGGGCCGGAGCGTGGCCGAGCCCGGGAGCGTGCCGATCGGCCGGGACTTCGAGCGGCCGACCGGAACTCAAGCGCCGGGCAGCGGCTCGCCCACACCCCTCTGGCGGGCGTGCCAGGGGATCGCGAACCGCTCGACGAGCTCGACCAGGCCGTAGAGGGCGAGGCCCATGAGCGCGAGGACGATGATCACGGCGAAGACCATCGCGGTCTCGAGGTTGCCGTTGTACTCGAGCAGCAGGTAGCCGAGGCCGCGGTTGGAGGCGACGAACTCGGCCACGACCGCGGCGGTCGCGGCGAGTGCCGCCCCGACCTTGAGCCCGGTGAAGAGCTCGGGGAGCGCCTGCGGCAGGCGGATCTTCGTGAACAGTCGCCACGCACTCGCCCCGGTCGACCGGCCGAGATCCAACACGTCCGGATCGACCGATTTGAAGCCCGCGACAGCGCCCACCACGATCGGGAAGAAGCAGAGCAGGAAGACGAGCAGGAGCTTCGGTGTGAAGCCGAAGCCGAACCAGATGATGAAGAGCGGAGCGATCGCGATCTTGGGGACGATCTGCAGGAAGACGACGAGCGGGTAGATCGTGCGCTCGACCAGCCGCGATCCGGCGATCAGGAGAGCGAGCGGCACGCTCACGAGGATCGCGAGGGCGTAGCCCGCGAGGATCTCCGAGCCGGTCACGCGCGCCGCATCGAGCACCCGCGGCCAGCGGCCGGCGAGCTCGCTCGCGACCAGGGAAGGCGGCGGCAAGAGGTAGTCGGGCACGGCGAGCAAACGGACCGAGATCTCCCAGGCCGAGAAGAACAAGGCGAAGGCGGCCGTCGCGGCCAGCGGCCGACGCAACCGGACCAGGAGATCGCCACCCGCACGCCGCATCGCCCGGTCCTCCCTCCCGTCTCCCGTGCCGCAGCCGTGCCAAGGAGCCAGGCTCCGGCCCGCACCGCAAGCCGGCCCGGACCGACGACCATCCGCGCCGCCCGCTCTGTCACGGAAAGGTCAACGGAGACCCGACCCTGGCCGAGGGCGGGCTGGTCGGGATACCGACGACCGCCAGGGAGCGGGAGACTCAGGAGCGGGGTGGCGGCGCCGTCGAGCGTTCGACCACCGCTCGGCTCCACTCCTCGAGTCGGGCGGCGTTCACGCCCAGGTCCCAATAGCCCGTCTCGGAGCGGCTGTAGGCGGCGAAGCTCGTGCGCCCGTCCGGTAGGGGCAGCACCTTGACGGCGATCGTGTCGACGAAGCCGAAAAGCCGGGAGCGCTGCTCGGCCACGAGCCGCAGCTCGCGCGTGTCGACATGGAGGAGGGTGGTCCGCGGCGCCGCCTCGATCACCGCCTTCCAGGCCGCGAGCACGCGCTCGGGGGCGGCCTCGAGGATCGGCGCCGGCGCGTCGGCCGGCGCGCGGCAGAACCCCTCCGGGCAGAGGAGGCGATCGTTCGGGCGCCCGGTCCGCGCGACGAGCGTGGGATCGAGGGCGACTGGCTGGGCGCGCAGGGGCGTCGCCAAAGCGAACAGCACAAGCCACAACAAGGCAGTCGGACGCGGGCTCACGGCAGCGCTCCGTCGGGCTTTCCCTTCGCCGATACGCCGTGAGCCGCCCCCGGATCAGCCGCCGCCCGGCGAATCCCGCGGCTGTCTCGCGCCGAGCCCGGCGCCCGGTCCGTTCCGCCACGCGACCGGTGCGGTCGACGAGCGGTTCGCGACGATCCTGCGGCGCGGGTCCCTCGCTCGGGGGCCCTCGCGGGCAAGTCGGCGATCGTGCCGCGGGGAGGCCCTGCCCGTCGCTACGGGCAGTCGCGCGCGGTTGCGGCGGGGGCCTCCGGGCCGGCATCCGGCGGTAGGTGCGACCCGCGGAGCGAGGCCGGCGGCTCCTCCGCTTGCGCACCGCGGCCGCCCCCGGCACTGTCGGAGACGTTTCCACCGGCGAACGAGGTGCGCTTGATCCGCCGCGGACGCGGGCTCGTGCAGCTGCCCGGGCCGACCAACATCCCCGAGCGCGTGCTGCGCGCCATGCACCGGCCGAGCGTCGATTTCGGCACCCGCGCCTTCGCCGAGCTCGTCGCTTCCTGTCTCGACGACCTCGCCCGGCTCTGCTGGACCCGGGGCCGCGTTTACGCCTATGCGGCGCTCGGCCACGGCGCCTGGGAGGCGGCGCTCGTCAACCTGGTCGGCCCCGGCGAGATGGTCCTCGTCCCGGAGACCGGCCGCTTCGCGACGGGCTGGGCGGAGATGGCCGAGGCCCTCGGCATCCGTGTCGTCCGGATCCCGACCGACATGCGTCGATCGATCGAGCCCGAGGCGGTGGAGGCCGCTCTCCGGGCCGATCGCGAGCGGCGCATCCGCTGTCTCCTGGCCGTCCACGTCGAGACCTCGACCGGCATCCGCCACGATCCCCGCCCGCTCCGCGCGGCGCTCGACGCCGCCGGGCATCCCGCACTCCTCGTCGTCGACGCGATCGCGTCCCTGGCCGCGATCCCGCTCGAGATGGACACCTGGGGTGTCGATGCGTTGGTCGCGGGCTCGCAGAAGGGGCTCATGTTGCCGCCCGGCCTGTCCTTCGTGGCCGCCGGCCCCCGGGCCCTCGAGGTCGCGCGGACCGGTGGCCTGCCCCGAAAATATTGGGACTGGCGCGGCCGCGACGGGACCGAATCCTACGAGCGCTTCTACGGCACCCCGCCCGTGCAGATGATCTTCGGGCTCCGGGAAGCGCTCGACATGCTCGCCGAGGAGGGGCTGCCCGCGGTCCACGCCCGCCACCTCCGGCTCGCCAGGGCGGTGCGCGCGGCGGTCGCCAGCTGGGCGGAGGCGGGGGCGATCGGCTTCCATTGCCGCGATCCGGAGGCCCGTGCCGACACCGTGACCGCGCTCACCTTCGCTCCCGAGATCGAACCGGAAAGACTGCGCGAGCGCTGCCGCGAGCGCTACGGCGTGGCCTTCGGCGGCGGCATCGGGCCGTTCCGCGGTCGCCTGCTGCGAATCGGGCACATGGGGGACCTCGACGAGGCGATGATCCTGGGTGCTCTGGGCGTGCTCGCGCTCGCCTTGGCCGAGACGGATGTGCCGCACGGCCGGGGCGGCGTGGAGGCGGCGGTCGAGGCGCTCGCCGCCGGCTGATCGTCGGAGGCCGGCGTGCTCCTCGAGCTTCTGGTCCTGATCCTGATCGTCCTGCTCAACGGCTTCTTCGCGATGTCGGAGCTCGCGATCGTGCGCGCGCGCCGGGCCCGTCTCGAGGCCATGGCCAAGGGTGGCGAACCCGGCGCGGCGCGCGCCGCGGCTCTCGCCGAGAACCCCGCGCGTCTTTTGTCGGCCGTTCAGGTGGGCATCACCTTGTTGGGCCTCTTGGCCGGCGCGTTCGGCGGGGCGACCTTGGCGCGACGGTTGGCGGCGAGCCTCGTCGAGCTCGGCGTCACCCCCGAGGCCGCCGAGTTCGTCTCGGTCGGCGTGGTCGTCCTGGCGATCGGCTACGCCACATTGATCCTGGGCGAGCTCGTCCCCAAGCAGCTGGCGCTCGCCCGGCCGGAACGGATCGCCGCGCGGGTGGCCGGACCCATGCTGCTGTTCACCCGGTTGGCCGCTCCGCTCGTCGCACTGCTCGAGCGCTCCTCGCGCGCCGTGCTCCGCCTGTTGCGCCCGGTGGCCGAGCCGGCCGAGGCGCTGAGCGAGCACGAGATCGGGGCACTGGTCGCCGAGGCGGCGAGTGCCGGAGTGGTGGAGCCCGAGGAGAAGCGGATGATCGGCCGCGTGCTGCGGCTCGGCGACCTGCCCGTGCGGGCGATCATGACGCCGCGACACGAGATCGACTGGCTCGACCTCGACCGACCGCTCGACGAGCTGCTCGGCCGCTTGGCCGCGAGCCCGCACAGCCGGCTGCCGGTCGGCCGCGGCCGGGTCGACGAGGTCACGGGCGTGCTGCGCGCCAAAGACGTGATGGCCGAGCTCGCCGCCGGCCGGACGCCCGATCCGGCGCGCCTCGCGCGCACCCCGCCGGCGGTCCACGAGGGAGCCGACGTGCTCGCCGCCCTCGCGGCCCTGCGCACCACCGACCTCGACATGGTCCTGGTCGTCGACGAGTACGGTACCTGCGAGGGCCTGGTGACGAGCGCCGACGTCTTGGGCGCGATCGCCGGTGAGCTGCCGACGCCGGGTGCCGCCGGCGAACCGGGCGCGGTCCGCCGACCCGACGGCTCCTGGCTCTTGGACGGCGCCAAGGGGATCGACGCCGCCGCCGAACTCTTGGGCCTCGAACTGCCGGCGGAGCGCGACTACCACACGGTGGCCGGCCTTGTGCTCGACCGGTTGCGCCGGTTGCCCAGGGCCGGCGACGCCTGCGAAGCCCTGGGCTGGCGCTTCGAGGTGGTCGACATGGACGGCCGGCGGATCGACAAGGTGTTGGCGAGCCCGCTCCGGCCTTCCGAGGGGCGGGAGCCGAGCCGTCCCGACGCGATCCGCGGCTGACGGGCCGCCGCCGGGCGAGGAGGCCGTTCGCGCCCGGGCCCCGCGCTGCGCCACCGCTGACCGGCGCGGCTCAGCGAGGCCGACCCGTGGGCCCGCGACGACCATCGAAGGCCGCCAGCCCGAGCAACGGCCGAGCAGGAAGCGCACGAGCAGCGACAGGACGCGCCGCCATGCGGCCACGCCCCGTCCTGCCGCGGACCTCGACCACGACGACAGCGAGAGCACCACGCCGACCTCCGGGTTCGGCTCGGATCGTGGCACAGGATCCCCAACGAAAGGTTAACGACCAAAACACGATCACGGAGCGTCGAGGCCGCCCGAGGCACGTCGAGCGGGTCCGGCGCTCGTCACCCTCGACCCTGGATGCACACCCGGCCGGGCAGGGCGCAGCCGATCCGCCAGCGCAGCCAGGGCAACAGATCGCGCGGCCGACGCGGCGGCTCCGGCTGCGCCTGGGGGCGAGGCGCCCGTTCCGGGTGTAACGCGGTCCGGCGCGGTCGAAGGAGAACTGGAACAGCACCGGCCGAACAGGGTCGACCGCCGGCGGCAGGAAGTGCGCCTCTGCCATGGCGATGCGCACGGTCGGCGCGGAGGAGAAAGGGATTTGGTCGAGAAATCAGCGCTCAATCTTTATCCTTCGAGCCGTCCCGAGCCGCCGACCAAGCGCCCCGCGGCCGTGCTGACCTCGAGACAGGGCGAGTCGTTAGGCTGCGGTCGTGGGGCGTCGCAAAGTACGCGAATTTCCACAGCTTCGATCGCGCCGAAAAAGCGGTCTTCGAACCCGAGGCCGGGAGAAAATGCCCTAGGACGGTGGTCTCGATCTCGGCTTGTGATGCCGACCAACCAGCGGATCGATCGTATGCGGTCATCGGCGACCGAGTGCGATACATCTTTGACGGCGGAGTAAAAATTTCGATGTCCCGATCGGGCCGAACCCGAAAAAGTTCTTTCTCTCGAAGGGAGCGAAACACGCGTTTGTTTCCCGAACACGCTTCTGTTCGTTCCCGGGTGCGTACCCAATGGACGCGACCGGCGCAAACCCGCTCGAACATGGTGCCTCCGCTCGCCAATCCCGTCACGGAACGGGTGAAGCGTCAGCACGAACGTCACGAGTTGCTCTAGGCGAACGTGAGCGGGCGGCGACGCCATTTTCTTCGGAGGTCGAGGACTTTTTGATGGGCGAGACGGTAGCTCACGCTTGCGACTGGACGTCCGTCGAACCGGGTCCTCGCCGGTCATGGCGCTTACCGAATCGAGCTGCGAAGATCACCCGCGTGTCTCACAGCGAGAAGGATCTTGCGCAGACGGGGTCCGCCACGATGAAGCCATCCTGCGCACCGCGCTCTGCTCCCTGGTGGCGACAGCTACCGTTAACGATTCCTCAACCGTTGCCGGCCATGCTCGCCTCGCGGAAACGGAAGAGGTCGCGTGGTCGAGATCCCCATCCTGCTCCTGGCGCTCGTGTCGGCGCTCGCTGCGGCGGCCGCGGTCCGTGGCGTCGGGTGGCTCGCGCTCGGCCGCGAGGCGGCCAACCGGCCGGCAGCTCGGGAGCCGATCCCGGGTCGCCCGCCGCCGCGCCGGTCAATGGCGGAAGTGGCGGCGGCCGGTGAAGACCATCGCGAGCCCTGCCCGGTCGGCCACCGTGATCACCTCGCCGTCGCGCTTCGACCCACCCGGCTGGATGCAGGCCGTGGCGCCGCCGGCGATCGCCGCCTCGAGCCCGTCCGGGAAGGGAAAGAAAGCATCCGAGGCGACCACGCAGGGGCCGCGGCCGGGGCCCCGCTCCATCCGCTCGACCGCGTGGCGGGCCGCGTCCACCCGGCTCGTCTCGCCCATCCCGATGCCCACGGTGGCACCCGCGCGGGCCAGGACGATCGCGTTCGAGCGGGCGTGACGGACCACCTTCCAAGCGAAGGCGAGATCGGCCAACTCGGCCACGGTCGGCGCCCGACGGGTCACGACCCGCCAGGAACCGGGCTCGTCCCGCCCGGTGTCGCGCGTTTGGACGAGCAGCCCACCGGCGAGCGAGCGGATTCCGAGCCCCCGTCCGGCCGGATCGGGCAGCCGGTCGGTCACCAGCACCCGCACGCTCGGCTTGCGCGCGAGCCGAGCCACCGCCTCCGCCTCGACAGCGGGTGCTACGATCACCTCGAGGAAGGTCGCCGCCATCGCTTCCACGGTTGCCGCGTCGAGCGGCCGGTTGACCGCGACGATGCCGCCGAAGGCGGAGACCGGATCGCAGGCGAAGGCCTTTTCCCAGGCCGCGCACAGCGAAGCCCCGACGGCCGCTCCGCAGGGGTTCGCGTGCTTGACCACGACGACCGCCGGATCGGCGTGTTCGGCCACCGCCTCCAGCGCCGCGTCGGCGTCGAGGAGATTGTTGTAGGAGAGCTCCTTGCCTTGCAGCCGGCGAGCCGCGGCGACCCCGGGGCGCAGCTCGCTCGTGCGGTAAAGAGCGGCTGCCTGGTGCGGGTTCTCACCGTAGCGCAGCCGCTCGACCCGCTCGGCGGCGAGAACCAGCCGCTCCGGGAACAGCTCGCCGCGCGCCTCCTCGAGGAACGCGGCGATCGCCGCATCGTAGGCCGCGGTGAGTGCGAAGGCCTTGGCGGCGAGCCGGCGGCGCGTGTCGAGCGAGGTCCCCCCGTTGGCCGCGAGTTCGCCCAGGAAGTCGAGATAGTCGGCGGGGTCGACGAGGACCGCGACCCGCTCGTGGTTCTTGGCGGCGGCCCGCAACATGGCCGGGCCGCCCACGTCGATCTGCTCGATACAGGCGGCGAACTCGGCACCGGCGGCGCGGGCCGCGGCGAACGGGTAGAGGTTGACCACCACGAGGTCGATCGGCGCGATGCCGTGTGCGGCGAGGGTCGCCCGGTGCTCGGCCGAGTCCGTGGCGAGGAGCCCGCCGTGGATCTTCGGGTGGAGCGTCTTGACGCGGCCGTCGAGCATCTCGGGAAAGCCGGTCACCTCCGCCACCTCGGTCACGGGCAGGCCATCGTCGGCCAGCAGCCGGGCCGTGCCGCCGGTGGAAATCAGCGTCACGCCCAGCGCGTGCAGCGCGCGCGCCAGCTCCAGCGCGCCAGTCTTGTCGGATACGGAGATCAGGGCTCTCATCGTGGGGTCCTCGGGGATGGGTCAAACGTACGGTGGCGGCTCAGCCGTCGAGCAGGCCATGTTCCAGCAGCTTTTTGCGCAGGGTGTTGCGGTTGAGGCCCAGCCACTGCGCCGCGCGCGACTGGTTGCCGCGCGCGCGCGCCATGACGACTTCGAGCAACGGCTTTTCGACCGCGCGCACCAGCATGTCGTGCAGGTTGGCGGGTTCGGTGTCACCCAGATTGGCAAAGTAGGCCTCGAGGTTGGCCCGCACGCAATCGGGCAAGGTGGGTGGGTTCATGCGGCCAAGGGCAGAGCACAGTCATCGAAAAACGCCTGCACCGCGCGCAGCTGCGCGGCACAGGTCTCGGCTTCGACCACAGCGTCGCGCAGGCGCTGCTGCGCCGCGGGCGGCCCGCCCAGCGCGCGCAAATACCACAGCAGGTGCTTGCGGGCGCTGCGCACGCCGGTGTATCTGTCACTT
>JAILZQ010000015.1 GCA_023512415.1 Geminicoccaceae bacterium | reverse complement strand
CTCGAGGCACTCGACGAGCAGCGGCTCGAGGGGCTCGCCTGATGCCCGCTGCCGCTGTTCGGAGCTGGCGTCGCCCGCCGCTGATCGCCGATCCACGGCTGCGTTGGCTCGTCTACGGCGGCGGCCTCGTCTACCTTCTGCTCGCCACCTCGACCGTCGAGGTCGATTGGGCGCGGGTCCGGGAGGGACTCGGCCGCGGCTGGCTCTTCGTCCAGAGCTTCTTCCGCCCCGACTTCACGAGCCGCGGGCCGGACATTTTCCAGGGCATGATCGAGAGCTTGACCATGACGGTCACGGCCACGGTCGCCGGCATCTTGGTCTCCCTACCGATCGGCATCGGAGCCGCCCGCAACCTCGCCCCGCTGCCCGTCTACTTCCTGTGTCGCGGCATCGTCGCTGTGTCCCGGGCTCTCCAGGAAGTCATCGTCGCGATCTTCTTCGTGGCGATGTTCGGCTTCGGGCCGTTCGCCGGGTTCCTGACCTTGACCTTCAACACCATCGGCTTCCTCGGCAAGCTCTTGGCCGAGGACATCGAGGACATCGACGAAGCCCAGGCCGAGGCGATCCGTGCCACCGGGGCGTCTTGGCCGCAGCTCGTCAACTGGGCGGTCCAGCCGCAGGTGATGCCGCGGCTCGTCGGTCTCTCGCTCTACCGGCTCGACATCAACTTCCGCGAGTCGGCGGTGATCGGGATCGTCGGCGCGGGCGGCATCGGCGCCACGCTCGAAACCGCGATGGACCGCTACGAATACGACTCGGCGGCGGCGATCCTCTTGCTGATCATCGGCATCGTCATGTTGGCCGAGTACAGTTCCAGTCACCTGCGCAAGTGGGTCCAGTGATGCCGTTCTTGTGTGCGGAGGATCGAACCTCCTGGCGGCACCGGACACCGCGGGCCCGGCTCGCGCTCTGGTTCGGCTGGCTCGCCCTGGTGGCCCTCACCGTGTTCGCCTGGGAGGTGATGAACCGCGAGACGATCTGGGCCTTCGTGGCCGACGCGCCGCGCCAGGCGGCCGACATCGCCTCGCGCATGCTGCCGCCGCGCTGGTCCTATCTCCAGGAACTCTGGTGGCCGCTCTGGGAAACGCTCAACATCGCCACCCTCGGCACCATGCTCGCGCTGCTGATCGCCGTGCCGGTGGGATTTGGCGCCGCCCGCAACACCACCCCGAGCGCGCTCCTGGTCCGTCCGGCAGCGCTGTTGCTGATCGTCGCCTCCCGCTCGATCAACTCGCTGATCTGGGGCCTGTTGTTGGTCGCGATCGTGGGGCCGGGCACGCTCGCCGGGATCCTCGCGATCGCCCTCCGTTCGGTCGGCTTCATCGGCAAGCTGCTCTACGAAGCGATCGAGGAGGTCGACCCTGCTCCGGTCGAGGCGGTGACCGCGACCGGCGCCTCGCGCCTGCAGGTACTCGACTACGCGATCGTCCCGCAAGTCCTGCCGGCCTTCGCCGGGATCACCGTGTTCCGGTGGGACATCAACATCCGCGAATCGACCGTGCTCGGGCTCGTGGGCGGGGGCGGCATCGGCCTCGAGCTGCAGGCCTCGCTCAACATGCTCGCCTGGCCGCAGGTGAGCGTGATACTGCTCGTGATCTTGGCGACCGTGCTGGCGAGCGAGTGGGTCTCGGCCAAGGTCCGTCACGCGATGATCTAGCCGGGCTCCAGCTCCGCCGCCCGGGCCGCCCCCCAGAATGCTGCCAGGGCGGCGCGGATCTCGCGGTGCGAATGGTCGAGCCAATGCGTCGCCAAGGTGATCCGCGGCCGGGCGAAGCCGGGCAGCAGGCTACCGATCGCCTCGGGGCCGAAGCCGCCCCGGCGGTCCGGCCGCAGCCAGGGGCGCGTGTCCGCCACGTAGAGGAAGAGCCGGCTGCGCCCGAACCGCCGTTCCTCGACCGCCTCGACCGCGCGCCAGGGGAGGGGTCGGGCCAAGAGGTCGGGGATCCAGAGCCCGTCCCGGTCGAGCACCGCCACCGGCCGGCGATCGAGCAGACAGAGAGCGCTCCTGAGCCCGAAGCCGCCGAACAGGATCGCCGCGGGCACGAGAAGGACGACCGCACCCTCCACACCGCGCAGCGCGTGCCAGGCGAAGAGCAGGAGAAGCCCGGCGCAGAGTGCGACGGTGGCGGCGTGCGGGCCCCGGCCGTGGCGCAGTTCCAGCCGTTCGGCCCCGCTCATCCGCCCGGCTCCAGCACGAGATGGGCGATCCGCCGCCGTTTCCACGAATAGACCAGGTGGACGAGGCCGGTGCCGTCCTGGTGCAGCGAGGGGTAGGAGAACTCTTGCCCGGGCTCGCTCTCGAGCTCGAGCACGGTCCGCCAGAGCCGCCCGTCCTCGGAGAGGCTCGCGACGAGCCGGTCGCGGCCCCGGGCGTTCGGGTGGTGCACCAGGAGGAACCGCCCGCAGGCGAGCCGACGGGCATCGAAGGCTGCGTTCGGGTGCGGGATGTCGGTCGCCCGCATCGCCGACCAGTGCTCGCCACCGTCCTCCGACCAGCTCTCGGCGACGAAGCCCTGCTTGGTCCGGCAGAGCGCCCGGATGCGCCCGCCGCCATGGTCGACGAGGGTGGCCTGGTTGGCCTTGAAGCCCCCCGGCAAGCGCGTGAAGGGGTGGTTCAAGACGGCCACCCGTCGCCAGCTCCACCCGCTGTCGTCGGTCCGCTCGATCTGGCAGCGCCAGCCGAACAGCTCGGAAGAGGAGCCGCACAGGAGCGCTCCCGACGGCAGCTCGAGCGGGGCGTTCTTGACGGGCCCGAAGATCCCGTCGGGCAGCCGCCGCGGCCGGCTCCAGTGCGCACCGCCGTCCTCGGAGCTCGCAACCATGCCCCACCAGCGGCGGGGGCGCGGACCCACTTTGTAGAACAGGAGGAGCGGGCCCGCGCGCAGCCGGTGGAGAACCGGGTTCCAACAGGGCTGCGGCGCGCCGCCACCGTCCCGCCCTTCGAACAGGCGAACCGGCTCGCTCCAGCGGCCGTCCTCCTGCCGGGCGAACCAGATCGCGACGTCCGGGTTCCCCTCCTTCGAGCCCGCGAACCAGGCGGCCACGAGGCCCTCCGGGGTCTCGGCGATCGTCGCGGCGTGGGCGTCCCGCCAGGGCGAGCGCCGGTCGACGAAGCCGCGATCGAGGATGCGCAACGGAACCCTCTCAGGCGTCGCAACCCGCGAAGGGGCCGAGATCGAGATGGATGTGGTCCCGGTGGAACCGGTCGCTCTTCGGAGTGAGCACCATGGCGAAGCGGAGGCAAGCGGCTTTGGCGACGGCGCGCAGGAAGCGGCCGCGCGGGCCGCGGTCGGACCAGTGCTCCAGCACCGTGACGCGGCTCCCGTCCGACAGCTCGAAGCCCGCGAGGTCGAGGGCCAACGCTCGGGCGTGCAAGCTCGCCCGGCCGGCATTGCCGGTCATCCGCCGGCAGGCGTGGCTGCCCATGTGGAGGACGCGCACGACCTCGAGCCCGGTCTCGCGGCGGGCGATGGCGCGGACTTCGGGTTCGAAGCGGAGCCAAGCGAGGGCCAAGGGGCAGCTCGTCTCGAGCGGCCGATCGAACGTGAGCCCGGTCCGGGCGAGGCGGACCGGCGCCTCCACGCGGCAAGCGCCCGACCCGGGCGCGGCCCAGGGCTCGACCGCGAGGCCCGCGGCGCGCAGCGCCTCGAGGCAGCCGACGACCGGCGGCGCCGAAGGCGGCGGCTCGCGCGCGCAACCGACGAGCGTCGCGAGGGCCGCGGCCGTCAAGATGCGGCCGAGCGACCGAGCCGCGGCCATCGTTGCACCGCCACGACCGTCGCCGCGAGGGCGAGGCCCACGAGATCCGTCGCGTGTTCGGGCACGAGCAGGAAGCCCGCGGCGGCGGCCAGCACGAGCCGCGAGATCGGCGACAGCGCGCCCAGGAGCCAGCCGTCGGTGGCGCAGGCCAGCAGGATCACGCCGAGCGTGGCGGTGAGCGTCGCCGAGCCGATCGCGAGGAGATCGCCCTGCCCCAAGAGGACGGGGCTCGTGTAGAACATGAACGGGACGATGAACGCCGCGAGGCCGAGCTTGAGGGCGATCCAGGAGGTCTTCCAAGGATCGGCGCGGGCCATGGTCGCAGCGGCGAAGGAGGCGAGGGCGACGGGCGGCGTGATCCCCGAGACGACCGCGAAATAGAAGATGAAGAAATGGGCGACGAGCGGCTCGATCCCCATCCGGGCGAGGCCGGGGGCGAGGACCGAGGCGGCGATCGCGTAGGCCGCGGTCGTGGGCATGCCCATGCCGAGGACGAGCGCGATCGCCATGGTGAAGACCATGGCGAGGAGCGCGTGGCCGGCGGCGAGCCCCAAGAGCAGCTGCGAGAAGCGGCCGCCGATGCCGGTCAAGGCGATGACGCCCACGACGATGCCGGCACAGCCGCACACCGCGACGAGCTGGAGGACGTCCATCGTCGCCCGCTCGAGGGCCTCGAGGATGCGGCCCGGCCCCATCGGCGCCTCGCGGGCGAGCCAGCTCGCGACGATCGTGGCGAGGATCGCGAGCGTGGCCGAGCGCAACGGCGAGTAGCCGGCATAGAGCGCCGCCACGAGGACGGCGAGCGGGGCGAACAGGTAGAGCTTGCGCAGCACGGCGCCGGTGGGCGGGAGTTCGGTGCGCGGCAGGCCCACGAGCCCGTGCCGGCGGGCGTGCAGCTCGACGTGCGCGTAGCAAGCGACGTAGAAGAGCCAGCAGGGCAGGATCGCGGCGACCGCGATCGTCGCGTAGGGAATGCCGGTCATCTCGGCCATCAAGAAGGCGCCGGCGCCGAGCACGGGCGGGGTGATCTGCCCACCGATCGAGGAGGTCGCCTCGATCGCGCCCGCGGTGGCGCGGTCGTAGCCGACCCGTCGCATCATCGGGATCGTGAAAGTGCCCGAGGCCACGACGTTGGCGACGGCACTGCCGCTGATCGAGCCGAACAGGACGCCCGAGACCACGGTCGCTTTCGCCGGGCCGCCGCGCGCCCAGCCGAACAGGGCGAGCGCCAGATCGTTGAAGTAATCGCTGATCCGGGAGGTGCCCATGAAGGCACCCAGCATCACGAACAAGATGACGTAGGTCGAGGAGACCGAAGTCGTGATGCCGAGGATCCCCTGGTCGCTGAAGATGTAGGTGAAAAAGCGCGGCAGGTCGTATCCGCGATGATGGAGGACGCCGGGCAGCCAAGGACCGACGAAGGCGTAGAGGACGAAGAGCAGCGCGATGATCGGCAGTGCGGGCCCGGCCACGCGGCGGGTCACCTCGAGGACGAGGAGCGTGCCGACCACCCCCATCGCCACGTCGCCCGGGGTCCACATCGCGCCGGCGCGGAACAAGAGGCCGTCGAGCTCGACCCAAACGTAGAGAAAGACACCGATCGCCGCGCCCGCGAGCAGGAGGTCGTAGAACGGGACGCGATCGACGGCGGCGCGCCGACCGGGGCGGAACAGCAGCAAAACGAGCACCGCACCGGCGCAGAGATGGCCCGCGCGGAAGAGCCAGGGGTCGACCGGGTAGAGGTTGAGGACGACCAGGTGGCCCGAGGCGTAGAGCACCGCGACCGCACGGACGATCCGCGACCAGCCGGCGGGCAAGATCCGCCGCGGCCCGGCGAACTCGTCCGGGTCGAGGGTGGGCCGAGGGGCGGCGGCCGGCTCCGTCGCGGCGTCGAGCGTCGCGGCGGGCCGGCGCACCTCCAACCCCGAGTCCTCCGACCGATCAGGCGGCGATCAAGTTCGCCGGGATCTCGATCCCTCTCGACTTGTAGTATTTCGCCGCGCCCGGATGGAAGGGCAGGAAACCGTTGCGGTTGACGTTTTCGAGCACCGTTTCCTTGGCCGCGGCGTGGCCTTTGACCAGCGCCTCGTGGTTCTCGAAGATCGTCCGGACGATCGCCTCGACGAGGTCGTCGGGCAGGCTCTTGTGGCAGATCGCGAAGTTGAAGATGCCGAGGGTCGGCTGGCTCTCGGTCAGCGTCTTGTAGGTCCCGGCCGGGATCGTGGCGTCCGAGAGCTCCGGGAACTTGGCTTTGAGCTTGCCGATCTCGTCACGGGTGAAGCTGAAGAAGGTCACCTTCTGGGTCGCCTCGAGCTCCGAGAAGGCGGCGATCGGCAGCCCGGCCGCGAAGGCGAAGCAGTCGATCAAGCCGTCGGCCAGCTGGCTCGCCATGTCGGCGGCTTGGCCGTTGACGATCGTCACCTTGAGGCCGAGCGCCTCGAACATCACCGGGAAATAGGTGCCCGGGGTTCCGGCACGCGGGCCGACGCCGACCCGCTTGCCGGCGAGCTGGGCCACGCTCTTGATGCCCGAACGCTCGAGCGCCACGAAGTGGAACGGGGTGTCGTACATCGGGAACATCGCCCGGATGTCGCGGAACTTGCGACCCTGGGTCCACGCACCCGTGCCGTCCCAGGCCTGCAGCGCGATGCCCATCGTGGTCATGCCGAGCTCGATCTGCCGGTCTTCGACCAGGATGATGTTCTGGTTGGGGCCCTGGGTCTGCTGCGTGCTGATCGGCACCCCGATCTTCTCGGAAACGAGGCTCGCCCAGGCTTGGCCGTAGACGTAATAGGTCCCGCCCACCGACGCGGTCCCGAGCGTGAGGGACTTGGGCCAATGCGCCGGCGGTGTGGCCAGAGCCCGGGCGAGCGGCGCGCCGAGCCCGAGTGCGGCGGCGGATGCGAGGAGCGTGCGGCGGTTCATCGGTGGCCTCCCGTTCGGTGTCGGGCGGAGAGTAGGAACGCCCGCCACCGCTCGCAAGGCGGCCCGGTCTCAGCCGCGCCGCTCGAGCAGCGTTCGGATCGCCCCGACGGCGATCGGGCCGTCCCACTCGGCGATGCCGAGAACCCGGCCGACCTCCCGGCCCTCGCGGTCGATCAAGAGCGTGGCCGGCAGGCCCGGCAGGCCGACCGCGCGGCTTGTGGCCGCGGTCGGGTCGCGATAGACGGCGAGCCGGCCGACGCCCGCTTCGTCGAGGAACGCCTTGATCCGTTCCGGCGCCGACCGTTCGACGGCGAGGGCGACGACCACGACCGTGCCCGGGTCGAACGCCGCCTGCAGCCGGTCGAGCGAGGGCATCTCCTCCCGGCAGGGAGCGCACCAGGTGGCCCAGAAGTTGAGCACCACGACCTTGCCCTCGAGATCCGAAAGCTTGGCCGGCTTCCCGTCGAGGGTCTCGAAGGCCAGATCCGGCAAGGGCTTCGGCTCTTTGAGCAGGATCGGTGCGCTCGCCGCCGGCGAGGCGAGCAGGACCGAGGCGAGGACGAGGAGGCGGGCGAGGCTGCGGATCACGCGACGGGCTCCGGGAACGAGGCCGGGATGACGAGCGGCACGACACGATCGGCGCGCGAGCTCTGGGGCGCCCATTTCGCGACCGATGCCGCCCCGCTCATGCAACGAATTAACGCCTCGATCGGCTTCGACAAGCGCCTTTGGGCCGAGGATGTCCGCGGCTCCGTGGCGCACGCGCGGATGCTCGCCGCTCGCGGGATCATCGGCGAGGCGGATCGGGACGCGATCCTCGCGGGGCTCGAGGCGATCGCTCGCGAGATCGAGGAGGGCCGCTTCGTCTTCGATCCGGCGCTCGAGGACATCCACCTCAACATCGAAGCCCGGCTCACCGAGCGGATCGGCGAGGCCGGACGCCGGCTGCACACCGCCCGCTCCCGCAACGACCAGGTGGCGACCGACCTGCGGCTTTGGGTGCGTTCGGCGATCGACCGCGCGGACGCGCTCCTGCGCGAGCTGCAGGCGGTCCTCCTCGAGCTCGCCGAGCGCCACGCGGCCGACGTCATGCCCGGCTTCACCCATCTCCAGGCCGCCCAGCCCGTCACCCTCGGCCATCATCTCGCGGCTTACGTGGAGATGTTCGGGCGCGACCGCGACCGCTTCGCCTGCGCCCGGCGGCGGCTCAACGAATGCCCGCTCGGGGCCGCGGCCCTCGCCGGCACGAGCTTCCCGATCGATCGCGAAGCCACGGCCGGGGAGCTCGGCTTCGACCGGCCGATGGCGAATTCGATCGACGCCGTCTCGGACCGCGACTTCGCCCTCGACTATCTGGCGACCGCCGCGATCTGTGCCGTCCATCTCTCGCGGCTCGCCGAAGAGCTCGTCCTTTGGGCCACCCCGCAGTTCGGCTTCGTCCGGCTGCCCGAGGCCTTCACCTCGGGCAGCTCGATCATGCCGCAGAAGCGCAATCCGGATGCAGCCGAGCTCGTGCGCGGCAAGAGCGGCCGGGTGATCGGCCATCTCGTGGCGCTGCTCACCGTGCTCAAGGGCCTGCCGCTCGCCTATTCGAAGGACATGCAGGAGGACAAAGAGGGGCTGTTCGACGCCGCCGACACGCTCGAGCTCTGCCTCGCAGCCACCGCGGCGATGCTGCGCGAGGCGCGGTTCGACGTCGCCCGGCTGCGCGCCGCAGCCGGTCTCGGCCACACCACCGCGACCGATCTCGCGGATTGGCTCGTGCGGGTGAAGGGTGTGCCGTTCCGCGAGGCGCACGCCGTGGCGGCGCGCGCCGTGCGCCGGGCCGAGGAGCTGGGCTGCGGCCTCGAGGACTTGTCCGATGCCGAACTCGCCGCCCTCGACCCGCGGCTCGATCCGCGCGTGCGCGAGGTGCTGGGCGTCGACCGGTCGGTGGCGAGCCGGACGAGTTTCGGCGGGACCGCTCCGGTGCGGGTGCGGGAAGCGATCGCCGCGGCTCGCGCTCGGTTTCTGGGCGAGGCCCAGCGGTGAGCCGGCGCCGGCTCCTGCTGCTGTTCCTGGCGGTCGCGCCCGCGGCCTGTGGCCGGCGCGGCCGGCTGCGTCTGCCGTCGCGCGAGGGTGGCAGCGAGGGTGACCTCGCGCCGACTCCGACCGCGCCGCCGGCGCGCTCCGGGCCGCAGCGCCGCGGCCCCGCCGGCCTCGAGACCGGCTGAGCCGCGGGCTGGGCGGACGCGGCGGCGGCCCGTCACGGCGGAGGAGGCCTCGTCGGTGGGCCCGGCCAGCTCAACCGCCGGCGAGGCGGCGGGCGCGGTGGCAGGCGTGCCAGGCCCAGGCGGTCTCGAGGATCCGCTCGAGACCCGCGACGTTCGAGGGCAGCAGCCGGAACCGGTCGCGGGCGAGGCCGGGATCGGCCACGAGCCGGGGCGGGTCGCCCGGGCGGCGCGGTGCTTCGACCCGCGGCACCGGCCGGCCGGTGATCCGCTCGGCCGCCTCGATCACCTGGCGGACCGAATGGCCCTCGCCCGTGCCGAGATTGCAGGCGAGCGAGTCGCCGCCGGCCAAGAGATGCTCGAGGGCTCGGACGTGCGCCACGGCGAGGTCGGCCACGTGGACATAGTCGCGGATCGCCGTGCCGTCGGGCGTCGGATAGTCGGTGCCCAGCACCTGCAGCGGCGGCCGCAGGCCGAGGATCGCGTCGAGCAGCAAGGGGATCAGATGGGTCTCGACCGGCCGGTGCTCGCCGAGCTCGCCCTCGGGGTCGGCGCCCGCCGCGTTGAAGTAACGCAAGGCCGCGAAGCGCAAGCCGTGGGCCATCGCCGCATCGGCCAACAGCCGCTCGACCGCGAGCTTGGAGGCCCCGTAGGGATTGATCGGCGCCTTGGGCGTGTCCTCGTCGATCGGCACGCGTTCGGGCGTGCCGTAGACCGCGCAGGTCGAAGAGAAGACGAAGGCTCCGACGTCGTGGATACGGCAGGCCTCGACCAGGTTGAGCGTGCCCGCGAGGTTCTGCCGCCAATAGAGCGCGGGCTCGCGCATCGATTCGCCGACCAGCGCGGCGCCGGCGAAGTGCATCACGGCGATCGGCCGGTGCCGCTTGAAGGCGAGGTGGAGGGCCGCGAGGTCGAGGATGTCGCCCGGCTCGAGCGGGCCGAAGCGCACCGCCCAGCGGTTGCCGGTCGAGAAATTGTCGAAGGTGACCGGGGTGAAGCCGGCGAGGGCCAAGGCCTTGCAGGCGTGGCTGCCGACATAGCCGGCGCCCCCCGTGACGAGCACCGCACCCCGGCTCACGGGCGCGCCCCCGGGCGGTCAGCCCTGCCCGCCCAGGCGCTGCGCCGCCTTCGGGTCTTCGCGAAGGAGCTCGTCGAAATAGGCGATCGTGCGCACCAGCCCCTCGTCGAGCGGCACGGTCGGCTGCCAGCCCAGGAGCTCGCGCGCGCGGCCGATGTCGGGCTGGCGCTGGGCCGGGTCGTTCTCCGGCAGCGGTCGGAACTCGATCCGCGAACGCGAGCCGGTCTTGTCGATGACCTTGCGGGCGAGCTCGAGGATCGTGAACTCGGCCGGGTTGCCGAGGTTGATCGGGCCGGTCAGCGAATCCTCGGTCGCCATCAGGCGCACGAGCCCCTCGATCAGATCGTCGACGTAGCAGAAGGAGCGGGTCTGGCTGCCGTCGCCGTAGACCGTGATCGGCCGGTTCAGCAAGGCCTGGACGATGAAGTTGGAGACGACCCGCCCGTCGTTCGGGTGCATCCGCGGCCCGTAGGTGTTGAAGATCCGTGCGACTTTGATCCGGAGCTTGTGCTGCCGCCAGTAATCGAAGAAGAGGGTCTCGGCGCAGCGCTTACCCTCGTCGTAACAAGCACGCGGGCCGATCGGGTTGACGTTGCCCCAATAGTCCTCGCGTTGGGGATGTTGCGTCGGGTCGCCGTAGACCTCGCTCGTGCTCGCTTGCAGGATCTTGGCCTTCACCCGCTTGGCGAGACCCAGCATGTTGATCGCCCCGTGCACCGAGGTCTTGGTCGTCTGCACCGGGTCGAACTGGTAATGGATGGGTGAAGCCGGGCAGGCCAGATTGTAGATCTCGTCGACCTCGACGTAGAGCGGGAAGGTCACGTCGTGACGGAGCAGCTCGAAGCCCGGATGGTCCAAGAGATGGGCGATGTTGCGCCGTCGCCCGGTGAAGAAATTGTCGACGCAGAGCACCTCGTGGCCCTGGGCCAACAGACGCTCGCACAGGAAGCTGCCGAGGAAGCCCGCGCCACCGGTGACCAGGATCCGCCGGCTCGAAAGCCCGAACATCGCTCGACCCCCTCTCGATCGCAAGCCAAGCTAAATGGTTGAGAAAGTCCAGGCAAGACTAATCTGGAGTTGTGTTCTCCTCAGGCCGCGACGACGTTGGGTGCCCGCGCCAGCCGGTCGCGCGTGTCGACCACGAGGCGCGCGCGCTCGGCGACGAGCCGCCAGTCGATGGCGTCGTGGTCGGTGACCACGAGCACCGCATCGAAGCCCTCGAGGGTCGAGGGATCAAGCGCCAGCGAACGCCGCCCGGCGAGGGCCGAATGCTCGCGGGTCGGCGGGACGACCGGTACGTGCGGGTCGTGGAAGGCGACCGTCGCACCGCGCGCTTCGAGCAGCTCCCAGATCGTGAAGGCCGGGCTCTCGCGCACGTCGTCGACGTTCTTCTTGTAGGCCAGGCCCAACAGCAGGATCCGCGACGACGAGAGCCCCTTGCCGAAGCGGCGGTCGATCGCCTCGGCCAGCCGCTCCACGACCCAGCGCGGCATCGCGGTGTTGATCTCGCCCGCGAGTTCGATGAAGCGGGTGTGGACGCCCACCTCGTGCGCCTTCCACGTCAAGTAGAAGGGGTCGATCGGGATGCAGTGGCCGCCGAGCCCCGGGCCCGGGCGGAACGGCATGAAGCCGAACGGCTTGGTCGCCGCCGCGTCGATCACCCGGTGGACGTCGATCCCCATCGCCGTGAACACGAGCTTGAGCTCGTTGACGAGGGCGATGTTGACCGCCCGGAAGATGTTCTCGGTGAGCTTGGCGGCCTCGGCCACCTCGCAGGATTCGACCGGCACCACCTTTTCGACGAACCGGCCGTAGAGCGCGGCCGCCAGATCGCGGGCGCGTGCGCCGTCGCCGCCCACGAGCTTGGGGATCCGCGCGGTCGAAAAGTCGCGGTTGCCCGGGTCTTCGCGCTCGGGGCTGAAGGCCAAGAAGAAATCTTCGCCCGAACGCAGCCCGGTCGCCTCGAGGATCGGCTTCACGACCTCGCGGGTCGTGCCGGGCCAGGTGGTCGATTCGAGCACGACGAGCTGGCCCGCGCGGAGCGTCGTGGCGATCTGCCGGGCGGTCGCCTCGACGAAGGATAGATCGGGTTCGCGATGGGCGCCGAGCGGGGTCGGCACACAGATCGCGATCGCGTCGACCTCGCCGAGCCGGGCGAACTCGACGGTGGCGGAAAAGCGGCCGCTCGCCCGCGCCGCGGCCACCGCCGCGTCGCCGATGTGGGCGAGCGGCGAGCGCCCCTCGTTGAGCCCCTCGACCTTGGGCCGGTCGATGTCGAAGCCCAGGACCTCGAGGCCGGAGCGGGCGGCGGTGAGCGCCAAGGGCAGGCCCACATAGCCGAGCCCGATCACGCCGAGGCGAACACGCCCGTCGCGGATCCGTTCGGCCAGCCGATCGGCGATGCTCTCCATGTCCTCTCCCTCGCCGACCGGCACCGGGCGGTCAAGCTCGATCCGCTGCCCAAGATCGGGGCAAAGCGGCGACAGTGCGACCCCACTTGCCCAATTCTCGCGCACCTGTCGCCTCCCGAGGCGCCGGCAAGCCGCCACGGCCCTTGGCACATCGCTTGCACGGCACCGTGCGACCGCTGCGTCGCAGCAGGCCTGGTGGAGGCATCGAGGCATGAACGGGATCGCGCTCTCTCGCCGCTGGCTGTTGGCCGGCGCCGCCGCCCTCGCGCTCTGGGCGGGTCCGGTCGCCGCCGCCGACACGATCAAGGTCGGCATCCTCCATTCGCTCTCCGGCACCATGGCGATCAGCGAGACGACCTTGAAGGACGTCATGCTCATGCTGATCGAGGAGCAGAACAAGAAGGGCGGGCTCCTCGGCAAGAAACTGGAGCCCGTGGTCGTCGATCCGGCCTCGAACTGGCCCCTCTTCGCCGAGAAAGCGCGCGAGCTCATCGCCAAGGACAAGGTCGCGGCCGTGTTCGGCTGCTGGACCTCGGTGAGCCGCAAGTCGGTGCTGCCGGTGTTCGAGGAGCTCAACGGGATCCTCTTCTACCCCGTGCAGTACGAGGGCGAGGAATCGAGCCGCAACGTCTTCTACACCGGCGCGGCGCCCAACCAGCAGGCCATCCCGGCGGTCGACTATCTCATGCAGCAGGAGAAGGTCGAGCGCTGGGTGCTGGCCGGCACCGACTACGTCTACCCGCGCACGACCAACAAGATCCTCGAAGCCTATCTCAAGTCCAAGGGCGTGAAGCCCGAGGACATCATGATCAACTACACCCCGTTCGGCCACAGCGATTGGCAGACCATCGTGGCCGACATCAAGAAGTTCGGCTCGGCCGGCAAAAAGACGGCGGTGGTCTCGACCATCAACGGCGACGCCAACGTGCCTTTCTACAAGGAGCTCGCCAACCAGGGCATCAAGGCGACCGACATCCCGGTCGTCGCCTTCTCGGTCGGCGAGGAGGAGCTGGCCGGGCTCGACACCGGGCCGCTGGTCGGCCACCTCGCCGCCTGGAACTACTTCATGAGCGTCGACACGCCGGAGAACAAAGAGTTCATCGAGAAGTGGCACGCCTTCATCAAGAACCCGAAGCGCGTGACCAACGACCCGATGGAGGCGCACTACATCGGCTTCAACATGTGGGTGAAGGCGGTCGAGAAGGCCGGCACGACCGACCCGGACGCGGTGATCGACGCGATGATCGGCGTCGCGGTGCCGAACCTGTCGGGTGGCTATTCGGCCATGATGCCGAACCACCACATCACCAAGCCGGTACTGATCGGTGAGATCCAGGCCGACGGCCAGTTCAGCATCGTCTGGCAGACGCCGGGTCTCGTCGTCGGCGACGAGTGGTCCGACTATCTCGAGGGCTCGAAGGACCTGATCGCCGATTGGCGGGCGCCGATGAGCTGCGGCAACTTCAACGTCAAGACCGGCAAGTGCGGCGGTAGCTGAGCCGCGCTCGCTCGACCGCACCGGCGGCGGCCCCCGCTCCCCGGGGCCGTCGCCGGCCTCGCCCAAAAACGAACCCGGGCCCGCCCCATGCGCCTCCTCCTCGTCCTCCTGGCGCTGCTCGCCGCGATCGCGGCACCCCCCGCGCGCGCCCAGGACGAGGCCGCCGCACGCGAGGCGCTGGCCGTCCTCGCCGCCGGCAATCTCGACGCGATGGAGCCCGCGATCGGGACGATCGCCCGAAGCGGCGTGCCCTGGGCCGAGCCCGTCCTGCGCGGCTTGCTCGACGGGCGCCTGCTCGCCCGGCAGGCCGACCGCGCCGTCTTCCTGCGCACGCCCGAGGGGGCGATCCTCGAGGTCGCGAGCGGGGCGCCGGCCGAGGTCGAGGCGCGCGCGCTCCGCCCGATCCGCATCAACAACCGGCTGCGCCGCACCCTCGAAGGGGCACTCGGCTCGCTCACCCTCGCGAGCCCGGACCGCACGGTGCGTCTCGCCGCGGCCGAGAAGCTCTTCGCCCGCCCCGACCCTTCGGCGCTCGAGCCGCTCGAGGCGGCCCTCGCCCGCGAGGCCGACCCGGCCGTGCGCGCCGCCTTCGCCCGGGCCCGGGCGGCCGTCCTCTTGGACCATGGCGAGCCCGGGGCGCGCGCCGAGGCGGCCACCGGACTCGCCGAGAGCCCGTCGCCCGCGGTGCTCGGCAAGCTCCAGGCCGCCCGTCGGGCGCTCCCGGCCGATGTCGACCCTGCGACCGTCGCGGCGCTCGACGCGGCGATCGCCCGTGTCGAGACCCGGCTGCGGCTGCTCGAGTTCGCCCAGACCTTCTTCCAAGGGGTGAGCTTGGGCTCCGTGCTGCTCCTGGCGGCGATCGGCCTCGCCGTGACCTTCGGCGTCATGGGCGTCATCAACATGGCGCACGGCGAGATGGTCATGCTCGGCGCCTACGCGACCTGGGCCGTGCAGCAGGCCTTCCGGGCCTTCTTGCCCGGGGCCCTCGACTGGTCGCTGCTCGCCGCCGCTCCCGCCGCCTTCCTCCTGGCCGGCGCGGCCGGCTGGGCGATCGAGCGCGGCGTGATCAGCCGGCTCTACGGCCGGCCGCTCGAGACGCTCCTCGCCACCTTCGGCATCTCGCTGATCCTCCAGCAGGCGGTCCGGCTCGGCATCGGCGCGACCAACCGCGAGGTCGTGACCCCCTCCTGGATGAGCGGCTTCGTCGAGCCGGTCCCGGGCCTCGCGCTCACCACCAACCGGATCGTCATCGTCCTCTTCGCGGTCGCCGTCTTCCTCCTCCTGCTCGCCCTCGTCCGCGCGACCCGGCTCGGCCTCGAGATCCGCGCCGTCACCCAGAACCGCCGGATGGCCGAGACCATGGGCATCCGCACGCCGCGGGTCGATGCACTCACCTTCGCCTTGGGCTCGGGGATCGCCGGGATCGGCGGCGTGGCGCTCTCCCAGATCGACAATGTGAGCCCCAACCTCGGCCAGTCCTACATCGTCGACAGTTTCATCGTCGTCGTCTTCGGCGGGGTCGGCAATCTCTGGGGCACCTTCTTGGGGGCGCTGACGCTCGGGGTGGTCAACAAGCTCCTCGAACCGGTGGCCGGGGCGGTCCTCGGCAAGATCCTCGTGCTCCTGGCCCTCATCCTCTTCATCCAGCGCCGACCGCAGGGGCTGTTCGCGCTCCGCGGCCGGGCGGCGGAGGCCTGAGATGGCGCGAGCCGGCCTCGGCCGCCCCGCGCTCCTCCTCGTCCTGGTCGGCTGCGCCGTCCTGCTCGTGCCCGTCCTCAACCGGCTCGTGCCGGAAGGCTCGGCCTTCCACCTCGAGGATCGGCTCGTGCCGCTGTTCGGCAAGTACCTGGCCTATGCGGTGCTCGCCGTGGCGCTCGACCTCGTTTGGGGCCGGGCCGGCATCCTCTCGCTCGGCCACGGTGCCTTCTTCGCCCTCGGCGGCTACGCCATGGGCATGTACCTCATGCGCCAGATCGGCCCGCGCGGGGTCTACGCCCATCCCGTCCTGCCCGACTTCATGGTGTTCCTGAACTGGCAGGAATTGCCCTGGTACTGGTACGGGTTCGACCGGTTCCCCTTCGCACTCGCGATGGTCGTGCTCGTCCCCGGCGCGCTCGGCTTCGTGTTCGGCTGGCTCGCCTTCCGCTCGCGGGTGAGCGGGGTCTATCTCTCGATCATCACCCAGGCGCTCACCTACGCGCTGATGCTCGCGTTCTTCCGCAACGACATGGGCTTCGGCGGCAACAACGGGCTCACCGACTTCAAAGATATCCTGGGCTTCCCGATCGCCTCACCCGACACCCGGCTCGGGCTCTATCTCGCGACCGGGGTGCTGCTCCTGCTCGCGCTCGCCGTCGCGATCCATCTGCGGCGCTCGCCCCTGGGCCGGCTGCTCGTGGCGATCCGCGACGGCGAGGCCCGCGCCCGCTTCCTCGGCCACGACACGCTTCGGGCCAAGCTCTTCGTCTGGACGCTTTCGGCCGTGCTCGCCGGGCTCGCCGGCGCCCTCTACGTGCCCCAGGTCGGCATCATCAACCCCTCCGAGTTCAGCCCCGCGGCCTCCATCGAGATCGCCATCTGGGTCGCGGTCGGCGGCCGCGACACGATCCTCGGGCCGGTGCTCGGCGCCTTCCTGGTCAACGGCATGAAGACCTGGCTCACCGGTGCGGCTCCCGAGCTCTGGCTCTTCGTCCTGGGTGGGCTCTTCGTCCTCGTGACCCTGGTGTTGCCCAAGGGCCTCGTCGGGATCGTCGAGCTGCTGCCGCGGCGGCGCGCGCCCGCGGCCGAGCCCGCCCCTCGACCGGCGGAGGCGACCGGTGGCTGAGACCCCGCGCACCCTGCCGGGCGGCCGGCTCTTGGAGCCGCAGATCCTCCTCTATCTCGACGGCGTCACGGTGAGCTTCGACGGCTTCAAAGCCCTCGATTCGCTCTCGCTCGTCCTCGAAGAGGGGGAGCTCCGGACGATCATCGGCCCGAACGGTGCCGGCAAGACCACGATGATGGACGTGATCACGGGCAAGACCCGGCCCGATTCCGGTACCGTGCTGTTCCAAGGTGGGATCGACCTTCTGAGCCTCGACGAGACCGCGATCGCGCGGCTCGGGATCGGCCGCAAGTTCCAGAAGCCCACGGTATTCGACCGGCTCACGGTCGCGGAGAACCTCGAGCTCGCGATCCAGGGCGGCTGGAGCCTCGCCCGGTTGCTCGCTGGCCGGCTCGAGGCGGCGGCGGAAGAGCGGATCGAGCGGACGCTCGAGACGGTGGGCCTGGCCGAGCTCCGCGCGGAGGAGGCCGGTCGCCTCTCGCACGGCCAACGGCAGTGGCTCGAGATCGGCATGCTCTTGGTCCAAGAGCCGCGCCTCGTCCTCCTCGACGAGCCCGTGGCCGGCATGAGCGATGCCGAGACCGCCAAGACCGCCGAGCTGATCCACCGCCTCGAGGGCCGCCACACCCTGGTCGTGGTCGAGCACGACATGCACTTCGTGCGCGAGCTCGGGGCGAAGGTCACTGTCCTGCACGAGGGTCGGGTGCTGGCCGAAGGTCCGGTCGACGCGGTCCAGTCCGACCCGGCCGTGGTCGAGGTCTATCTGGGGCGTTCTTGAGCCGTGCTCGAGGTCCGCGACCTGCACCTCCACTACGGCGCCTCGCACACGCTGCGCGGCGTCTCGCTCGCCCTGGAGCGCGGCAAGATCACTTGCCTCCTGGGCCGCAACGGGGTCGGCAAGACCACGCTCTTGAAGGCCATCCTCGGCCACGAACGGACGAGCGGCGGCAGCATCCTCTTGGACGGCGCTCCGCTCGACGGCCTGCCGCCCTGGAGGCGGGCCCGACTCGGTCTCGCCGCGGTGCCGCAGGGGAGCGAGATCTTCCCCCGCCTCACGGTCGAGGAGAACCTGCTCACCGGTCACGCGGCGCTCCGCGGCCGGCGCGACGAGCCCCTGCCGCTCGCCGAGGTCTACGCCCGCTTCCCGATCCTCGAGCAGATGGCGCGGCGGCGCGGCGGCGACCTCTCGGGCGGCCAGCAGCAGCAGCTCGCGATCGGCCGGGCGCTCGTCACACGGCCCCGGGTGCTGCTCCTCGACGAGCCGACCGAGGGGATCCAGCCCAACATCGTGGCCGAGATCGGCCGGGTCGTGAAGGAGCTCGCCCGGGCCGGCACGATGGCCATCCTGTTGGTCGAGCAATATCTCGATTTCGCGCTCGAGCTCGCCGACCTTATCGCGATCATGGAGCGCGGCCGGATCGTCCTCGAGGGGGATCGCGCCACCCTCGATCTGGACGCCGCCCGCCGGCACCTCACCGTTTGAGCCCGGTGCTCCCGGACACCGCTCGCCGCCGGCTTGCTCACGGCCCCGAAGCCGGCCAAGAATCGCGGGCGGAACCCGGGTCGGCTCGATTCGACCACAGACGACCGGGGCCGGGGAGGAAGGAGATGCGAACCCGTACTTGGCGGATCTTGTCGGCCGGTCTTTTGCTGGCGAGCGCCCTCGTCTCGCCGACCCTCGCCCAGGAGAAGGTGCTGCGCATCGGCATGACCGCGGCCGACATCCCGCGCACCCACGGCCAGCCGGACCAGGGCTTCGAGGGGAACCGGTTCACCGGCATCCCGATGTACGATTCCTTGACCCAGTGGGACCTTTCCAAGGCCGATGCGCCGTCGGTCTTGGTGCCCGGGCTCGCGACCGAATGGGCGGTCGACCCCGCCGACCCCAAGAAGTGGATCTTCAAGCTGCGGCCGGGGGTGAAGTTCCACGACGGCTCGGCCTTCGATGCCGAGGCGGTGGTGTGGAACGTCCGCAAGGTGCTCGACCGCGAGGCACCGCATTTCGACCCGAGCCAGGTCGGTGTCACCGCCTCGCGCATGCCGACCTTGCGCAGCGCCCGGGCGATCGACCCGCTCACCGTCGAGCTCACGACCGCCGAGCCGGACTCCTTCCTCCCCTACAACCTGACCAACCTCTTCATGGCCTCGCCCGCGCACTGGCAGAAGCTCTACGATGCCGTGCCGGCCGAGGTCGCCGATCCCAAAGAGCGCGCCAAGCGCGCCTGGACCGAGTTCGCCGCCAACCCCTCGGGCACCGGGCCCTTCAAGGGCGTGCGGCTCGTCCCGCGCGAGCGCTTCGAGATGGTCAAGAACCCCGATTATTGGAACGAGCGGCGGCGGCCCAAGATCGACCGGGTGGTGCTCGTGCCGATGCCCGAGGCCAACGCCCGCACCGCGGCCCTGCTCGGCGGCCAGGTCGACTGGATCGAGGCGCCGGCGCCGGACGCCATCCCGGCCATGAAGGCACGCGGCTTCGTCCTGTACCAGAACGCGCAGCCGCACGTCTGGCCCTGGCAGTTCTCCTTCCTCGAGGGCTCGCCCTGGCGCGACATCCGCGTCCGCCACGCCGCCAACCTCTGCATCGACCGCGAGGAGCTGAAGCAGCTCTTGGGCGGCCTCATGGGCGTGCCCAAGGGGACCGTGCCGCCGGGCCATCCTTGGTGGGGCAACCCCTCCTTCGACATCCGCTTCGACCTCGCCGAGGCCCGCCGGCTCATGAAGGAGGCCGGGTACTCCGAAACCAAGCCCTTGAAGGTCAAGGTGCTGACCTCGGCCTCGGGGTCCGGGCAGATGCAGCCCGTGCTGATGAACGAGTGGCTGCAGCAGGCCCTCAAGGCTTGTTGGTTCGACGTCGCCCTCGAGGTCATCGAGTGGAACGCGCTGTTCACCACCTGGCGGGAAGGGGCCAACCACCCGAACGCCCGCGGCGCGCATGCCATCAACGTGACCTTCGCCGCCATGGACCCGTTCTTCGCCATGGTCCGCTTCGTGACCAAGGGCGCCTTCCCGCCGAATTCCAACAATTGGGGCTTCTTCAACACGGAAGAGATGGAAGAACTGGTGCGTGCCGCCCGCACCTCCTTCGACGCCGCCGCCCGCGACGCCGCCCTCGCCCGCCTGCACAAGCGGATCGTCGAGGAGGCGCCGTTCCTCTGGGTGGCGCACGACGTCGGGCCGCGCATGTTGAGCCCGAAGATCAAGAACGTCGTCCAGCCGCGCTCCTGGTTCATCGACATCGCGCCCATGGACCTGGCCAGCTGAGCGAGGGCCGGGCGGTGCCCCCACCGCCCGGCCGACCGAACCCGTGCTGCGCTACACCTTCAACCGAGTCCTCTACGCGCTGCCGATCATGCTGGGCGTGAGCCTGGTGTGCTTCCTGCTCGTCCACATCGCCCCGGGCGATCCCCTGGTGTCGGTGCTGCCGCCCGACGCGACCGAGGCGCTGCGCCGCCAGATGGCCGAGCTCTACGGCTTCGACCGGTCGCTACCCGAGCAGTTCCTGCGCTGGCTCGCGCGCGCCGCGACGGGTGATCTCGGCACCTCGATCGCCACCGCCCGGCCGGTGGCAGCCGAGGTCGCCCGGGCGGTCGGCAACACGGTGACGCTCGCCGCCTTCGCGACGCTGATCGGCTTCACCCTCGGGGCGATCTTCGGCTTCGTGGCCGGCTATTTCCGGGACAGCCCGCTCGACCGGCTGGCCTCCGCGCTCGCCGTGCTCGGCGTCTCGGTGCCGCATTATTGGCTCGGCATGGTCCTCGTGATCATCTTCTCCGCCCAGCTCGGCTGGTTGCCGGCCACCGGGGCGGGGCCCGGCGGCTCCACCGAGTGGGTCTGGGATTGGGAGCATTTCCGCCACCTGATCCTGCCGGCGGTCACCATGTCGGTGATCCCGATGGGCATCGTCGCTCGAACCCTGCGCGCGCTCGTGGCCGAGATCCTCTCCCAAGAGTTCGTCATGGGCCTGCGCGCCCGCGGGCTCTCCGAGTTCGCCGTGTTCCGCCACGTGGTCAAGAACGCCGCGCCCACCGCCTTGGCGGTGATGGGCCTGCAGCTCGGCTATCTGTTGGGCGGCTCGATCCTGATCGAGACGGTGTTTTCTTGGCCGGGCACGGGCTTTCTGTTGAACGCCGCGATCTTCCAGCGCGACCTGCCGCTCCTGCAGGGCACCATCCTGGTCCTCGCGCTCTTCTTCGTCGTCCTCAACCTCCTGGTCGACGTCGTCCAGACGGCGCTCGACCCGCGCATCCGGCGGGCCTGATGGCCGCCCCCGCCGTGCCCGCCGCCGCCGAGCCAGCGGCCGCGCTCGTCCGCTCGCCCTCCTTCTGGCGCAGCGTGTTCGCCCGCCTGCGGCGCGATCCGGTGGCGCTCGCCGCCGCCGCCGTCATCCTGGCACTCCTCGTCCTGGCCCTCTTCGGGCCCTGGCTCGTCCCCGTCGACCCCTACGCCTCCTCGGTGCTGCGCCGGCTCAAGCCGATCGGCACCCCCGGCCATCCGCTCGGCACCGACGAGCTCGGCCGCGACATGCTGGCTAGGCTCGTGCACGGTGCCCGCTGGTCCTTGTTCATGGGCGTGACCCCGGTGGTCCTGGCCTTCTTCCTGGGTGCTGCGATCGGCATCACCGCCGGCTACGCGGGCGGCCTCCTCGGCACCGCGATCATGCGCACGATCGACGTCTTCTACGCCTTTCCCTCGGTGCTGCTCGCGATCGCCCTCTCGGGGGCACTCGGTGCCGGGATCGAGAACGCGCTGCTCTCCTTGACGTTGGTCTTCGTCCCGCCGATCGCCCGGGTGGCGGAGAGTGTGGCCACCCAGCTGCGCAACCGCGACTTCGTCGAGGCGGCGCGGGCGAGCGGGGCAGGGGCCTTGACCATCGTCCGCGTCCACGTGCTCGGCAACGCGCTCGGGCCGATCTTCGTCTACGCCACGAGCCTCGTTTCGGTCTCGATGATCCTCGCCTCGGGCCTCTCCTTCCTGGGCCTGGGCGTACGCCCACCGGAGCCCGAATGGGGCCTCATGCTCAACACCCTGCGCACCGCGATCTACGTCCAGCCCTGGGTGGCGGCACTGCCGGGGGCGATGATCTTCGCCACCTCGATCTCCTTCAATCTCCTGGCCGACGCCTTGCGCTCGGCGATGGACGTCAAGGGCTGAGCCGGTGGCCACCTCGCCGCCGCCCGCGGTCGAGCCGCCGCTCCTCGAGGTGGAGGGGCTCGTCAAGCACTTTCCGTTGCGCGGCGGGTTCCTCGGCCGGGCGGGTCGGGTGCGCGCCGTCGACGGCGTCGACTTTTCCGTGGCACGCGGCGAGACCTTGGGGATCGTCGGCGAATCGGGTTGCGGCAAATCGACCGTGGCCCGGCTGTTGATGCGGCTGATCGAGCCGGACCGCGGCACGATCCGCTTCGCCGGCCGGCCGGTCGGCAGCCCCGAGCTGCCGCTGCGCGCCTATCGTCGGCGCGTCCAGATGGTCTTCCAGGACAGCTGGTCGTCTTTGAACCCGCGCCTGTCGGTCGAGGAGAGCATCGCCTTCGCGCCGATGGTGCACGGCTCCCCGCGCGCCGAGGCCCTCGCCCGGGCGCACGCGCTCTTGGACCGGGTCGGCCTCGACCCGCGCCGCTTCGCCGGCCGCTACCCGCACGAGCTCTCGGGTGGCCAGCGCCAGCGGATCAACATCGCCCGGGCGCTCGCGCTCGGCCCGGAGCTCGTGATCCTCGACGAGGCGGTCTCCGCCCTCGACAAATCGGTCGAGGCGCAGGTCTTGAACCTGCTGCAGGACCTCAAGGACGAGTTCGGCCTCACCTATCTCTTCATCAGCCACGATCTGCAGGTCGTCCGCTACCTCTCCGACCGGGTGCTCGTCATGTATCTCGGCCGGGTCGCCGAGCTCGGCCCGGCCGAGGCGATCTTCGAGGACGCCCGCCACCCCTACACGCAGGCGCTCTTGCGCTCGATGCCCTCGCTCGACCCCGATGCCCGCACCCGCGAGGCGCCGCTCCAGGGCGACCCGCCGAACCCGATCGACCCGCCCGCCGGCTGCCGCTTCCACCCCCGCTGCGCCTTCGCCGAGCCGGTCTGCGCGCGCCGCGAACCGGCGCTCGCCGCTTGTGGGTCGGCGCACCGGGCCGCCTGCTCGATGGTCGAGCCGGGCTCCGGCCACGGCCGCGCCCCGAGGCGGGCGGAGGAGGTGGCCCTTGGCTGAGCGCGTCCTCGAGATCCGCGGCCTCGAGGTGACCTTCCGCCGCGGCGAGGAGCGGATCCGGGCGGTGGCCGGCGTCGACCTCACCCTCGCCGCGGGCGAGGCCCTGGCGCTGATCGGTGAGTCGGGCTCGGGCAAGAGTGTGACGCTGCGCCAGGTGCTGCGGCTCGACCCCGAGCGCACGACCGAGGTCGCGGGCTCGGTCCGCGTCGGCGGCGAGGAGGTGGGCCGGCTCGACCGCCGGGGCCTTCGCCGCCTGCGTGGCGGCCGGGTCGGCATGGTCTTCCAAGAGCCGCTCCTCGCCCTCGATCCGGTCTACACGGTGGGGCAGCAGATCGTCGAAGCGATCCGCGCCCACGAGCCCGTGAGCCGAGCCGAGGCTCGGGCGCGGGCGCTCGAGCTCTTCCGCCTCGTCCACGTGCCGTCACCCGACCGGCGCCTCGATGCCTATCCCCACGAACTTTCGGGTGGGCTCCGCCAGCGGGCGATGATCGCCTTGGCGCTCGCCTGCCGGCCGCAGCTCCTCCTGGCCGACGAGCCGACCACCGCGCTCGACGCCACCGTCCAGATCCAGGTCCTGCTTCTCCTGCGCGAGCTGCAGGAGCGGCTGGGTCTCGCGATCCTCTTCGTCACCCACGACATCGGTGCGGCGGTCGAGATCGCCGACCGGATCGCCGTGATCTATGCCGGCCGGATCGTCGAGGAGGGCCCGGTCCGCGCGGTGATCCGCAGCCCCCTCCACCCCTACACCCGCGGCCTGCTCGCGAGCCGGACGGAAGGGGCGCTCGTCAAAGGCCGACGGATCGCCGCGATCCCGGGAAGCCCACCCGATCTCGCCCGGCCGCCGCCCGGCTGCGCCTTCGCGCCGCGCTGTTCCCTCGCGGTCGAGGCCTGCCGGCGGAGCGTGCCGCGGCTCGAGCCCTTTGCCCCGGGCCACGCGGTCCGTTGCCTGCGGGCCCCCGAGTGGGCGGCGAGCGCGGCCTAGCTCAGCTCGAGGCCGCGGCGATCCGCTCGGCCATCGCCACGAGGGCTTCGGCCTGGCGGATCGAGGCGATGTCGACGAGCCGACCGTCGAGCTGGACCGCACCCTTGCCCTCGCGTTCGGCCTCGGCCATCGCCGCGAGGATCCGCCGGGCCTTCTCGACCTCGGCTGCGGGCGGGGTGAAGACCGCGTTGGCGAGCGTCACCTGGCTCGGGTGGATCGCCCACTTGCCTTCGCAGCCCAGGGCCACGGCGCGCCGCGCCTGGGCCTCGAAGCCTTCCGGGTCCTTGAAGTCGCCGAACGGCCCGTCGATCGGCCGCAGGCCGTGCGCGCGGGCCGCGACCACCATCCGGGCGAGCGCATAGTGCCAGGGATCGCCCCAGTGCCGGGCGCGCGGCCCGTCGGCCGGCGCGTCGGTCAAGACGACATAGTCGGGGTTCGCCCCGCCGATCCCGGTGGTCCGGGCGCGGGTGCTCGCGGCGTAGTCGGCGACGCCGAAATGAAGCGACTCGTTGCGCGGCGAAGCCCCGGCGATCGCCTCGACGTTCATCATGCCGAGGGCGGTTTCGATGATGAGTTCGAAGCCCACCCGCTTCTTCCGCTTCTTGGCCATCTCGATCTGGCTCACGAGCATGTCGACCGCGTAGACGTCGGCGGCCGTCCCGACCTTGGGGATCATGATCAGATCGAGCCGCTCGCCCGCCTGTTCCAGGACGTCGACGAGGTCACGGTACGCCCAGGGGGTGTCGAGCCCGTTGATCCGCACCGAAAGGGTCTTCGAGCCCCAGTCGATCTCGTTGATCGCGGCGATGACGTTCTTGCGCGCTTCCTCCTTCTTGTCCGGGGCGACCGCGTCCTCGAGGTCGAGGAAGACGATGTCGGCCGCTCCTTTGGCCGCCTTCTCGAAGAAGTGCGGCGAGGAGCCGGGTACGGCGAGCTCGGAACGGTTCAGCCGGTTCGCGCGCTCGGGCACCTGGGTGAAGCTCACGTCTCCTCCTCCGGAACGGCCACCTCGCGCCGCTTCCGGCGGAAGCGGGCGAGCGGGTGGTGGGTTTCGACGACCGCCTCGAGGCGGCGCGTCTGGACGTGGGTGTAGATCTGGGTCGTCGCGATGTCGGCGTGACCGAGTAGCGCTTGCACCGAGCGCAGATCGGCGCCCCGCTCGAGCAGGTGGGTGGCGAAGGCGTGGCGCAGGACGTGCGGCGAGATCCGCGCCGGCTCGATCCCGGCCGAAGGGGCGAGCGCCTTCAACAGCTGGAGGAGGCGTTGACGGGTCAGATGGCCGCTCCGACCGGTCGAGGGGAACAGGAACCGGGCGCTCTTGGGGCCGGCGAGGAAGCCCGGCCGGACGGCGAGCCAGCGCTCGAGACAGGCCCGCGCGGGGCCGCCGATCGGCACGACCCGCTCCTTGCCGCCCTTGCCGCGGACCAAAAGGTGCGAGCGGTCGGCGGCCAGAGCCGAGAGCGGCAGACCGACGAGTTCGGAGACCCTGAGCCCGGTCGAATAGGCGAGCTCGAGCAGGGTCGAAAGACGCAGGCCGCGCGGGCTCGGATCGCGCTGGGCGGCCTCGACGAGCGCCAGAACCTCGGCCTCGGAGAGGAGGCGGGGCAGGGGTGTCGCCCGCTTGGGTGCGTCGAGCCCGGCTGCCGGATCGTCGCCGCGGCGGCCCTCGAGGTAGAGGAAGCGGAAATAGGTTCGAAGTGCTGCCAGCCGGCGGGCGACCGTCGCGGCCTCGAACCCGGCCGCGCTCTCGGCCCGCAGAAAGGCCCGGAGGTCCTCCTCCGCCGCGTCCTCGAGCTCGACCGCGCGACCCCTCGTGAACGCTCGCGCCCGGGCCAGATCGCGGCGATAGGCATCGAGCGTGTGCCGCGAGGCGCCGCGCTCGACCGCGAGCATCTCGAGGAACGGCTCGATCACGGGCGACGGCTCGCGGAGCCTCAGCGCGGCAGCCGCTCGTCCGGGATGACGAGCTCGACCGGCTTGGTGGGCGGTGGGATGTCCCAGGTCAACAGGAAGATCAGCCCGCCCAGGACGAGGATCAGTGGAATGAGGAGGAGGAGACGGCGGATCATCGGGATGCCTTGCATCGCCGGCCGCACCGCCGCATCTCTGGGCGAGACCGGCACGCGACGGCTCACGCGGAACGGAACGGGAACGAGGGTTGCCGCCCGGCGGCGACCGGGGCTTATATCGGGTGCGACCGGGCGATTCAACGGCAGGTCGGGTGGAGCAGGGCTCGTCCGGCGCGGGAGACACGAGCGACTCGACGCCGCCCGCGACGGCGGCCGGTCGGCGCATCGTGCTCGTGGGCTTGATGGGGGCCGGCAAGACCTCGGTCGGCCGGCGGCTCGCCAAAGCACTCGGCGCGCCGTTCGTCGACGCCGACGAGGAGATCGTGGCGGCCGCCGGGATGAGCATCGCCGACATCTTCGAAACCTACGGTGAACCCGTCTTCCGCGACCTCGAGCGACGGGTGATCGCCCGGCTGCTCGACGGCCCGCCCGGGGTGCTGGCGCTCGGCGGCGGGGCCTTCGTCGATCCCACCACCCGGGCCCGGGTCAAGGAGAAGGCGATCTCGATCTGGCTCGACGCCGACCTCGACACGCTCGTCGAGCGCACGAGTCGCAAGCGGGCGAGCCGGCCGCTCCTCAAGGACGGCGATTTGCGCGCCAAGCTCGCCAAGCTCCTCGAAGAACGGGCCGGCTGCTACGCCCAGGCCGACCATCGGGTGGAGAGTGGCGCGCGGCCGCCCGAGGAGATCGCCGCCGCCATCCTGCAACTCCTCGGGGAGGTCCGCTCGTGAGCACGGTCCGAAGGGTGCGCGTCGAGCTCGGCGAGCGCGGCTACGACGTGCTGGTCGGCCGCGGCCTCCTCGGCCGGGCGGGCGAACTCCTGGCCGAGGTCCTCGACGGGCCCGAGGCGGTCCTGGTCACCGACAGCCATCTGCTCGCCACCGACCTGCCCGGCCGGGTCGGCCGCAGCCTCGAGGCGGCCGGGCTGCGCTACCGCACCGTGGTCGTGCCCGCGGGCGAGGCGAGCAAGAGCCTGGAACGACTCGCGGCACTCCTGGAGGCGATCCTCGAGGGGGGTGCGGATCGGCGGCTCGCGGTGCTCGCACTCGGTGGCGGGATGATCGGCGATCTGGCCGGGCTCGCCGCCGCACTCCTGCTGCGCGGGGTGCCGTTCGTCCAGCTGCCGACCTCGCTCTTGGCCCAGGTCGACAGCTCGGTCGGTGGCAAGACCGGCGTCAACAGCCGCTTCGGCAAGAACCTGGTGGGCGCCTTCTGGCAGCCGCGCCGGGTGCTGATCGACGTCGAGGCGCTGTCGACCCTGCCGCGGCGCGAGCTGCTCGCGGGCTACGCCGAGCTCGTCAAGCACGCCTTCATCAAGGACCGGGCGCTGTTCGACTGGCTCGACCGGCACGTCGAGCCGCTGCTCGGGGGCGATCCCGACCTGCGGATCGAGGCGATCGCCCGTTCGGTGGCGATCAAGGCCGCGGTGGTCGGGGCCGACGAGCGGGAGACCGGTGGCGAGCGGGCGCTGTTGAACTTCGGCCACACCTTCGCCCATGCCTACGAGACGCTCACGGGCTACGGCGCCGAACTGCTGCACGGCGAGGCCGTGGCGCTCGGCATGGCCCAGGCCTTCGCCCTCTCGACCCGGCTCGGCCGGTGCCCCGCCGCGGACGCCGAGGCGGCCCGCGCCCATCTCGCCCGGGTGGGCCTGCCGGTGCGGCCCTCGGCCGTCCGCCGGGGGGGATTCCCCGTCGAGGAGACGCTCGCCCTCATGCGCCGCGACAAGAAGGCCACCGGCGGGAAACTGACCTTCGTCCTTGCGACCGGGATCGGCCGCGCCGAGCTCGCGCGCGACGTCGACGAGGCGGAGGTGCGGGCGCTGCTCGCCGGCGATGGCTGAGGCCGCCGACCCGCGACGATCGGAGAGGGGTCGGCGTCGGCCGGGTGCGGTGCCGTGACCACGCTCGTCCTGATCGTCCTGTTGCTCGCCGCCAACGCCTTCTTCGTGGCGGCCGAGTTCGCCCTCGTGCGGGTCCGCTCGCTCAGGATCGAGGAGCTGGCCGAGCGAGGCAGCCGGCGGGCCCGCCTCGCGCGGAAGATCCTGCCCGACCTCGAGGCCTATCTGGCCGCCTGCCAGCTCGGCATCACCATGGCCTCCTTGGGCCTGGGCTGGGTCGGCGAGCCCTTCGTGGCGGCCCTGCTCGAGCCGCTCTTCGCTCTTCTGGGCCTCGGCGACCGGCTCCTCCACACGGTGAGCTTCCTCGTGGGCTTCCTCCTGTTCTCGGCGCTGCACATCGTGGTCGGCGAACAGGTGCCGAAGACGCTCGCCATCCGCCGGGCCGAGTCCGCGACACTCTGGGTCGCGATCCCGCTCGAGATCTTCTACCGGACCATGTACCCGCTCAACCGGCTCTTGAACGCCGCCTCGCGTCGGCTCCTGCGGCTTCTGGGCGTCGGCGAGGCGGCGCCGGCCGAAGTGGTCTCGACGACCGAACTCAAGAGCCTGATCGGCCTGTCCCATCGCCACGGCGCGGTGGCCAAGCACGAGCACGACATGCTGGGTGCGGTGCTCGACCTGGCCGAGGTCGAAGTCGGCGCGGTCATGACCCACCGGCGCGACATGGTGACCCTGGATGCCGACCAGCCGATGCCCGAACTGTTGCGCCGGATCCGCGAATCGGGCTTCACCCGCTTCCCGGTTTGGCGCGGCGACCCCGACCAGATCATCGGTATCCTCGACGCCAAGAGCCTCGTGGGCCTCCTGGACGAGCACGGCCGGCTGCCCGGGACCGTGACCCTCGCGCAGCTCTTGACCCCGCCCTGGTTCATCCCCGACACGACCGCCCTCTACCAGCAGCTCCTGGCCTTCCGGCAACGCCGCCAGCACCTTGCCCTGGTGGTCGACGAGTACGGCACGCTCATGGGGCTCGTCACCCTCGAGGACATCGTCGAGGAGATCGTGGGCGACATCGCCGACGAGCGCGACCGCGAGGCGCCGATCGTCCGACCCGACGCGGAGGGCCGGATGGTGGTCGACGGCCGGACCCCGGTCCGCGACCTGAACCGCCAGTGCGACTGGGCGCTGCCCGAGGACGAGGCGGTGACCGTCGCCGGGCTCGTCATGCGGGTCGCCCGGCGGATCCCCGCCGAGGGCGAGGAGGTCACCATCGCGGGCTACCGGATCACCGTGGTCGAGCGTCGCCGCCACCGCCTCGTGCGGCTCGCCGTGCGCCCGCCCGGAAGCGAGGCGGCCGCCGCCTGAGCCGGCCCGAAGCCCCTCTCGCCCCGTGGCCGCGCCGCCACCGAACGCATCGCCCGCTACTCGACGAGCCAGGGGCCGAGATTGTCGCGCACCGCGACCTCGAGGGCGTCGTCGAGCTGGTCCAGCAAGTCGGCGGCCAACGCCCGGGCCCCGTCCTCGCGCCGGGTGACCGAGCTCCCGGCCGGGAGGGCCCGGGACCGCTGGACGGCGACCCGGGCGCGGGCGAGCTCGCGCCCGTCGCGCTCCAGGATCCGGATCCGCACGGCCACCGTACCCTCCTGGGCGTAGGTCGGCTCGCGGGTGACGAGCCCGGTCATGCCGCCCTGGCGATCGGGCGCCAGCCTTTCGGTGAGGGCCGCCTGCTCGAGGTCGAGCCGAGCCGTCGGGCCACCACCCGAAGGGACGAGCCGCGCCCGCAGCCGCTGCCGGACCGTTCGGGCGAGCTCCGCCGAGCGCCGCTCGTCGATGAAGTTGGCGGCCGGAAGCGGCGCCGGCTCCTCGCCGTCGAGGATCTCGCCCACCGCGAGGCGGATCGTCGGGCGCGCCGACCCGGCCTCGCGCACCGGCCCGAGCGGCCCGCCGCAGCCGGCGAGCCCCACGAGGAAGAGGCCGAACGCGCCGCGGCGCGCGATTCCCCGAGGCCGCGCGCCCATGCTCAATGCCTCCGCCGGGCGCCGAGCGCGGCGATCGCCGCATCGTCGAAGCTGTAAAGCCGGTTGCAGAACTGGCAGGTGACCTCGATCCGCCCGTCGGGCAGCCGCATCTCGGCGAGCGTGGCAGCCGGGAAACGCTCGAGCATCGCCCGAACGCGGGCCTCGGTGCAGGAGCAGCCGGCCTCGAGCGGGAGCGCGTCCCAGACCCGCACGCCGGTTTCGTGGAACAGCCGGTAGAGGACCGTGTCGGGGTCGAGGTCGGGCCCGGTGAGCTCCGCCTCGCTCGCGGTCTCGAGCAAGAGCATCGCCTCCTGCCAGGCCTCGCGCGCGGCCTCCTCCTCCGCACCCGGGGCGGCCGGCAGGGCCTGCAGGATGATGGCGCCGCCGTGCCAGCCGCCCGAGCGCGGATCGCGGGCGATCGCGAGTTTGATGGCCGTGCGGATCTGCTCGGAAGTCCGGAAATAGGCGAGCATCGCGTCGGTCAGCGTGCGCCCCTCGAGCGAGACGATGCCCTGCTGCAGCTCGCCGCCGATCCGCGTCTGGTCGACCGTGAGCGCGAGCAGGCCCTCGCCCAAGAGCTCCCGCTCGGTGCTCGCGGCGTCGATCGCCCCGGCATCGAAGCTCGCATAGCCGCGCATCCGGCCGTGGTTGGTGCAGTCGGCCACCATGAAGCCGACCGGCCCGTCGCCGCGGACCTGGAGCGAGAACATGCCGTCGAACTTGAGCCCGCCCGCGAGCCCGCCCGCCAGCACCAGGAGCTGGCCCAGGAGCCGGCTCACCGGTTCGGGGTAAGCGTGCGCCTCCAATACCCGGTCGAGCGTCCGACCGAGCCGCACGAAGCGGCCCCGCAGACCCGAGCTCTCGAGCTGGAAGGGGCGCAAAAGGTCGGAGGAAGAACGATCGGCGAAGTCCATGGGCGCGGACATCCGAGCGGCGTCTGTTTCCAGCATGGTCGATCCGGCCGCCCGCGCCAAGCCGCCCCTCAGCCCTCGAGGCACCAGGCGAGGATCGCCTTCTGCGCGTGCAGCCGGTTCTCCGCCTCGTCGAAGACCACCGACTGCGGCCCGTCGATCACCTCGGCCGTCACCTCCTCGCCGCGATGGGCGGGCAGGCAATGGAGGAAGATCGCATCGGGCTTGGCCGCCGCCAACAGCCGCCGGTCGATGCGGTAGGGGGTCAAGAGCGCGTGCCGACGCTCGACCTCGACATCGCCCATCGACACCCAGGTGTCGGTCAGGACCGCGTCGGCCCCCTGGACCGCCTCGAACGGGTCGCGCGTCACCCGGACCCGCCCTTGGTGCTCGGCGACCCAGCGCAGGAGTTCGGGCTCGGGGGCCATCTCGGCCGGACAAGCGAGATCGAGTTGGAAGCCCAGCCGTACCGCGGCGTGGATCAAGGAGGTGGCGACGTTGTTGGCGTCCCCCGACCAAGCGAGCTTGAGCTCGCGGATCGGCCCCTTGCGCTCCTCGATCGTCAAGATGTCGGCCACGATCTGGCAGGGATGCGAGGCGTCGGTCAAACCGTTGATCACCGGCACGCTCGCATACTCGGCCATCTCGAGGAGTTTCGCGTGCGCGTCGGTGCGGATCATGATCGCATCGACGTAGCGCGAAAGGACCCGGGCGGTGTCGGCGATCGTCTCGCCGCGGCCGAGCTGCATGTCGCGCGAGGAGAGGACGACCGCGTCGCCGCCGAGCTTCTTGGCCGCCACCTCGAAGGAGACCCGGGTCCGGGTGCTCGGCTTGTCGAAGATCATGGCGAGGATCCGGCCGGCCATGGGCCGCGCCGGGTCGCCCGCTTTGAAGGCTTTGGCCCGCTCCAGGATCGCCCGGAGCTCGTGCGCCTCGAGCGCGTCGAGGTCGAGGAAGTCGCGACTCATGCCGCCTTCGCCCGCAAAGTCTCGGCCAGGATCGCGCAGCCCTGCTCGATCTCGGCCTCGCTCACCGTCAAGGGCGGCAACAGACGCAACACGTTGTCGGCCGCCGGCACGGTGAGGAGCCCGGCCGCACGCAGCTCGGCCGCGACCTCGCCGTTCGGCCGGGCGGTCTTGATCCCGACCATGAGGCCGAGACCGCGGACCTCGAGGATCGCCCCGCCGAGCCGGGCCGCGGTCTCCTCGACCCGCTGTTTGAAGAGCGCGCCCTTGGCGGCGACCCCCTCGAGGAAGCCCTCGGCCAGCACGACGTCGAGCACCGCATTGGCGACCGCACAGGCCAAAGGATTGCCGCCGAAGGTCGAGCCGTGGGCTCCGGCGGTCATGCCCGAGGCGGCCTCGGCGGTGGCCATGAAGGCGCCGATCGGGAAGCCGCCGCCCAGGCCCTTGG
>JAILZQ010000227.1 GCA_023512415.1 Geminicoccaceae bacterium | reverse complement strand
GGGGGGGCCCCGCCCCCCCGGCGCCGGCCCGGCGGCCCCCCCCGGCCGGCCGAGGACCGCCGTCCGGCCGCGGCGCGGTCGGAGGCGCGCGAGCAGCCGTGAGCGGCGCGTCGGCACGGCTGCGCCCGGCTCCGATCGCCGAGCGGGCTTTCCGCGAGGCGCCGGTCGAGTCCGACCGGCGGGCGGTCGCCGAGCTCGTGGCCGCGACCGGCTTGTTCCGGCCGAGCGAGGTGGCGATCGCCCGCGAGCTGGTCGAGGCCTGCCTCGAGCGCGGCCCCGAAGCCTCGGGCTATCGTTTCCTGTTGGCCGACGACGCCGCGGGCCTCGCCGGTTACGTCTGCTTCGGCCCGATCGACGGTACCGAAGGGAGCTTCGATCTCTATTGGATCGCGGTCCGCCCCGACCGCCGGGGCCGGGGCCTCGGTCGCGCGCTGCTCGAGGCCGCCGAGGCGCGGATCGCTGCCCTGGGCGGCCGGCGCGTCTATGTCGAGACCTCGACCACCGAGCGCTACGCGCCGACCCGCGCCTTCTATCGGGCCTGCGGCTACCGCCTCGAGGCGGTGCTCCCGGACTTCTACGCCCCGGGCGACGGCAAGGCGTTCTTCGTCAAAGACTTGGGTTGGCCCGCGGAGGCGGTGTGCGGATCGGGCCCGTGCTGATCGCCTCGGCCGGCGGCAAGGGCCTGGGCGTGTTCGCGGCCGAGCCCCTGCCGGCCGGCGTTCCGCTCGACCCGCAGCCTGTCTTCGAGCTCGATGCCGCCGACGTCGAGCCGATCGAGCGCACCCGCTTCCGCCACCACTACTTCGCCCATCCCGAGCGCGACGGCGTCGGGGTGATCGTTCTCGGCTGGCTCACCTTGTGCAACCACGGCCGGCCGCCCACGCTGGAACTCGACTGGCGTCGCGATCCGGCCACCGGCTGGTGGGTCGTCGCGCGCCCCTGCCGGCCGCTCGAGCCCGGCGAGGAGCTGACGATCGACTACAATTGCCCGCTCTGGTTCGAGGCCCTGCCGTGAGCCGCTGCGGAGCCCCGCCTGACGATGCGTCCCGGTGTGATCCGACCTCGGCTCCTGCCGGCCGTGCCCGGCTCTTGCCGACGCCGAGCCTCCCGATCCGTGGAGCTCGGCCGTGAGCGGGCCCGTGAGGCCGAGCCGGCGATTGGTGGTACGGGGCGGTGACCGGCTGCTCCAGCTGCGCGCCATCCCCGGCAAGGGGCGCGGGGTCTTCGCCCGACGGCCGATCCCGGCCGGCCGGCTGCTCTGCCGCTGCCCCACGCTCCGGCTCGGCTTCGAGGATTGCGCGCGGCTCAACGAGACCGCGCTCGCCAAGCATTTCTTCACCGGCGACGGGCCGGAGTTCGAGGCCTGGCTGGCGCTCGGTCTGTTGACCCTGGTCAACCACGGCCGGCCGCCCAACGCCGATTGGCGCTACGTGGACGGCGGCCCCCTGGGCTGCCTCGTCGAGCTCGTGGCGGTACGGCCGATCGCGGCCGGCGAGGAAATCACGATCGACTACAACACCCCGCTCTGGTTCGAGCCCGTGCCTTAGGGCTCGGGGCAAGGCCGTACCACCACGGGGCCCTCGCTCTCCGGCAGGAGCGCACCGAGCGGTCGACAACCCTCCGCCGCGCAGAGCCGCCAGTCGGGCAGGCCGGGGGTGCGGGCGAGGACGAGCTCGGCGAGCGGCGGAAGGGCCGGGGTGGAGCGGAACGCACCGCCCTCGAGGCGGGCCTCGGGGCCGGGCTCCATCCCCGCACCACTGCCGCGGACCCGGCTCTCGACGAGGACCAGGCCCGCGCGCTCGACCCGCCAATCCTCCTCCCAGAGCACCTTCTCGACCGTGTGCGTCCAGGCGAGGGTGAAGGCCGTGAGCGCGAGCCGCACGGCCGACGTGCCGGCGGCGAGGCAGATCCCGCTCATCGCGGGGCGGCCGCGGCCGCGCGGCGGGCCTGGCGGCGGAGATGGGCGGCGAGCACGAGGGCGGCCAGCGCGAAGCCGAGCTCGTCGGTCCAGGGCAGGGCCAGGACCAGGACCGAGGCCGCGAGGACCGCGGCCGCCCGCTCCCAGGGGCGCATCGGGCCCGCGAGGAAGCCCGCGAGCGCCGCGGCCCACAGCAGGACCGCGAGGAACGCCTTGCCGACCGCGTAGAGCACGGCCGGGAAAAAGCCCACCGTCGCGGCCATCGGGTCGCCCGGCTGGAGCATCAGCGCGGGGGCGTAGACGGCCATGAACGGCACGACGTAGCCGGCGATCGCGATCCGCGTCGCGACCAGCGCGATCTCGAGGTGGCTCGCACCGGCGATCGGCGCGGCGGCCAGCGCAGCGAGCGCCACGGGCGGGGTGAGATCGGCCATGATGCCGAAATAGAAGACGAACATGTGACTCACGATCAGCGGCACGCCGAGCTCGAGCAGGGCCGGCCCGGCGATCGAGGCGGTGATGATGTAGTTGGGGATGGTCGGGATCCCGGTCCCGAGCACGAGGCAGGTGAGCATGGTCAAGAGGAGGCTCGCGAAGAGCGAGCTCTTGCCGAGGTCGACGATCGCGCCCGCGAGGTTGGTGGCCGCTCCGGTGAGGGTGAGCGTGCCGATGATCGTGCCCACGAGCGCGCAGGCCACGCCGACCGGGAGCGCGTGGCGGGCGCCGTCCGCGAGCGCGTCCCGGGCGAGGGCCAAGGTCTCCCGGCCGCCGCGGGAGACGGCCGCGGCGAGCCCCACCGCGACGATCGCCGCCACGATGGCGTTCACCCCGAACCGGAGGAAGCCGGCCGCGGCGAGCCCGAGGCCGAGCCAGAAGGCGAGGCGCAGCGCTCCGGCCGGCAAGGATGCGGCGACCGGTCGGCCGAGCACGACGAGGGCGGTGAGCCCGAGCCCGACGGTACCGGCGAAGAGCGGGGTGTAACCGGCGAACAACAGCCAGACGAGGGCCGCGAGCGGCAAGAGGAGCGGCCAGTCGCGGCGGAGTGCGGCCACGGCACTCGGGCATTCCGCCCGCGGCAGGCCCACGAGCCCGCGTCGGCCGGCCTCGAAATGCACGCTCGCGAAGGCGGTGGTGAAATAGAGGAGCGCCGGGATCGCCGCGGCGATGCAGATCTCGACGTAAGCCACACCGATCGTCTCGGCCATGATGAAGGCCACCGCCCCCATCACCGGCGGCATGATCTGGCCGCCCATCGAGGAGGTGGCCTCGACCGCGCCCGCGAAGCGGGCCGGGTAGCCGAACCGCTTCATCAACGGGATGGTGAACTGGCCGGTGGTCACCACGTTGGCCACGCCGCTGCCGTTGATCGTGCCCATGAGCCCCGAGGAGATCACCGCGACCTTGGCCGGCCCGCCGCGGGTGTGGCCGACCGTGCCGAGGGCCAGCTCGTTGAACAGCCGGATCATCCCGGCCCGCTCGAGGAACGCGCCGAACAGAATGAACAGGAAGATGAAGCTCGAGGAGACGTAGGTCGGCACCCCGTAGATGCCTTCGGTGCCGAGGAACATCTGGTCGACCACTTGCGCGAGGTCGAAGCCGCGATGGTCGAGCGGCGCCGGCAGGAGGTGGCCGAAGAGGGCGTAGGCGAGGAACAGGCCGCAGAGGATCGGCAGCGCCGGGCCGAGGAGCCGGCGCGCCGCCTCGAACACGAGGGCCACGACCAGGATACCCACCAGGATGTCCTGCGGCTCCGGCTCGCCCGCCCGCAGGATGAGATCCTCGTAGAACAGCCAGTGATAGAGCCCGCCCGCGAAGCCGAGCCCGCCCAGGATCCAGGCCACCGCCTGCCCGGCTCGCCGCTGTTCGGCCAGGAGCGGGAAGGCCAACAAGAGCAGGAATCCGACGTGCACCGAGCGGACGATCTGGCTCGGCAAGGGGCTCCAGGCGGCGGTCCAGAGCTGGAACGCGGAGAAGGCGAGGGCGACGGCGCGGATCACGCGGTCGTACCGGCGGGCGTTTCGGGCCCGGGCACCCGGCTCGTCGCCGTCCGCGGGTCCGGGGCTCGGCTCGTGGCCGGGCGCGCGCGACCGGCCCCTTCGCCGCGCGGGGGCACGCGGCACCGAGTTGGCGCGCATCCTGCGTCGCGAGAGTGGTGCTCGCGGGCCCGATCCGCTCGCCCCGGGCTGCTGTCACGGCCGGTCGGTCGGGGGGAGGGGACGGCCTCCCCGCCTCCCGCCCTAGGGCCCGGCAGCGAAGCACCGCCGCTTCGCCGGGCCGCTCCGCGCGGCGAGGAGGTGGTGCGGAATTCGTCGGCGGGAGCCCGTTCGGCGCCGATCCTTCCGCCCTCTGAGCGCCCGCCCACGCGGTAGGTGGCGCGTGGCGGCGGCCGGGGCCGGGTCGCGCTACGCCTCGGGGACCATGATCCTTCCCCGACCCGGGACCCACCTGCCCGGCGCGAGGCCGCGGCGAGCTGCCGGCAGGGGCGGGTGCGACCGTGGTCGGTGGACGAGTGTCGTCCGCCGCCGCGCGCCGGAGGTGAGCACGAAGCCGCGGACCGTACCTCGCGCGCGGGTTCGGAAGCGGGGCAACACCGCCCGGCCGAGCGCCCGCCGTGTCCGTGCGGAGCCGGACCCGCCCGATCGGTACCGATCCGGTGCCTTGCGCTGCTCTTCTCGTCCTCGGTCCGGTCCGGGGCGGGCCCGCCCGGGTCCCGGAACGCCGAGCCGGGTATCTTTCGGCTCGCAGGGGCAGGAACGGATGCGCCACGCGAAAACGCGTCGGCCTCGTTCCGCCCGATGCCGGTGCAGTGCGCGGCGAGTGGGCCGCGCTCCCCGAGCGGCGCCGTGCGGCTCGAGAGCGGAGCAACGTCCCCGCACGGCCCTCCGACGCCCCGGTGCGGGCC
>JAILZQ010000226.1 GCA_023512415.1 Geminicoccaceae bacterium | reverse complement strand
CGACCCGGCTCGTGGCCCTCGAGGGCGCCTTGCCGCCCGGCCAGCTCCGCTTCGAGGGCGGCGAGCAATTGCGCGCCATGGCCAAGCGCCTGATCGAGAGCGGCGGCGTGCCGATGGTGCCGCAGCCGGCGAGCTTGAAGGCGCAGCTCCGGCCCTACCAGCAGCAGGGTCTCTCTTGGCTGCAGTTCCTCTCGAGCGTGGGCCTTTCGGGCGTGCTCGCCGACGACATGGGCCTCGGCAAGACGCTCCAGACCCTCGCCCACATCCTCATGGAGAAGCAATGCGGCCGGCTCGACCGGCCGGTGCTGATCGTCGCCCCCACGAGCCTCGTTCCGACCTGGCGGAGCGAGATCCGCAAGTTCGCTCCCGACCTCTCCCTGTTGGTCCTGCACGGGAACGACCGCAAGGAACTGTTCGAGCAGATCGACGCGCACGACGTCGTCCTCACGAGCTACGCCTTGCTGATCCGTGACCGCGACGAGCTCGTCCAGCGCCGCTTCCGCCTGGTGGTCCTCGACGAGGCCCAGGCGATCAAGAACCCGACGACCAAGCTCGCCCGCACCGCCGTCCAGCTGCAGGCCGAGCAGCGGCTCGCGCTCACCGGCACGCCGATCGAGAACCACCTGGGCGAGCTCTGGTCGGTCTTCAACTTCCTGGTGCCCGGCCTGTTGGGCGACCGCGAGGTGTTCCGCCGGGTGTTCCGTAACCGGATCGAGAAGGAGAACGATCCCGAGCGGCAGGCGCTCCTGGTCGCCCGCGTCAAGCCCTTCATGCTGCGCCGGACCAAGGAGCAGGTGGCGACCGAGCTGCCGCCCAAGACCGAGATGCTGCGCGAGATCGAGCTCACGGACGCGCAGCGCGACCTCTACGAGAGCGTCCGGCTCGCGATGCACGAGCGGGTCCGCGCCGAGATCCGAGCGCGTGGCCTGGCTCAGTCGAGCATCGCCATCCTCGAAGCTCTGTTGAAGCTCCGCCAGGTGTGCTGCGATCCGCGGCTCCTCAAGAGCCAGCGCACGGACGAGCCGGTCTCCTCGGCCAAGTTCGAGCTCTTGATGGAGATGCTGCCGAACATGGTCGAGACCGGGCGGAAGATCATCGTCTTCTCCCAGTTCGTCGAGATGCTCGACCTGATCGACGAGGGGTTGACCGAGCAGGGACTGCCCTTCGTCAAGCTCACCGGCCGCACCCGCGATCGCGAGACCCCGGTCAAGCGCTTCCAGGACGGCGAGGTGCCGATCTTCCTGATCAGCCTCAAGGCGGGCGGCGTCGGCTTGACGCTCACCGCGGCCGACACGGTGATCCATTACGATCCCTGGTGGAACCCGGCGGTCGAGGCCCAGGCCACCGACCGCGCCCACCGCATCGGCCAGGACAAGACCGTGTTTGTCTACAAGCTGATCGCCGCCGGCACGGTCGAGGAGAAGATGGTCGAGCTGCAGGGCCGCAAGAAGGCGCTCTACGAGGGTGTGCTCGGCGGTGGCGGCGCCGGGCTCAGCTTCACCGAGGAGGACATCGAGAACCTCTTCGCGCCGCTGCCCAAGAACTGAGCCGTCCGCACCCGCTCGACCCGCCCTCGGCGCCCGAGCCGCTCCGGCAAGAGGATCGCGAGCGCGGTCGCGACCAGCGGCAGGAGGACGAGCAGGACCGCCGCCACGCCGATCCGCCGGCGGTCGCCGCCGGCCACCAGCGCCATGGTCTCGGTCGCGAGCGTGGGGAAGCGCCCGCCGCCCACGGCGAGCGTCAGGAGATATTGCGCCACGCTCACGGCGAAGCCGATCGCCGCGGCCGCCAGGATCGGCCGCAGCAGGACCGGCAGGACCACCCGCCACAGCGTGCCGAGCGGGCCCGCGCCCAGGCAGCGCGCGGCCGCCCGTAACCGCCCGTCGAGCCGTGTCCAGGGACCACGCAGCACGAGCCAGAGATAAGGCAGGACCATCACGACATGGGCGAGCACGAGGCCCGCCGCGTGCTCGGCGAGGTCGAGCCGGACGAACAGCACCTGCAGGCCGAAGACGAAGCCGACCTGGGGCACGAGGAGCGGCAGCCAGAGCAAGGCCGTGGCCCGGCCGCGTCCCGGCGCCTCGAGGGCGGCGATCGTCGCGGGCAAGGCGACGGCGAGGCTCGCGAGGCCCAGAAGTGCCGTCGCGATCGTCACCTCGCCCAGGAGCGGCAGGGCCGCGCGCCAGGCGGCGAGATCGGGGCCCGTGGGCACGATCGCCGGGAACCGCCAGCTCGCCGCGAACGACCAGGCGGTCAAGAGGCCGAGGCCGGCGAGCGCCACGGCCGGCACGATCCCGGCCGCGGCCCGGCCGCAGGCGGTCGTGGCGATCACGAGGGTGGGTGGGGCGCGGAAGGGGCGGCGCAGCGCCGTCTCGATCACCCGACCGAGCAGCACGATCGCGAGCGTGAGCCCGAGGAGGAGCAGGGCCGCGGCACTCCCCACGAGCCGCCGGTCGAGGTCGGGGTCCATCATCCAGCGCAGCACGAGCACGGCGAGTGGCGGCGGGGCGGTGGGTCCCAGGACCAGGGCCATGTCGACGGCCGAGAGGCCGTAGGCGAGTACGGCCACGACCGGCAGGCGCAAGGAGGGCCAGAGCGCCGGCAGCGCCACCTCGAGCCAAGCCGCCACCCGGGACCGGCCGAGCGAGCGGGCGGCGGCGAGCCGATGGTCGAGGCCAGGCCGGTCGGCGGCCGCCAGGATCACGAAGAGGAGGAAGGGCGCCTCGCGCAGCGCGAGGGCGAGGGTCAGCGAGAGCGCCCAGGGGTCCTGGACGGTGGCGAGGTCGGGCGGCCGCTCGAGACCGAGGAGCGGGGCCGCGAGGCGGGCGAGGAAGCCCGAGGGGGCCACGAGGAAGGCGAAGCCGACCGCGGCCGCGGCGTGCGGCACGGCGAGCAGCACGGGCAGGAGCGCGCGCCACCGGCGCTCGCCCGGCCGGCCGTGCAGTACGGCGGCGATCGCCAGCGCGAGGGCGAGGGCGAGGAGCGTCGAGCCGAGGCCACTCGAGAGCGAGAGCAGGACCGCCCGGCCGAGTCCCGGGGTGGCCCAGAGCTCGCGCCAGGGGTCGAGCGAGAGGTCCTCCCGGCCGATCGCGGGAAGCCAGCCGAAGGCGGGCAGGACGGTCCCGGCCAGACCGGCCGCGGTCGGGCCCAGAACGAGGACGAGCGCGGGGGTGGCGAGCAGCCGGCCCGGCTCGAGCCTCATCCCCGCGCGTAGCGGCGCGCCCAGCCCGCCTCCAGGAGTTCGGTCCAGGAGGGGTGCGGCTCGGGCAGGACGGGGCGGAGCGCCTCGGGCGGCAGGGTCGCGGGCCCGCGCTCGAGCGCCGCGAAGCGGGCGCGGTCGGCGGGCGAAAGCCTGTCGAGGTCCAGCACCGTCGGATCGCCCCAGATGCGCTCGTCGGCCTTGCGCGCCTGGGCTTCGGGCGAAAGGAGGAAGTCGATCGCCACGAGCGCCCCCTCCTTGGCCCGGGCGTTGAACGGGATCGCGAGGAAGTGGGTGTTGCCGATCGTGCCGCCCTCGAACAGGAAGGTCCGCACGGTGGGCGGCAGCCGCCCCGCGAGGATCAGGCTCGAGGCCTCGGCCGGGTTGAAGGCCATCGAGAGATCGACCTCGCCGTCGTCGAGCAGCTGGTGCAGGGCCTCCTTGTTGGCCGGGTAGGTGCGCCCCTGGCGCCAGAGATGCGGGCGGATCGCATCGAGCCAGGCGAAGGTCGCGGCCGTGACGGTCTCGAAGGTTCCCGGGTCGGCCGGCCGTTCGAGCCGGCGCGGATCGTCGATCGTGGCGTAGAGGACGTGCTTCAAGAAGGTCGTGCCGATGAAGTCGGGCGGGGCCGGGTAGGTGAACCGGCCGGGGGCGGAGGCGGCCCAGCGCGCGAGCGCCGCGAGCGAGCGGGGCGGCTCGGGCAGCCGCGCCGAATCGTGGATCAGCACGAACTGGGCCATCCCCCAAGGGGCCTCGAGCCCGTCGGTCGGAACCGTGAAATCGACGAGGGTGGTGGGCTTGCCCACCGTGTCGACCAAGGCGAAGTTCGGCAAGAGAGGGGTGATCGGCCCGAACAGCAGGCCGTTGTCCTTCATCGCCTTGAAGTTCTCGCCGTTGATCCAGACGAGATCGACCGAGCCGCCCTCGAGCCGCCCCGCGGTCTTCTCGGCGAGCACGCGGCCGACCGTCTCGGCGATGTCGGTGACCTTGACGGAGACCAGCTCGACGCCGAAGCGGCGGGCGAGCTCGGTGCCGGCCCAGGCGAGGTAGTCGTTGATCTGCGGCGAGCCGCCCCAATGGTTGAAGTAGACCTTCTGGCCGCGCGCCTTCTCGACGATCGCGGCGAAGCCGTCCGCTGCCCGGCCGAGCCGAGCGAAGATCACCGCACTCCCGGCCGCGAGCAGGTTGCGTCGTGCGAGCCTCATCCGTTCCTCGTTCCGATCCGCTTTCGAGGCCGGATCTAGCGGGCCCGCCGGCGCGCGTGGTCAAGAGCCCGTGAGCGGGCCCCGCGGCCGACGGGCGACCTCCCCCGAGGTCACAGGAAAGCCCCGGCGGGCGAGCCGAGCGTCGGGCCCGGTGCCGTGGCGATGGTTCGGCCCGGCACGCGTCCCGGGCGCCGGCCGGATCGGCGGGACCGGCGCCGCTCGGGGTGGCCCCCGGGGGCGGAAGCTGGTGGACGCCCTGGGATTCGAACCCAGAACCTGCGGATTAAAAGTCCGTTGCTCTACCGTTGAGCTAGGCGTCCCCGGTGCGGCGAATCTCGGGCCGCCCGGGCCGAGGGTCAAGCAGGCCAGGGCGGAATGTCGCCCGCCGCTTCCTCCTCGAGGATCGCGGCCGCCTCCTCGGCGAGCCGGCCGGCCTCGATCGCCC
>JAILZQ010000225.1 GCA_023512415.1 Geminicoccaceae bacterium | reverse complement strand
CCCGCCTCGACCCGATCGAGGCGCTGCGGCGGGAGTAGCGGGGCTCGGCCCGCGCGGCCGCGGCGGCCGGTCGTTCGCCGGATGACGCCCATGAGGGTCCCGGCCGCGCCCCCGGTAGCCCGCCCTACCCGCTCTCGAACTCGTTCGCGGTGAAACCCAGTTGGCGGCCGTTCTCGCGGACGATCTGTACCACCCGGTCCGGGAACCCCTCGGCCGCGCCGGCCCGGGCCGAGATGTCGAGGGTGACCTCGACCTCGGCGCAGCCGGCCAGATGCGCCACCACCTCCTCGGCGATTTCGGCCGCCTTGCGGCCGACCCGGTCGGCCGGGATCCGCACGCTCGCATGGTACCGGCGGAGCACCGGTCGCTCCGTCGTCCCCGCCGTTGCTCCCGAGCCCGCCGCCGTGTGCTTGTCGGTGGGTCCGACCACGGTCCCGGGGGGCGAGACCGTCGACGTGTCGCTTCCCCGTTGCCGCAGCGCCACCTCGGGTCGGACGAGCAGGCCGCTGTCGGCGATCGCGCTCGGCGCCTCGCCGGGCCCGCAGCGCAGCCCGCGATGCCGACCTTCCCGCTCGTCGAAGGCATCGGCCCAGGCGAAGCCGTCTCGGTCCCAGGTCAAGGAACGCAGACCGTCGCGTACCGCCTCGCGCAGCACCTCCGGGCCGAGCAGCCGTGGCAGGTAGAGGTAGCGCGCGAAATCCTCGGCGAGCTCGCGCAGCGCGACGTGGTCGCCGCGCCAGAGCGGGACCCGGTCGAGCTCCATCCGCAGCCGCGAGCCAGCGAGCCGGGCCACCACGAGCTCGCCGCCCTCGAGCCGCTTGAGGGCACGCGGGGCGAGCGCCGCTTGACCGGCGAGCCTGAGCGTCTGCCAGCGGATCTCGGGGTCGGTCGGCTGCGGCTGCTCCGGCACGAGGAGCCAAGCATAGGCCTCGGGCAGGCGGGCCTCGACCGCGTCGTTCCACTCCTTGGCGCGCTGCTCGGCTTGGCGCTTCTGTTGCGGATCGAGATTGAGCTCCTCGTGCTCCTGGACGATCGACGACCAGGCGAGATGGCGGGCGACCGCGCCCTCGAGCTCGCCCAGCCGTGTCTCGTCGGCGGCGAGGAAGACCAGCGCGTTGCGGCAGAGGCGCGGGGCGTTGCCGCGTTTCTCCAAGAGCTCGCGCGCCGCTTCGAGCGCCTTGCTCGCCTCGGACCTGCCGTGCGGCCGGTCGGGGCCGAGCACGACGAGCCCGAGCTCGGGGTCGTCCTCGACGTCGCCCGGTCCCTGCGGAGCCAGGTGGATGCGGGGAAACCGCCCGCGGTCCCGCAGATTGGCCTTGAGCCGGGTACGGATCGCCTCGTGGAGACGGTCGCGCTCGCGCGCGAACTGGGCGGCACGATCCTCGGCGAGCCGGGTGACCGTAGGTTGGGTCGCGTACCAATAACGCGACCCGTCCTGGTAGAGATAGGTCGCTTCGCCCGCGAGACGGCGGAGCGCGTCACCGAAGACCGCCAAGGGCTCACCGGGCAGCGCGCAGCCCAAGCGGATGCGGCGATGCTCGATGCCGCGGTGGGCCACCCCCTGGTGCGGTGCCGAGCCCAAGAAGACGGTGCGGGCCACCCGGCGGGTCGCGGCGTATTGGCCGAGGTTGGGCAGCTCCTTGTCGAAGCGCAGCGGCAGGGCGTCCGGCCCGTCCACGTCGCGGTCGACGATCGGCTTCCAGACTTCCGGCTGCGGCAGATAGCCCGTGAGCATGTCGCGCACCCGCGGCTCGTCGATCGGCACGAGCCCGGGCAGGATCAAGGCGTTCCTGTCGCCGTCCCGCCAGAGCGCGTGGATCACCGCGGCCATCAGGCGCAACACGCCCCGGGTCCGCTGGAAGCGGACCAGGGTCGACCAGTCCCGGTAGAGCCGGTCGAACAGCTCGGGATGGATCGGGTAGGCGGCGCGCAGCCGCTGCTCGTAGTCGGCCTCGCGGCACTCGCTCGGGAACTCCTGCGGCTGGCTCCGGTAGAGCTCGGCGAAGGCGCGGGCCACGTTGTCGCGCGCGGTGAACTGCTCGCGCCGCGTGATCGGCTCGAACAGCCGCCGGCGGACGATCTCGAAGCTCTCCTCGGCGGTCGCCGGCGACCAGGGTGTCTCGAGCCGGCCGATCACGTTGCGCAGCCGCCGCAGCGCCTCGCGGCCGCGCGCCCCGCCCACCTCCTCGTCCTCGGCGTTGGCCGAATCCGAGGCCGGCAAGCTCACGACCAACAGCGCCCGGGGGACCGCCCTGACGGCCTCGGTCAGGGCCTGGGCGAAGGTGAAGTGGGTCTCGAAAGTGCCGCCCGGCAGCTCGCGCTCGTCGTGCAGCTGCCGCGCATAGGCCACCCACTCGTCGATCAGCACGAGCGCCGGCTGGTAGGCGCGCAGGAGTTCGACCAGCGTGCCACCCGGGTTGGTCGCCGTCTCGTCGGCCGCCCGCACGCGCTCGAAGGCGGCCCGCCCGCCGAGCTGCCAGGCGAGCTCGCCCCAGAGCGTGCGCACAACCGTGCCGTCGGCCTGGACCCACGGCTGGCCGGGCGACAGCCGGGTACCCACGAGGACCACCCGACGCACGCCCTCCGGCAGCCGGCCGAGGCCCTCCTCGGCCATGATCGCCTCCACCCCCGGCAGCTCCTCGATCGGCCGGCCGCTCGTCAGATGGTAGAGGGCGAGCATGGCGTGGGTCTTGCCGCCGCCGAAGCTCGTCTGCAGCTGGACGACCGGATCGCCGCCCGCGCCCGTGAGCCGGCGGATCGCGTTGGCAAGGAGCCGCCGCAGCGCGGCCGTCGGATAGGTGCGGCGGAAGAACTCGGCCGGATCGCGATATTCCGGCCCGGCCGTGCCGGCCTGCACCTCGGCGAGGTCGGCCGCGAACTCCGCTTCTTGGTAACGGCCGCTCGCCACGTCGGGGTGCGGGGTCACCACCTCCCGCCAGGGGGTGAGCCCGCCCGTGGCCGGGCTGTCGATCGCGGCACCCAGGCGCCGCCGCTCCTGCCGCGCCTGCTCCTCGTAGACCTGCCGGCGCAGCTCCATCTTGAGCTTGCGGACCTCCTCCGCCTGCGGCGCCGAGACCGCGCTCAACAGACGCTCCATCGAATCGAGGGCCCGGTCGGTGTCGTCGCTCGAGAAGGGCTCCTGGTGCGCCCAGCGGTTGCGCACCTCGCGCAGCTCGGCCACCTGCGCACGTTCGGCCCGGCCGAGGGTCGCGGCGAACACCTCGTTCCAGCTCTCCCAGAGGAGCTTCAAGAGCCCGGCCGCGTCCCACTCGGCGATCTTGCGCGACCCGAGCATCGGGTCGTCGACGAAGCGCCGGATGGTGCCCATGTCGATGGTCCTCTTGCGGACCGCCTCGTGCACCTCGCGCTCGACGAAGGGGGCGAGCCCGGCGCGCAGCAGATCGAGGCCCCGGCTCACCCGTTCGCGGTTGCTGATCGCCATGGGCTCACCTCACGAGACCGAGTTCGGCCTGGCGCGGCCCACCCGCGCGCCGGCTCTCGGCGAGCCGGGCGAGCTCCGGCCAGCTCTGGACGAGCGCGTTGTAGGCGAGCGCCTCGGCCGGCCGCTTCTTGCGCTCGGCGATCAGGTAGAGCCGGTAGGCGAGCTCGCGCGCCCGCTCGGCCTCGCCGCCGAGCGCCGCCACGAGCTCGGCCGCGGCAGCTTCGCCGCCCGTCTCGAGCGCGCGGACCAGGTGGTGGACCATCTCCCACACCGTCCGCCGCGGGTCACTCTCCGGGTTCCAGCCCGCCTCGAGCTCGGCGGGGCGCAACAGCCGCACCTTGCCCTGCCGGGCCTCCAGGATCCCGGCCTGGACCATGCCCGCCACGCTCGTGTTCTTGGCCTTGGAGAGGGTCTCGGCGGTGCCGAATTCGCCGGTCTCGAACCCCCTCTGCTCGAACCAGGCGATCGCCCAGCGGGTGTCGGGGTCGAAATCCCCTTCCTGGGCGGCCAGCACCCGGTCGAGGGTCTCGTTGATGGCAGCGAGCGCCTCGCGCACCGAGAGCGGCCGGCCCTGGGCATCGACCACCGCGGCGTAGCGGGTGAAGATCGCCATGCCGGGGCCGATCGCGGCCTGCGCGAGGTCGACCGGGGCGATGTTGCTCTCCTGGAGCTCGTGGAGCGCCGGCGGCAGCTCGGCCTCCAAGGCCTGGAGGAATTCGCGGCGGGTGGCCTTGGGCGCGTCCGCGGGGCGTGGCCGGCAGACCAGCACGATCGAGGAAGCGAGCGCGTTGGTGCCGAAGCCGATCATCCGGTTGCCGCGCTCGGTGCGCATCGGCCAGGTACCGGTGATCGCGAAGCCGGCGTGGATGACGGCGGCCAGGAAGGTCTCCCAGCCGGTGCTCGACGTGCCGTTCTCGCCGTCGCTCTCGGCCTGCTTGAAGGCGTACCAGATCGTGGTCGGGAAGGCCGGGTGGACCTGCTCGGCGAGCCGACGGAGCGCGCTCGTCATCCCCCGGAGGAAGAATCGCTCCGCCTCCTCCTTGCTGCCGTGGCGGTAGGGGGTGGCGACGAGCTCGCCGGCCTTGGGCACGGCGAGTGTGGCGAACAGCTCGGGATAGACGCTCTTCAGCGTCCGTCGCAACCAGACGTAGAAGAAATCGGACAGGTCGGCATAGCCGATATTGTCGTAGTAGGGTGGATCGGCAGAGACCATGACCTTTGCGGTTTTCGACCGACTCTGTGCATCACCCTGGATACCAAAACCTTGTGGATGGACAGCAAATCCCCGGATCGCTTTGTGCACCCACTCAAACATATTCGAAAAACTTCCATTAGCATCAGAAAAAGGATTCGCCTCGGCATAATCCCAGATCATGCAAAGGCATTGGCGCGAGAACGTGTGACGAATCTTCTGGTGACTCGGAA
>JAILZQ010000224.1 GCA_023512415.1 Geminicoccaceae bacterium | reverse complement strand
CGCCGGGGTGGCGAAGCCCTGCGTACCGCGCTCGACCACGAAGCCGCGGATCTCGCCCTCTTCGTCCTTGGCCCAGACCACCGCCAGATCGCAGATCGGCGCGTTGGTGATCCAGGTCTTGGTGCCGGTGAGGACGAAGCCGCCCGGGACGCGCCGCGCCCGCGTGCGCATACCGCCCGGATCGGAGCCGTGGTCGGGCTCCGTGAGGCCGAAGGCGCCGACGAGCTCGCCCGTGGCGAGCTTCGGCAGCCAGCGGCGGCGCTGGCGCTCGTCGCCATAGGCCCAGATCGGGTACATGACGAGCGAGGACTGCACGCTCATGGCCGAACGGAAGCCCGAATCGACCCGCTCGATCTCGCGGGCGACGAGGCCGTAGGCGACGTAGGAGCTCCCCGCGCAGCCGTACTCCTCGGGCAGCGTCGAACCCAAAAAGCCGAGCTCGCCGAGCTCGCGGAAGATCGCCCGGTCGAACCGCTCGTGGCGGAAGGCCTCGAGGACCCGCGGCATCAGCCGACCCTGGGCGTAGTCGCGGGCCGCCTCGACCACGAGCCGTTCTTCTTCGGAAAGTTGGTCGGAAAGCCCGAGCGGGTCCGCCCAATCGAACGCGGCGCGCGGTGCCGACGCCCTGCCGCTCTGCTCCGCCGTCGCCTGCATCACCGTCCTCCACGCTGGCCGCCGCGCGCGGCATCCGCCGGCAGAGATAGTCCGCCCGCCGCCGCCCGTCACCCCGCCCGCGGCCGACGGCTCAGCGCTCGCCCGCGAGCCCGCCCACGAAGCTGCGCTGGCCGGGCGGCCGCGAGCCCCAGAGGAACTCGCCCTCGGCGTCGATCACCGCCTCGACCTGCTCGCGGCTGGCGAAGGGCCCGAGCGTACCCCAGCGCTCGCGGCTCGGGTCGGCCTCGACCACCCAGAAGCCCTGGTCGCGGCAATAGACGACGAAGCGGGTCGGCACGGCGGCCGGCCCCTCGACCTCGCGGGTGACGGTGAAGGCGCGCGCCTTGCGGCACAGTTGCTCGAGACCGGCCATGTTGAGCAAGGTCCAGACCGGTCGCATCTGCCGGTGGTCGATCGCATCGGCGACCGTGTAGACGCGGGCCGGATCGCGCGGCCGTTCGGCTTTCGGCACGACCGGCGGCGCGCCCGCCGGCTGCACGAGGAGCCAAGCGACGAGCCCCGAGAGGGCGAGGAGGGCCACGACCAGGAGGATCGGCCCGCCGCTGCCGCCGCGCCTCGGGCTCGCGGCCCGCGCCCCATCGCGTCGCGCATGCGCCGCAGCCGCGGCCGACGGCTCCGCCCGCCGCCCTCCCGCACCCTCCGAGGTCCGCACCCGACCGGCCGCGCCCACCGCCACCGACCCCACCTCCGATCGGCTCGGCTCTGCCACGGCGCGGGTTGAGGAATCGTCAACGGCCGGCGCCCGCCCCGGCCGGCCGCTGCCGGTAGCAGAGCCAATAGGCGAGGGCCACGAGCCCGCCGCCGCCCACGACGTTGCCGGCGGTGACCGGCACGAGGTTGGCGAGGAGGCCGCCGAAGCCGACCCCCGGCACGCCGTGCACGATCGCGACTGGGATCAGGTACATGTTGGCGATCGAGTGCTCGAAGCCGAGGGCCACGAAAGCCGAGATCGGGAAGACGATCGCCAGGATCTTGCCGGCCACGTCGCGGGCCGCGAAGGACAGCCAGACGGCCATGCACACCAGAAGGTTGCAGAGCACGCCGCGGAAGAAGGCCTCGACCGGGCCGAGGCCGACCTTGGCCCGGGCGATCGCGGCGGCGGTCTCGAGCACTCGCCCTTGGCCGAGGGCCAAGCCGTCGGCCAGCCAGACGAGCACGGCCATGCCGACCGCGCCCACGAGGTTGGCGAGGTAGACGATCGCCCAGTTGCGGGCGAGCTCGGCGAGCCGGATCCGGCCGTCGACCCAGGCCATGACCAGGAGGTTGTTGCCGGTGAACAGCTCGGCCCCGGCGATCGCGACCATGACGAGGCCGAGCGAGAAGGCGATCCCGCCCAACAAGCGGGCCGGGCCGAAGCCTGCCCCGGGATCGGTCGAGACCAGGGTGAAGAACATGGCCCCGAGCGCGATGAAGGCCCCGGCGAGCACGCCGAGCGTGAAGGTCTCGAGGAACGGCAGCCGGGCTTTGGCGACGCCGGCGCGCTCGACCCGCTCGGCGATCTGCGCGGGGGCGTAGGCATCGATCTCGAGCGTCTCGGCCAAGCGCAGGGCCGGCGGGTTCGGACGGTCCAAGGCGGGTCCTCCGGATCTCGGTGGTCGGGCGGGCTCCGATGACCCCTGGTTCAGGGAAAGGCCGGCGGCAAGGGCAGGCCGATCTCCGCCAGGACCGCGCGCAGCCGGTCCGGGTAGTCGGTGATCAGCCCGTGCACGCCCTGGCCCACGAGCTCGCGCATCCGCTCGGGCTCGTCGACCGTCCAGGGGACCACGAGAAGGCCGAGGTTCTCGGCCCGGCGGATGTCGGGCGGGGCGAGGTCACCGTGGAACGGCGCCCAAATCCGACAACCCGCGGCGGCCACGAGCCGTGGCACACTGCCGCCCACCGCCTCGAGGCGGAGCCCCGCGGTCCAGCTGCCGTCGGCCAGATTGTCGAGCCAGGGCCGGCGGGCGGTCAGGCAGGCGGTCGGCAGCTCGGGGGCGAGCCGCTGGACCGCACGCAGCGTGCGCCAGTCGAAGCTCTGCACGGTGCTGCGGGCCAGGAGATCGAGCCGCCGCAGCTCGGCCACCAGGAGCTCGGCGAAGCGCTCGGGTGGTGGGGCCAGCTCCGGCCGGTCGGGTCGGAGTTTGGTCTCGAGGAACAGCCGGACGGAGCGCGCACCGCGCGCCTCGAGCAGGGCGGCGAGCTCGGCGAGTGTGGGCATCCGCTCGCCGTCGGCCGGCCGCTGATCGGGAAAGCGACGGGCGTAGGGGCTCGCCGGGTCGAGCCGGCCGATGTCGAAGCGGCGCAGCTGCTCGGCCTCGAGGGTGTGGACCGCCGGTCCGGGCGCAACGAGCCAGCGCCCGTCGGGGGTGCGGACCTTGGCCGGGTCGAGCTCCTGGTCGTGGCCGATCAGGATCCGCTCGTCGCGGCTCACGACGAGATCGAGCTCGAGGGTGGCGACACCGAGGGCGAGGGCCCGGCCGAAGGCCGCGAGGCTGTTCTCCGGGGCGAGGCCGCGGCCACCCCGATGCGCCTGGAGATCGAAGCCGGCCGCCGGGCTCACGACCGCGCCGACGAGCGGCAGGAGGAAGGCCAGGAGCCGAGCCGATGGGAGGCGAGGCGGTCTCAATCCCGTCCACGCTTTCTGGTAGACCCGCGCGAGCCGAGCCGGAGACCAACGCGGCATGTCGCTCATCGACGCCTTCCTCGCCTGCGGAGTCCGCGAGCCCGTGGTCCTCGACGATGCGGACGCCGCGGTCGCGCGGATCAGCGAGCTCTACGAGGCCGCCGCGGGGCGGCTGCGCGAAGCCTTCGCCCGGTTCGCCCGCGGCACGCCGCCCAGCGGCCCGGTCGACGCCTTCTACCCGTTCGTGGGGGTGCGGGTCACCCCCAAGGACCTGGTGCTCGACGGGCGGCTCGCCTACGGCGTGCTGCACGAGCCCGGCCTCTACGGCACGACGCTCACCCGGCCGGCGCTGTTCGCCGACTATTACCGGACCCAGCTCGGCATCCTCCTCGCCAACCACAAGGTGCAGCTCGTGGTCGGGATCTCGCGCCGGCCGATCCCGCTGCCGTTCGTGGTCGAGGAGGCGACCGCCGGGCTCGACGCCGCCCGGGCGCACGAGCTGCAATACCATTTCGCGATGCCCGATCTGTCGATGACCGACGATGCCATCGCCAACGGCACCTGGCGACCGGCGCCCGGCGAGCCGGCACCGCTCGCCTTGTTCACTGCCGAGCGGGTCGACTACTCGCTCGCCCGGCTCCTGCACTACACCGGAACCCGGCCGGAATGGTTCCAGCGTTTCGTCTTGCTCACGAATTACCAGCGCTACGTCGACCATTTCGTCGAGCTCGGCCGGCGGCTGGTGGCCGAGGGCCGCGAGTACGAGCGGCTGGTCGAGCCGGGCAACGTCGTGACCCCGCCCGTCCCCGGCAACGGCGAGCCGCCGCGCCACCTGCCGCAGATGCCGGCCTACCACCTGGTCCGCCGCGACGGCCGCGGGATCACGCTCGTCAACATCGGCGTGGGCCCTTCGAACGCCCGGACGATCACCGACCATCTCGCGGTGCTGCGGCCGCATTGCTGGTTGATGCTCGGCCATTGCGCCGGGCTCCGGCGCAGCCAGCGGCTCGGCGACTACGTGCTGGCGCACGGCTACGTCCGCGAGGACCACGTCCTCGACCAGGAGGTGCCGTCCTTCGTGCCGATCCCGCCGATCGCCGAGATCCAGGTGGCCCTCCAAGAGGCGGTGGCCCGGGTCACCGGGCTCTCGGGCATCGACCTCAAGACCCGGATGCGCACCGGCACGGTGGCGACCACCGCCAACCGCAATTGGGAGCTGCGCTACGACGAGCTCTTCGCACGGCTCAACCAGAGCCGGGCGATCGCCGTCGACATGGAGAGCGCGACGATCGCGACCAACGGCTTCCGCTTCCGGGTGCCCTACGGGACGCTCCTGTGCGTCTCCGACAAGCCGCTGCACGGCGAGATCAAGCTGCGCGGTATGGCCGATGCCTTCTACCGCGAGCGGGTCGAGCAGCACCTCTTGATCGGTCTCGAGACGATCCGGATCCTGCGCGAGCAGGGCCCGGAGCGGCTGCACTCGAGGAAGCTCCGCAGCTTCGACGAGCCGGCCTTCCGCTAGCCGGCAGTACCCGTCCGGCCCGGCGAAGTCCGGGGGATCGGTGGCGGACGCCCCGCCCCGGGCTCGTATACACAT
>JAILZQ010000223.1 GCA_023512415.1 Geminicoccaceae bacterium | reverse complement strand
CTCCCAAGCGAGGAAGCCCTCGAGCGAGAGATCCGCCAGGGACGCCGTCGTCCCGGCCATCGTCCCCTCCGTCACCGGTCGGGAAGCTAGCACGGCCGGGCGGGGCGCTCCACCGCGAGCGCCCCTCCGCTCAAAAGACCAGGTTGACGAACTTGCAGTCGAGATAGTCGAGCATGCCCTGGGCACCGTTCTCCCGGCCGAAGCCCGAATGCTTGACCCCGCCGAACGGCATCTCGGCGGTCGCCGCCTGGAAGCTGTTGACCGCCACGATCCCGGTCTTGAGCCCGTCGATCGTCTTGGCGGCGAGCTTCTGCGAGTTCGTGAGCACGTAGCCGGCGAGGCCGTAGGGCAGCGCGTTGGCCCGCGCGATCACCTCGTCGACGTCCTCGAAGCTCGTCACCGGCGCCAGGGGCCCGAACGGCTCCTCGCGCATGATCCGCATCTCGTCGCGGACGTCGGCGAACACCGTGGGCTCGTAGAAGAAGCCGCGGTTGAAGCCGGCCGGCCGCTTGCCGCCGGTCACCACCCGCGCCCCCTCGGCTACCGTGTCCGCCACCATCTGCTCGATGAAGTCGAGCCGGCGCTTGTTGATCAAGGGCCCGATCTCGGTCGTGGGCTCGAGGCCGTGGCCGATCTTCATCTTGGCGAGGGCGCCCGCGAACACCTCGGTGAAGACCTTCTCGTGCTTCTTGTGCACGAAGAAGCGGGTCGGCGAGACGCAGACCTGGCCGTTGTTGCGCGCCTTGCCCTGGGCGGAGAGCAGCGCCGCCTTCTCCGGGTCGACGTCCTCGTGGACGATCACGGGCGCGTGGCCGCCGAGCTCCATGCTCATCCGCTTGACCGTGTCGGCGGCCCGCCGCATGAACCATTGGCCCACGGGGATCGAGCCCGTGAAGGTCACCTTGCGGATGCGGTCGTCGTCCATGACCGCCTCCGAGATCGGCTGCGGCACGCCGGTCAACAGGTTGATCACCCCGGCCGGCACGCCGGCCTCGACGAAGCAGCGGATCAACAGCTCGACCGCGCCCGTGCCCTCCTCGGCCGGGCGGGTCACGATCGAGCAGCCGGCGGCGAGCGCGGGTGCGATCTTCCGCGCCTGCAACACGATCGGGAAGTTCCAGGCGGTGAAGGCGGCGACCGGCCCGACCGGCTCGTAGCGCACCTCGAAGCGCTGCTCGGCGGTCCGACCGGGCAGGCTCTGGCCGTAGATCCGCCGCGCCTCGTCGGCGAACCAGTCGATGCACTCGACCGCCGCGATCACCTCGCCCTTCGATTGGGCGAGCGGCTTGCCGACCTCGATCGTGAGCTGCCGGGCGACCTGGTCGGCGCGCTCGCGCAGGAGCTGCGCCGCCTTGCGCAACACGTTCGCGCGCTCCCAGGCCGGCACCTTGCGCCACAGCTCGAAGCCGCGGACCGCGGCCTCGATCGCCGCCACGACGTCCGCCCGCTCGGCCTGCGCCGCGGTGCCCACGGGCTCTTCGGTCGCCGGGTCGATGAGCGTGATCGTGCCGCCGGCCGCGGCCGGGCGCCACTGGCCGTCGATGTAGAGCTGCGTGTGCTGCATCGGTCGCCTCGAGGGGTTCGCCACGGCGCTGCAAGTGGGGCATCCCCGCGAACGGGGCAAGCCGGCCCCGGGCATGGCGGCCGCGCGCCCGGCCGGTCGCATCCTGGCGGTGGACATGCGCGCCCCGCGGTGGAACAAACGGTGCGGCTCGGCGAGGGGGGAACGGATGCGGCAGATCATCGTGGCGGCGGCGGTCGGATGGCTGGTCGGGTCGGCGGTGGCGCTCCCGGCTCGAGCCGACCCGCTCCTCGAGAAAGCGCGGGAGCTGTTCCGCCCGATCCCGACGAAGCCGCCCGAGCTCCCCGGCAATCCGGCGAGCGTGGCCAAGGTCGAGCTCGGCAAGATGCTGTTCTTCGAGCCGCGCCTTTCGGCCGAGCACAACATCGCCTGTGCCACCTGCCACCAGATCGGCCTCGGTGGCGCCGACGGCCGGCCCGTCGCGATCGGCCACAATTGGCAGCGCGGCACCCGCAACGTGCCCACGATCCTGAACGCCGTCCTCGACACCGCCCAATCCTGGGACGGCCGCGCCAAGGACCTCGCCGAGCAATCGGGCCGGCCGATCACGAGTGCCATCGTCATGGGCAACACGCGCGAGGGCGTGGTCGCGACGCTGCGCGCGATCCCCGGCTATCGCGACTTCTTCGCCTGGGCCTTCCCGGGCGAGGCCGATCCGATCACCTTCGAGAACATCGAGAAGGCCTTGGCCGTCTTCCAGGCGACGCTGCTCACCCCCGACTCGCCCTTCGACCGCTACCTCGCGGGCGACGAGAAGGCACTCTCCCCGGTCGAGAAGGAAGGCCTCGCCCTTTTCGTCGAGAAGGGCTGCGCCTCTTGCCACCAGGGGGCGAATCTGGGCGGCGATCGCTACGCGCCCTTCGGCGTGGTCCAGCGGCCCGGGGCCGAGTTCCTGCCGCCCGACGACAAGGGCCGGCTCTTGGTCACCCGCACCCCCGACGACGCCTACGCCTTCAAGGTCCCGAGCCTGCGCAACGTCGCCTTGACGGCACCCTATTTCCATTCCGGCAGCTCCTGGGACCTCGAGCAGGCGGTGGCGGTGATGGGCACGGCCCAGCTCGGCGTCGAGCTGACCCCGGAGGAGACCAAGAAGGTCGCGGCCTTCCTCGTGAGCCTCACCGGTCGCCAGCCCTCGATCGTGCTGCCCGTCCTGCCGCCCTCGGTGCCCTCGACCCCGCGGCCCAGGACCTGAGGCTCAGCCGAGTGGCGATCCGGGCGGGCTCGCGGAGCCCTCGCCGAGCGGCCGCTGCATGAGGACCGAATCGAGCCAGCGGCCGGCCTTGAAGCCGATCGCGTGGAGCGTGCCCACGTGGGCGAAGCCGCAGGCGCGGTGCAGCGCGATCGAGGCCGCGTTGGCGGAATCGCCGATCACCGCCACCATCTGCCGTGCGCCGCGCTCGGCGCAGGCGGCGATCAGCGCCTCGAGGAGCCGTCGCCCGACACCGCGGCCGCGCGCCCACTCGGCCACGTAGACCGAATCCTCGACGCACCAAGCGTAGCCGATCCGGGGCCGCCAGCGGCTCGCGTAAGTATAACCGGCGATCCGGCCGTCCTCCTCGGCCACGAGCCAGGGCCAGCCCTGGGCCTGCTGGGCGGCGAAGCGGCGGCCGAACTCCTCGAGGTCGGGCGGCTCCCATTCCCAACTCGCCGTTCCCGAGCGGACTTCGGGGGCGTAGATCGCGAGCAGCTCGTCGAGATCGCTCGCACGAGCGGGGCGGAGGACGGGCACCGGAGCGGGCTCCCCTGGTCGGGCGGCGGCGCGGGCCGGAGCATGCCCGGGCGCTCGGGGCGCCGCCAGGAGGTGCGGCGCGGGTCGGCGGGAAGGGGGCGGAGCATGGCGTTGGACGAGGAGACCCGGGTGCGGCTTTCGGGCGTCAGCACCGCGACCTTGACCACCTGTCTCTTCAAGCGGGGCTTCCGCAACGTCTGCTTACAGGACGTCCATCCGGTGGGCCCGGCTCAGCCGGCCATGGTCGGCGAGGCCTTCACCCTCCGTCTCGTCCCGGCGCGCGAAGATCTCGATACGATGGCGGTCTATGCCGATCCCGACCATCCGCAGCGCAAGGCGATCGAGACCTGCCCGGCCGGCCACGTCCTGGTGATCGACAGCCGCGGCGATGCGCGCGGCGCCTCGGCCGGCGACATCCTCGTGACCCGGCTCATGGTGCGCGGGGTCGCCGGGATCGTCACCGACGGCGGCTTCCGCGACAGCCCGGGGATCGCCCGGCTCGGCTTCCCGGCCTACCATCGGCGGCCGAGCCCGCCGACCGGACCGATCTGGCACCACGCCGCCGACATCGGCCTGCCGATCGCCTGCGGCGGGGTGGCCGTTTACCCGGGCGACGTGATGGTCGGGGATGCCGAGGGGGTGGTCTGCATCCCGGCGCATCTGGCCGCCGAGGTCGCGGCCGAAGCCGCCGAGATGACGCTCTACGAAACCTTCGTCGAGGAGCGGGTGCGCGCCGGCGACCCGCTGCTCGGCCTCTACCCGGCCTCCGAGGCGAGCCGCGCGGCCTTCGCCCTCTGGCGGAGAAGCCGCGGCCGCTGAGTGGCGCTCAGCGCGGCGAGGGCAGCCGGGCCTCGAGCTCGCGCAGCCGCTTGCGGGCCCGCTCCAAACGGGCGGGGTCCGCCGTGCCGACGGCGATCTGCAACTCCGCCGCGGCGAAAGCGAGATCCGAGCGCGCCGCGTCGGTGCGGCCCTCGGCGATCCCCTCGGCGGCCCGCTCGAGCAAGAGATCGGCGGTCGCGAGCGGGTCGCGCTCGAGCCCGAACAGCTCGCGGTCTCGTGAGGTGTCGGCGCTGAACGGCAAGAGCCCGGCGGCCCGGGCCGGCCGCGGCGGCACGGGCTCGGCCGAGCGCCCGCCGTCCCGCGCCCGCTCGAGCCGCTGCTCGATGCCGAGCGCGTCGGGATCGATCGCGCCGCGGTTCTCGACCGCGAGCCGGCGGTGCTCTTCGCGCGCCTGTGCCGCGGCCCCGGCCGGGTCGGTGACCGCCCGGCGCTCGATCGCGTCCGCCTGGCGACGTTGCCAGGCCCGGTCCGGATCGATCGTGGAGGTCTGGGCCGCGGCCGATCCGGCCAACACGAAACCCACGCACGCCCGAAGGAGCGTTCGCATCGCGTCCTCGTCCTCTTCCCCGTCGCCCGACGCTCCGGGCGCGGGTCACCGCCCGAATTCGATCTTATGCACCGCGGCGGGCACGGCGACAACCCACCGTCCGGCGCCTCCGTCCCTCGGGGTGCGGCCGGGACGGCCGCGGACGCGGCGCCGGCAGGGTGAGGTCGAGGCCGAGCGCGGGTGCGAGGGTCGGCGGC
>JAILZQ010000222.1 GCA_023512415.1 Geminicoccaceae bacterium | reverse complement strand
GGCGAGCCCCTTGCGGCCGTCGGCGAAGAGCAGCGGCTCGCCGTGGCGCAGGAGGAGCTGGGCTTCCGCGGCGTGCGCCTTGTCGGTGATCGCCTCCCAGGCGCCGTCGGCGTAGATCACGCAGTTCTGCAGGATCTCGACCATCGCCGCTCCGGGATGGCGGCGAGCGCGGACCAGGATCTCGGGCAGCTGCTTCTGGTGGACGTCGACGCTGCGGGCCACGAACCGCGCCCCGGCCGCGAGGGCGAGCGAGCAGGCCGAGAGCGGTCGCTCGAGCAGGCCTGCAGGTGTCGAGGGCGTGCGCGTGCCGGGCGGCGTGGTCGGCGAGGCTTGGCCCTTGGTGAGGCCGTAGATCGCGTTGTTCACGACCAGGATCACGAGATCGAGGTCGCGGCGGAGCGCGTGGACCAGATGGTTCGTCCCGATCGCGAGCATGTCGCCGTCGCCGCCCACCACCCACACGTCGAGTTCGGGCTTGGCGAGCTTGATGCCGGTCGCGATGGCCGGCGCCCGGCCGTGGATGCCGTGGAAGCCGTAAGTCGCGAGATAGTGCGGGAAGCGGGCGGCACAGCCGATCCCCGAGACGAAGACGGTCCGGTCCGGGTCGGCGCCGAGCTCGGCAAGGGCCTTCTCGACCGCCTTCAAGATCGCGTAGTCCCCGCAGCCCGGGCACCAGCGGACCTCCTGGTCGGAGGCGTAGTCCTTGGGCTCGAGGCGGGTCGGGGCGGGGATCGCGCTCACGGGGCCTCCTCGAGCCGGGCTTCGATCGCCTGGCCCAGCTCCTCGACGGTGAACGGACGGCCGGTGACCTTGGAAAGCGGCTCGGCCGGGACGAGCAGCTCGGCGCGCAGGAGTGCGGCGAGCTGGCCCGTGTTCATCTCCGGGACCAGGATCCGGCGAAAACCCGACAAGAGATTGCCGAGGCCGCGCGGCAAGGGCCAGAGGTGGCGCAGATGGAGATGCGCCACGTCGCGGCCTTTGGCACGCGCGGCCGCGACCGCATCGGCGATCGGCCCGTAGCTGCTCCCCCAACCCACCAGCACGAGCCGGTCCTCCGGATCGCCCTGCTCGAGCGCGGCGGGCGGAATATCGTCGGCCACGGCGAGGATCTTGGCGCGCCGGGCCGCGGTCATGCGGGCGTGGTTGGCCGGGTCGTAGGAGATCGCACCGGTCTCGAAGTCGCGCTCGAGGCCGCTGATCCGGTGCGCGAGCCCGGGTGTTCCGGGCACGACCCAGGGCCGGACGCCGTGTGCGTCGCGGCGCCAGGGGCGGAAGCCCTCGCGGCTCGTGGGGAAGCGCACCGGGAAGGCCGGCTCGGCGGGAAGCTCGGGGATCCGCCAGGGCTCGGCGGCGTTCGCGAGGAAGCCGTCGGCGAGCAGGATCACGGGGGTCATGTGCCGGACGGCGAGGCGGACCGCCTCGCGGGCCATGGCGAAACCGTCCGAGGGGGTGGCGGCGGCGAGCACGACGAGCGGAGTGTCGCCGTTGCGGCCGAAGACCGCCTGGAACAGGTCGGACTGCTCGGTCTTGGTCGGCATGCCGGTCGAGGGACCGGCGCGCTGCACGTCGATCACGACGAGCGGCAGCTCGACCGCGACGGCGAGCCCGAGCGCCTCGGTCTTCAAGGCCATGCCCGGCCCCGAGGTGCCGGTGACCCCGAGCGCCCCGGCGTAAGAGGCGCCGATCGCCGCGCAGACCGCGGCGATCTCGTCCTCGGCCTGGAAGGTCGTGACCCCGAGGGGGCGCAGCCCGGCGAGCTGGTGCAACAGCCCCGAGGCCGGGGTGATCGGGTAGGAGCAGTAGACGAGCTCGAGCCCGGCGTCGCGACCGCCGGCGAGCAGGCCGAAGGCGAGCGCCTCGAGCCCGTTGACCGTCCTGTACGTGCCGGGCTCGAGCGGCGCCCGGCCGACCGTGAAGGCGGGGATCGAAAGCTCGCTCACCTCGCCGAACCGGTGGCCCGCGGCGAGGGCCGCCTTGTTGGCCGCCAACAGCGTGGGCTCGTGGGCGAAGCGCCGCTCGAGCCAGGCCTCGACCGAGCGGGTGTCACGATCGTACATCCAGAGGATCAGGCCGAGCGCCCAGAAGTTCTTGGCCCGGCCGGCCTCGCGCGCCGAGACGCCGGTCCCGGCGGTGGCCTTGCGGGTGAGCTCCTCGATCGGGATCTCCAGCACCCGGAACGGCCGGAGCGTGCCGTCCGCGCGCGGGTCGGCGACGAAGCCGGCGCGCTCGAGCTCCCGCTTCTTGAAGGTGCCCGGGTCGAGGATGACGAGGGCACCGGGCCGCAGATCCGGCAGGTTGACCTCGAGGGCCGCCGGGTTGAGGGCGACCAGCACGTCCGGCCGGTCGCCCACGGTGTGCACCCGGTGATCGGCGATGTGGATCTGGAAGGAGGAGACGCCGAAGGTCGTGCCGGCCGGGGCGCGGATTTCCGCCGGGAAGTCGGGGAAGGTCTCGAGGTCGGCGCCCGAGAGCGCGGTCGCGAGGGCGAGCTGGCCGCCCGCCACCTGGATCCCGTCGCCGCTGTCCCCGGAAAGCCGCACGACGACGGCCGCCAAGCGGGTGCGCGCCGGCCGCGGCCGGGCCCCGACCACGGGTGCGCGCACGATCTCCGCCATCGCCGGTCTCCGCCCCACTTCGTTCATGAGCCGATGCTCATACGTCCCGCAGATCGGTCGCCCGGGCGCGTGGGACAACGCGACAGCCGGGCGCAGCCGGTCCGATCCCGGCGTTCACGAGGCGCCTAGCCACCAGCGACCGCCGCAATTGGCGGCCACCCCTTCCTCGAGCTCGCGCTGGACCCGTGGCCGCTCCGGCCGATCCGTGAGCGCCCAAGCGGCGGCCGTCGGTGCCGCCACGGCCACGGTGGCGACGCAAGCCGCACCCTTGACGAGCACGAGGACGGGGGTACCGACCGCCACGAGCGCGCCGCCGTCGGGCCGCTCCGGGCTCGCCGTGCAGGCGGCGAGGAGGAGCCCGCCGCCCAGGAGGAGCACGGCCCGGCGCACGGGCCGCCTCAGCCGTACCGATAGGGCGGGCCGGCTTTCTCCATGGTCGCGAGATAGTCCTTCAAGATCTGGACGACCTTGGCCGTCCGCGGGCTGCGCTTGGCGACCTCGTCCCAGAACTGGAGCGCCGCCTTCTCGATCGTCGCCCATTCGGACTCGGGGATCGAGGTGAGCTGGAGCTTGCCGCCCTTGGTGCGGTAATGCGCCTCGCCCCACCAGTACCAGTGCAGCCTGTAATAGTGCGAGCTGTCGATGCACAGCTTGAACAGCTCCTTGAGGTGCGCCGGCAGGGCGTTCCACTTCTCGGTGTTGACGATGTACGAGCCGGCCCAGGCACCCGAGATGTTGTTCGTGAGATAATACTTGGTGACGTCGGCCCAGCCCACGGTGTAGACCTCGGTGATCCCGGACCAGCACACCCCGTCGAGCTCGCCCGTCTGGATCGCCACCTGCACGTCCTCGTAGGGCAGCGAGACCGGCACGACGCCGAAGCGCTGCAGGAACTGGCCGCCGGTCGGGAACATGTAGAGCCGCAGGCCCTTCAAGTCGGCGATCGAGCGGACCGGCTTGGTCGAGGCGATGTTGCAGGGGTCCCACGAGCCGGTCGAAAGCCAGGTGACGCCCGGTACCTCCTTGTAGGCCTCCTCCCAGATCTCCTTGAGCCCGTACCAGTTCCACAAGGCCGGGACGTCGAGCGAATAGCGGCAGGCGAACGGGAAGTAGGCGGAGAACACCGAGACGTCGACCGGTGCCGCCATCGAATCCTCGTCCGATTGCGCAGCGTCGATCGTGCCGCGCTGGACGGCGCGGAACAGCTCGCCCTGCGGCACGAGCTGGTCGGCGGTGTAGAGCTCGATCACCATCTCGCCCTTGGCCGCCCGGTTGAAGGCGTCGATCGACGGCTTGATGACGTGCTCGGCCAGGGCCGGGCCGGCATAGGTCTGCAGCCGCCAGCGGATCGGCGTCTGGGCGCGCAGGATGGCGGGTGCGGCGAGGGCCGCCGTGCCGGCTCCGGCGGCCAGGCCCACGCTTTTGAGCAGGTCGCGTTTGGTGGTCATCGGCCGATGCTCCCTTGCGGGGCTCACCACGGCAGGGCGGCCCCTCCCCGCCCCGGACCTTGCCACGCCACCCCCCGCCCGCCAACCGCCGGACGGCCGGGAACGCCCCACTCGACCCCTCGGCGCGAACGACGTAGCATCGCGTTCAACGAGGACGCGCCCGATCGGAGCCGCCGGCAGGCCTGACCGGTGAAAACCTCGCCGCGCTCGTTGGCGGAAGACCGCTCGCGCCCCGAGTCTCCCTTCGCCGAAGTCGACCAGCGCCGGGCCACGGAGGGCGCCGGCGCCAGCCGCCGGACGGCCGCGCCCTTCCGCCACCTGGGCGGCCTTGCAGCCGGGCAGGACACGACGAAGGCCCTTCCCGCTCATCGCCGCGCCGCCGCCCTCGACCCGGACGACCCTTCGACCCGGGACCGGATCGACCGCCTCGAGTAGCAGCTCGCGGCCCTGCCGCCCCGAGCGCGCTTGCCGGGCGGGCCCTTGCGGACTATGATCCGCGAGAGCGGAGAGAGGCGCCGTCGGTTGCCAGTAAGAGGAACCGATGCCGCAAAACTCCCCCGCCCTCCCCGCTGCCACCGGCGCCGCGGCTCCCGAGCCGCCGCCGCTCCCCGACCTGGCCGCGCTACGCGCCGCCTGGCGAGCCCGCCGCCCCCCGGCCGACCCGGCCGAAGACCACGCCCTCGAGGCCCTCGTCTCCACGGTCTGGCGCAGCCACCGTCTGGCCGCCCTCAAGCTCCGGCTGCTCGAAGCGCTGCTCGCGGGCGAGGCGGGCGGGCCCTTGCCCTCGCTCGGGACGCTCGTGCGCTACGGCAACCGGCTGGAGCGCGGCCACATGGT
>JAILZQ010000221.1 GCA_023512415.1 Geminicoccaceae bacterium | reverse complement strand
GCGGCTCCGGCCGCCCGTCCCCCCAACCTCGCGGAGACGCCCCCATGCGACGCCTCCCCACGCTCGCCACCGCCGCGGCGCTCGCGCTCCTCGCGGCCCGGCCCGGGACCGCCGCCGAGCCGCTGCGAGTCTGCCTCGACCCCGGCACCCCGCCCTTGAGCATGATCCGAGGCGAGCGGCACGGCATCTACTACGAGGTCGGCGAGCGGCTCGCGGCCGCCCTCGGCCGACCCTTCCAGGTCTATTGGTGGCCCACCGATCTCGGCAAACGGGCGATCCGGCTCACCCTGCTCGCCGATCGCTGCGACGTCATGCTCGGCGTGCCGAACGTCAAAGGCCTCATGGGGCCGCGCCTCCTGGTCGCCGGCCCGCTGCTCGAGCTCGGCTACGTGCTGGTGCTACCCGAAGGCGCCTCGTTGGCCGCCGTCGAGGAGCTGCGCGGCAAACGGGTGGCCGTGGCCTTCAACAGCGAGGCGCAGAACGCGCTCGCCACCTTGGACGGCGTCGTCCCGATGACCTTCCGCGAGCCCGAGCAAGCTCTGCGCGCGCTCGCCGCGGGCGAGGCCGATGCGGCCTTCGTCTGGGAGGCGCCGGTCCCCTGGATCGAGCGGGAGGCGGGCCGACGCTTCTCCGTGATCGCGGTCGACGGACCGCGCCTGCGCTGGCAGTCGGCCGCCGGGGTCGCCCGCGCCAACAAGCCCCTGCGCGACCGGCTCGACGAGATCTTGCAGGGGATGCGCGCGGAGATCGCCGCGATCGCGCGGGACTATGGTCTGCGCTACGACGGCCGCATCGCTTGGAGTTGGCTGCCGGCTACGGCCGAACAGCGGGGCGAGCTACCCCTCGGCCCCTCGCCGATCGTCCGCGTCGCTGCCGAGGCGCCGGCCGGTGCCGACGGCCAGGCGATCGCCGAGCGAGGCCGCGACCTCTTCAACTCGGTCCTCGGTTGCGCGCATTGCCACGGGCCCGATGCCGTGGGGCCCGACAAGGCGCGCGATCTGCGCCGGATGAAGATTCGCTACCGCACCGGCTGGACCGATGCCTATTGGGAGGCGGTGCTCGAGGGCCGGCTCCAGACCCGGTCGGGGCTCGTGATGCCGGCTTGGAAGGACACGGCGAGCCGGGAGGAGCTCGAAGCGATCCTCGCCTGGCTCACGGACCTGCAGTTGAGCCGCTGAGCCGCACCGCCCGCCGTCGGCCGGAGGTCTCGAGCCCGCTTGCGGCCGTCGTGTGCGCCGGCCGTGGCGTTGCGCGAGCCGGGCGACGGGCGCGGGCGGCCCCTCGCCGATCGCCTTGCCGATGTCCCGGCACCGCCCTCGTGCGGCGTTTCCTCGGAACCGGATCCGCGGAGGGCGGGCGAGCCCCTCAGCGCCGGCCGCGGACCAGCCGGGCGACCTGCCGTGCGGCACGCCGGCCCGAGGCGAGTGCTCCCTGCACGACCGTGCAGAGCTCGGGCTCGGTCGCCTCGCCGGCCAGGAAGATCCGTCCGTCGATCGGCTCGGCGAGGCGGGCCCGATCGGCCCAGTGGCCGGGGATCGCCGCCGAGTAGGCGCCGCGGGTCCAAGGATCGATTTGCCAGCGGGTCGCCGTGCCGCGCGCGAAGCCCGAGCGGACCGTGGTGCCGAGCACTGCGGCGAGCCGGTCGAGCGCCCAGGCGATCGCCGCCCCCTCGCCCGCGCCCAAGAGTTCGGCGGAAAGTGCGCCGCCCACGAAGGCGATCGCCACCTCCTGGCCGAACGGCCGGACGAGAAAGGTGAACGGCTCGCCCGCCGGGCCCTCCTGGCCGTAGAGCGTCCAGGAGGAGGCCCTGCCCAGCACCGGCCGGTCGAAGGCGAGCGCGATCTTCTCGAAGCCGCCCATCGCGACGTTCCGGATCGCACTGGCCCAGGGCTCCGCGAGCGGCGGCTCGAAGCGGAGGCCGCCGGCTGCGAGGACCCCGGGGGAGGCGGTGACGATCGCCGCCGCGGCCTCGAGCGCACCCCGGTCGGTCTCGACTCGCACCCCGCCGCGTATCGAGGCGATCCGCGTCACCGCCGTGTCGAGCTCGACCGGCACCGCGGCGCCCCAGCCGGCCAGGGCCGCGCCGAGGCCGCCCTCGACCAGGAACTCCCCGCCGCCCGGCTGGTTCCAGACCTCGAGCGCGGAGAGCCGGTCGAGCTCGACCCCGGCCTCGAGCGGCCCGGCGATCGCGCCCGCGATCCGCGCGAAGCGATCGGTCGTCTCCCACAGCACCCCGACCGCAACGTCGCGGCCGGCCCGACCGGCCGCCGCGATCACTCGGTCGAGCCGGTCCTGCGCCGCCGCGAGCGCCGCCCGTTCGGCTCCGCCGGCCCAGCGGCCGTCGAGCCAAAGCCGCTCGGGGCCCTCGCGCAGAAGCCGGTGGCCCCGGCCGCGCAGGATGGTGACGAACGGGTTGTGCCCGGCGGCCTCGAGCCAGGTGCAACCGCGGTCGAAGGGCACGCCCAAGCTCCTGCTCTCGGTCCAGGCCCGCCCGCCGATCCGGGAGCGCGCCTCGAGCAGCCGGAAGCCGATCCGCCGACGGGCGAGTTCCATGGCCGCAGCGAGCCCGGCCACCCCGGCCCCCACCACCACGACCTCGACCGGCGCTGCCGCAGCGCGGCGGAGGAGGAGCGGCGCCACGGCGAGGCCCGCGAGCATGCTGCGGCGGCTCGGATGCGGCACGGCGGGCTCCTCCGGCGGCTCCTCGCGGGAGCTTCACGGCACCGCCGTCCCCCTACAAGAGCGACCTGGCCACAGCCGACGCTCTCCGGCGGCAGGCGAGCGTCCCCTGTCGGCCACTCGGCGCTCGTGCCGGTGCCGGTCGACACCGGCGGGGCCCGCTTCCGCCAGCTGTCGCGCTGCGACCGGCCGACAACAGCGCGTCCGCCCCGCTTCACCGCTTGAGTAGCGAGCCCAGGACGCCGCGGACCAGGGCGGTGCCGAGCTGCCGGCCGATCTGGCTCGAGACGGTGCGCGCTAGCGTCTTGGCGGCCGCCTCGGCGACGCCCTGCCGACGGCCGCCGCCTCCGGTCAGAATGTCGCCGAGGATCCCGCCCCTCCCGGCGGGCTGCGGCGGCGGCTCGAGGGCCCACCGCCGCCCGCCCGTGCTCGCCTCCGGACCGGCCGCGGCAGCGCCTCCCACCCGCCGCGCCGTCCCCGCCGGCGCCGTGCCCCAGGGGCTGCCGCTGCGGGTGGGCGCCGGCCCGCTGCCCGGCGGCAGATGTGGCTCGACTTGTTGGGGCGCGCGGGTGGCGCGGCCTTGGAGGATCTCGTAGGCCGATTCGCGGTCGATCGGATCCTCGTACTTGCCCAAGAGCGGGCTCTGCTCGATCACCGCCCGCCGTTCCTCTTCCGTGAGCGGGCCGATCCGCGAGCGGGGCGGGCAGATCCGCGCCCGCTCGACGATTCCCGGCACGCCCCCGGGCTCGAGCGTCGAAACGAGCGCCTCGCCGACAGCGAGCTCGGTGATCACCGCCTCGGTCTTGAAGCGCGGGTTGGGGCGGAAGGTCTCGGCCGCCGCCCGGACCGCCTTCTGCTCGAGGGGGGTGAAGGCGCGGAGCGCGTGCTGCACCCGGTTGCCGAGCTGGCCCAGCACGCTCGAGGGCAGATCGAGCGGGTTCTGGGTGACGAAATAGACGCCCACGCCTTTGGACCGGATCAGCCGGACCACCTGCTCGACTTTCTCGACCAGCGCTTTCGGCGCGTCCTTGAAGAGCAGGTGCGCCTCGTCGAAGAAGAAGACGAGCTTGGGCTTGTCCCGATCGCCGACCTCCGGCAGCTCCTCGAACAGCTCGGAGAGGAGCCAAAGCAGGAAGGTCGCGTAGAGCCGCGGGCTCTGGATCAGCTGGTCGGCCATCAGCACGTTGACCGCTCCCCGAGCGTCCGGGGTGGTGAGCAAGAGATCCTCGAGCTCGAGGGCCGGCTCGCCGAAGAAATGCGCCCCACCTTGCTGCTCGAGCGTGAGGAGCCGACGTTGGATCGTGCCGACCGTGGCCTTCGAGACGTTGCCGTAGGTTGTGGTGATCCGGTCGGCCTGCTCGGCCACGAACTGCAGGATCGCCGTCAGGTCCTTGAAGTCGAGAAGGAGCAGGCCCTCCTCGTCGGCCAGCTTGAAGGCGATGTTGAGGACACCCTCCTGCGCCTCGTTGAGCTCCAGCAGACGGGCCAGCAAGAGCGGGCCCATCTCGCTCACCGTGGTGCGGATCGGATGGCCTTGGCGACCGAACAGGTCCCAGAAGATCACCGGTGCCGCCTCGTAGGCGAAGTCGCTGACACCGAGCTCGGCCGCCCGTTTCTCGAGCTTGGGGTTGGAGGTGCCCGGCACGGCGAGGCCCGAGAGATCGCCCTTGACGTCGGCGCAGAACACCGGGACGCCGGCCCGCGAGAGGTTCTCGGCCATCACTTGCAGGGTGATCGTCTTGCCGGTGCCCGTGGCCCCGGCCACGAGCCCGTGCCGGTTGGCGAGCGGGAGATGCAGCCGAACCTCCCGCTCGCCCTTGCCCAACAGGATCGATCCGCCACCCGCCATGGTACCCTTCCTCAGCCGCCCCGGCCCCCATATAGGCGAGGCACGTGAGGCGGGCGACGGGAACCTCGCGATGAGTGCGCCGGCACCGGCCGCCGAGCACCGGATCCGGCTTCCGGACGGTCGCCGCTTGGTGTGCGCCGAATACGGCAGACCCGGGCTGTCCATCCCCGTTCTCTACCTGCACGGCTTTCTCGGCAGCCGCCTCGAGCCGCGCATCGCCGGCGATCTGGGCCTCCACCTCTTCGCTCCCGACCGACCCGGCTACGGCGCCTCCGAGCCGATGCCCGAGCACAGCTTGCGGCGCTTCGGGGCGGACATGGGCGCTGTCCTCGATGCGCTCGGGATCGGCGAGGCCGCGGTCGTCGGCGGCTCAGCTGGCGTACCCTACGCGCTCGCGACCGGCGCCGCGC